>SLGC01000098.1 GCA_007123885.1 Bacteroidales bacterium | reverse complement strand
GCATCAGATGGTAAGGCTGATACTTGTGGAGCAAATCTACCGGGCAATGACAATAATAAAGGGAGAACCTTATCATCATCATTAGAAATTCATGTTTTGACAATTAATATGGCAAAATATATTAAGATATTGAACGATTACAGATTTTTGATAATTGCACTTTTGCTGCTTTTTACAGCAACCGCAATTGAACGCAATATCGGCATTCTGGATGCCAGAAAAATCAATGTTTCACGTTTCCAGTCGGTATTGGACGAGAAATATAAGGAAGCATCCTCTCATCTTGAAGAAATGAGTTCATTGATAGAAAACAATGGCATCGATGCATTTATAAAAAAATATTCAGATGAGTATTTTGAACTATTTCAAAAAGAAGGCACCGTTTTCCTGGGGTACTACAATCAGGATCTTAAATTCTGGAACAGTAATATAGTCACACTTAATCTTGAAGAAAACATAACTCCGGATAACCAGCGCCTGATAAACCCGGGCAATGGCTGGTATGTTATTGTAAACAATCAACCGGACGATACTGTAAACCTGTTTGCCCTCATACCTGTTAAGAATGATTATGTATTTGAAAATGAATTCCTGGTCAATAATTTTCATCCGGATTTCAAATTACATCCCGAAGTAGAACTTGAATTTTTTCCTGATGCAGGTAATGTAATCACAGATCCTGATGGCAATTTTCTTTTTTCACTGATAGAACCGCACCCTCCGTCATATCACTGGCAGTTTTCTCTTGTTGCTGTTTCGTTGTATTCACTTGCCCTCTTATTTTTTCTGATTTTTCTATTCAAAAGCTTTAGTTTTTTAGCCACCGATAAAAAAAATCTTTGGTTCGGAGCTGTAATTATAATCCTTCTTCTGGTCAGGTACTTTATGCTTGAAGCAGATGTTCCCCGGATTTTTAAAAGCTACTCCCTGTTCCAGCCCCAGCATTATGCAAAATCATCCCTTTTTCCATCACTGGGAGATTTTCTTATTAACTCAGCATTTATTCTTTTTGCAACAGCCTGTTTTTCTGCTCATTTCAGGTTGCCAACCAGAATAATCAACTCCCCCGGGTCTGTGCGGGTATTGACGGTTGTTTTTTTAAACCTGATCCTTGTAGGTTTTATGTTTTTTTTCCATAACATGTTTTCCGGGCTGATCTTCAATTCAAATATTCAACTTGAAGTATATAATTTTGTCCATCTCAATCAGTTCAGCCTTATTGCATATTTAATCCTTGCAATGCTGCTGGCATCACTGGTTCTTCTGGCAGACAAGATAGTTTCTATTTCCTCAACCCTGCTTGGACTTAGAAGTTTCATTTCCCTGTTTTTGCTTTCATTTGCAGCAGGGATCCTGACATACATAGCTTTTGAAAACCCGATATCGGTATATGCCATTCTCTTTTTCATTTTGATTACAGGAACAATTGCAGGTATAAGATATTTCCGGTACAGATATTCCTATTCATTCCAGGTATTCCTTGTTTTCCTGATCTCCATGTTCACCCTTGCCTTTATTACAAAAAAAAGCAGGGAAAAGGAAAAAAACATAATGCAGGTAATTGCTGTCAACCTGGCAAATGAGCGTGATCAGGTTGCCGAGTTCCTGATGCACGAAATCCAGGATAACCTCCTGTCAGATAAAGTGATCCATTACATGCTGCAATCACACCTTCACGATGACTACGATCTTTATAACTATCTAAGAAGCAACCATTTCAGCGGGTATTTCAGGAAATATGACCTTCAGGTTGCATCCTGCCATGACCTTACAGATCTTCATCTTGCCGACGTAGATGAGCTGGTGGACTGCTATTCCTTCTTTTATGATATGGCTGAAGAATTTGGCATACCGGTTTCTCCGGGTTCGGGTTTTTATTTTCTTGATAACCTGATCGGAAGAATAAGTTATCTTGGAATAATTGTGTATGAACTCGAGCAGTATCCATATGAAAAAAGGATATTCATTTCGCTTGACAGCAAAATAATGGATACCCAGCTAGGTTTTCCCGAACTGCTTATTGAAGGGACATTTATCCGCAACCAGATCATTAATGATTACTCATATGCCAAATATATTAATGACAGATTGATAACCAGGTCCGGATATTATTCCTATCCCCTGGTAATGGAGAATGACAGGGAATCCGACGTGGTAATTGATTTTTTCGAGAAAGAAGGATACAAGCATCTTGCTTATCAGGTTGATCATGAAAATCTGATCATACTGAGTAAACCCAAATTCACAACCTTTAACCTTATTACCTCATTCTCATACAGTTTCGTATTTTTTTACCTGCTTTACAGTCTCGGACTTCTGGTTTGTAAATACCCCCTGGATATCAGGAGATGGCGAATTGATTTCAAGAATAAGATCAAAATTTCCATGATCGGTGTGCTGCTGCTTTCCCTTATCATTATTGGCGTAGGAACTATCTATTATACTATCAGGCAGTTTGAGGATCAGCAATATGAAAATATAAGCGAAAAGATACAGTCTGTGCTGATAGATATGGAATATAATCTTGGTATGGAGAGGCAACTTGATCCTGAAATCAGGGATGATATTACCGGTATGCTGATACAACTGTCAAATATCTTTTATACCGATATAAACCTGTACGATCCTGATGGATTTTTGTATGCCTCATCCCGCCCGGAAGTCTTTGAACTGAACCTGATAGGAGAACAAATGAATCCACAGGCATATTCAGCAATGCTTTTTAATAACAGTGTAAGGTTTGTACACAGGGAATCTATAGGTAACCTTTCCTACCTTTCGGCATATGTGCCTCTTATAAATGCTGAAAATGAGCTGCTTTCATATATTAACCTTCCCTATTTTACAAGACAATCCATCCTGCAAATGGAGATTTATACTCTTGTGGTTGCAGTTGTCAACATATATGCTATTCTCATTCTGATAACAGTATTTATTGCTGTTGTAGTTTCAAATACCATAACAAAGCCTCTCAGGCTTATACAGAACAAGCTGCGAAAACTTTCAATTGGCAGGTCAAATGAACAGATTGATTATGAGGGTGATGATGAAATAGGGAACCTGATCAGGGAATATAACAGAATGGTGGGTGAACTTGAAAACAGTGCAGAACTGCTGGCCAGATCAGAGCGGGAAAGTGCATGGCGGGAAATGGCAAAACAGATAGCGCATGAGATAAAAAACCCGCTGACTCCTATGAAATTAAGTATTCAACATCTGCAAAGATCATGGGAAGATAAAGTTGATAACTGGGATGAAATATTCAAGAAAACCACACGTAACCTGATAGAACAGATAGACCATCTTTCATCTATAGCCTCAGCTTTTTCCGATTTCGCCAGGATGCCCAGACCTACAACTTCCAATGCAAATATTGTCAGTGCAATTACAAATGTTGCAGGTCTGTTTTCCAATAATGAGAACATTGAAATATTTGTAAATGTAAATGGCATAGAAAATGTTCCGGTAGCAGCTGACAAAATACAGCTGAACCGGATCTTTATTAATCTGCTAAAAAACTCGGTCCAGTCAATTCCCCCTGAAAGAAAAGGGAAAATAACCATTGACCTGATAAGGGAAAAGGAAATGGTGCTGGTTAAGATATATGACAACGGAACGGGAGTACCTGAAGAGATCAGGAAGAAAATGTTTACTCCCTATTTTACCACCAAATCAGGAGGAACGGGACTGGGTCTGGCTATTGTCAAAAGCATAGTTGAGCAAAATGGAGGTAGCGTCGGCTTTACAAGCCAGTATGGAAAAGGCAGCTGCTTCTTTTTCAGGATCCCGTATGCCGGCATACAATCTGCAAATTAATGCTCCTTCCGGGAAAAACACAATGCACAGCATATGTAATCGACGAAGTCAATTTTTTTCATCCGTCTGTGTGTATTTTCGGATAAAAATTGTCATGTATATTTGAATGTTCTGAAACCTGGTACCCCAAAGTACGTATAAACCGGATGAGAACAGGCCTGGAGCGCTCAATAAAATCTTCATATGTTTCCTGTATTCAAACTATTGCTATATTTGTTTTTTTGGGCACAGGTTAATGTATTTATGGATTGTCAAATATCCGGTAAATCAGTATGCCCGGATTCAATTAACCAAACGGAACATTGATAGATTCTAACAATATCGGCCTTCCCCGGAAAGGACAAAAAGCTCCCTGCATTTTTCTCATGTTGTTTATGATTGGTTTAATTATATCCAAAGCGACTGTTTATGGTCAAACTGAAATTTCAGGAATAATAAATAATTATTCGGCAGTTGAATCTATTGTAGACGTCAATTCTGTAACAGTCACCGATCCTGAATTTTTTCATCCCGGTGATACCGTATTGTTGATCCAGATGAAGGGGTTCAGCATAGAAACATCTCCGCCGGAATATTACGGCAGGCAACAGGATATCAATGATGCGGGGAATTATGAGTTCCTGCTGATAAGCGACATAAGCGGTAAAACTGTTACTTTTACCAGAGAGCTGATTAACAGTTACACTTCCGTTGAAACCGTCCAGCTGGTAAGAGTGAGGGGCTATGAATCTGCAACAGTTACCGGCACCCTGGAAGCAAAAGCCTGGGATGGGGTAACAGGGGGTGTCCTGGCCCTTATAGCTACTAATACTCTCAGGCTTGAAGCCAATATAGATCTTTCTGGAACAGGTTTTCGGGGAGGTATACCCGTCATGCGCCTTGATAACGAATGTGCCGTAAGTGATCCTGACACATATGAAAACTTTTCATTCCCTGCAGGATCCGATAAAGCCGGCAAAAAGGGCGAGGGCCCTGTTACGTGGTATCTGGAAGGAGAAGACACATTGTCTGTCGAAAATGTTATCGTACACGGCAGGGGCAGGATGGCCACCGGCGGGGGCGGGGGGAACGGCCGCTTTGCAGGGGGAGGCGGAGGTTCAAATTCAGGATCCGGAGGATTTGGTGGAAGGGAATCTGAAAGTTGCCCTGATCTTGTCAGTGAGGAAGAACCGGGAGGATATGGAGGATACTGGCTGGTAGATCATTTATTTGATGCCGGCGGATTATTTTTAAACCGTTTTTTTATGGGAGGAGGAGGCGGGGGGTCAACCGGCTTTGAAGAAAGGACGGCAACACCGGGAGGAAATGGCGGAGGTCTGGTAATTATTATTGCAAATCATCTGGAAAGCACCGACGGATACGGCATCTATGCCGACGGAGTATCGGTACTCACTCCCTCAACTGCCGGAGCTGGAGGAGGTGGCGGAGGAGGTACCATTGTTGCATCAATAGACCATTATCATGGCACTGTCAATATATCAGCCAAAGGCGGAAAAGGAGGCGATGTGGATCATGCTGAAAAAGCAGGAGCCGGTGGTGGCGGTGGCGGCGGCAGTGTGATCCATTCGGGAGAAAGTCTGTCCCCCTCAATCAGCCTCTCTCTGGGGCCCGGGGCAAGCGGTACAAATCTCCGGCAGAACGATCCGTTCGGCTCAACAACCGGGGGACCCGGAGCGGAGATCGAAGAGCTTGAAATATTGCTGAACGGCCTGCTTTTCAATGGCATAAGAACTGAACGGTATACTATATGCGAGGAAACCGCGCCCGATATCCTGGAGGGAACCCAGCCAAGAGGCGGCCGGCCTGAATACATTTATTCATGGTCGAAAAGAAACGGAGGTGACGTGTGGTCGCCGATCGACGGAGCAGCCGGAAAGGATTATCAGCCGGAGATCCTTTATGAAACCACTGATTTTATAAGGGTGGTTACTGATCAGGACCCTGATCCGGTAATCGATACAAGCAACATAATTACCATAGTTATACAGCCAAAGATAGAGGGTAATATTATTTCAGATCATCAAACAATTTGCGAAGGGTCTACACCGGCTGAAATTACCGGTCCCCCGCTCACAGAAGGGGGCACAGGCGATTTCAGCTATTTATGGATACAGAATAGAGTTTCTGAGCCGTGGACAGAAGCTGTTGATGTCAACAGCCAATTGAATTATAATCCGCCCCCCCTTTATGATACGACCTGGTACAGTCGGATAGCAACTTCGGGAGTCTGTATCGACAGCTCGAATATTGTACCGGTAAATGTTCACCCTTCAATCAGGAACAATTATCTCGGACAGGACCAGACAATATGCCATGGCGATATCCCGCTGCCCATAGTTGCACCGGAGGAACCGGCCGGGGGACTCGGAACCGGAACATATAATTTCATGTGGGAATCAAGATCTGATGGCAGCTGGGAAATTATTGCAGGCAATTATGATCCCTCGCATGCCCCTGACCGGCTATTCGCCACTTCCAATTTCAGAAGAACAGTAGAATCGGGAGAATGTGCCGATACAAGCTCCACTTATACAGTTTTTGTGCTGCCCCCAATTTCAGGCAACGACATTTCCGGAAGCCAGATTATCTGTTATCTGACTCAACCCGAACTATTCACAGGTTCTGAGCCTTCCGGCGGAGATGGGATTTTTAATTATACATGGGAATTATCCGGTGGAGACGATATGTGGGCAACAGCAGAAGGTGGATCAGACCAAAAGGATTACCTCTCACCTCCCCTGTCTGATACGACCTTCTTCAGAAGGATCATATTCAGCGGATCAGGTGATGCCTGTAAGGATACAAGCGATTTTGTTTCTGTCAAATTCCATCCTTTCTCATATGCCCAACTGATGGAATCGCATGATACCATATGCACGGGCAGTCAAAGCGAATTATCCTTCCTGCTAAGCGGGCAGGGAGACTGGAATATTGTCTTTTCGGATGGAAACAATGAATTTTCAGCCGGCAACATTAACTCAGCTGAATACAGCATATCCCTTACCCCGGCCTCAGATGATTCCATAACATATAACTATCAGCTGGTGTCGCTTGTTGATGGTTTTGGCTGCCGGGCACCTGATGAAAATCTGGGTGGTGCAGCAACTATCAGGGTGTATGGTTACCCGGTGCCGGATCCGGGATACGACATTGAAATCTGCGGACCCCGGATCCAGTTGAATGCGACACCGAGCATTGGCCGGGGAAACTGGGAATCATCCTTACCTGAAACCATTTTTATTCCCCATGAAAATACTTCTGATCCGGCTGCCACGGTATCTTCCTTCGGAACCCATACTTTCCGGTGGACAGAAACGAACTGGAAATGTGCTGCAAATGCAGAAATTTCAGTGACATTTTTCGAACAGCCGGAAAAAGCCATCAGCGGTACTGATCAGGATCTCAGCTTTGTTTTTGAAACACATATGGCTGCCATGCTTCCCGAACATATGCCGTCATCATACGGGATCTGGGAAATTGTTGCAGGAAGCGGAAATATAATTTTCCCTGATGACCCGGAAACTTTCCTGACCGGATTGGGATTTGGCGAAAACATTTTACGGTGGACAGTTTATAACGGCGTATGCGAACCGGTTTCCGACCTGGTTACAATAACAGTGAATGACCTGCAGATACCAAATGCATTTTCACCCAACAACAGTGGTTTGAATGACAGTTTCATTATCAGCGGACTGGAAAATTCCCGGTTCAACGAAATAACCGTTTTCAACCGGCAGGGAAATGTAGTTTACAAGACTCAGGATTACCGTAATGACTGGGATGGAAGAAACTACAATGGCGAACCATTACCGGAAGACACATATTATTTTATTTTAAATGTTGATAACAGCTATTCATATAAAGGCTTTATCATAATAAAACGTTAGGGACATTGAGAAAGCTTCTTATAATACTGTCATTACCATTACTACTGTTCACAGATGCAGGTTCCCAGCATCTTTTTCCCGTATACAGCCAGTATATGCTCAATGGACTTGCCCTTAATCCGGCCTATGCCGGAAGCCGTGATGTCTTCAACATAACGATAGGATACAGAAACCAGTGGGTAGGATTTGATGGAGCACCCGTGTCCCAAACACTGAGTGCCCATACTCCAATGAAGAATGAAAATGTCGCCCTTGGGATCTTTCTTCATAATGAACAGATCGACGTAAGAAACAATACCAGCCTTTATCTTAATTATGCATACAGAATACCCGTTGCAGGAGGGAGACTGTCCCTTGGGCTTAAGGCGGGGGGCATTAACAGGAATATGAACTGGAGCAGACTTTCATTGCACGACCCGGGAGATGTTGTTTTTTCTGACCCCGGATCCAGTGATATGCTTCCGAATTTTGGTTTTGGAATTTACTATTATACATCCCGTTTCTTTCTTGGAGCATCCGTTCCATTTTTCCTGAGCGACAGCACCAGGAATTCCAAAGCTGTCCTCTATCATGATATGAGCAATTATAATTATCTGATCAGCGGCGGGTTTGTTGCCGGCCGGGGCCCGTTCAAGGTTAAACCAAGCTTTCTTTTAAAGTACAGTGAGAAAAATCCCCTGCAGCTCGATGCAAACCTCTCTTTTATCCTGGCAGATCTCATATGGATAGGGGCATCATACAGGCTGGAAGATTCCATGGTCGGCCTTTTCAAGATACAAATAAGCGACAGGCTCAGGATAGGCTATACATATGATTATTCACTTGGTCAGCTTAACAAATTCAACAATGGTTCTCATGAAATAACCCTGATCTATGATTTCAGGTTCAGGGTAAATGTTGTTAATCCGCGTTACTTTTAAATAATGAGAGTATTATATTTCATATTTGTAATCTATTCTGTCCACATTGCCGGACTGGTGGCACAGAACCGCAGTTTTTATGAGATCAGCCGGCTGCCTTTTACTAGCGACCGGTACGATGAATTTGCACCGGCTTATTATGACGGGGGACTGGTTTATACTTCCAATCAGCGTACCGGCTTCCTTATTACAAGAATGACCAGGGAAGACGAAAATCTGTTTAACATCTTTTACACTGACCAAAGTAGATTGGACAACTGGAGGAATCCCAGGCTTTTTTCTAAAAGCCTGCAAAGTAATTACCATGACGGTCCGGTAAGTTTTTCGGCCGACGGGTCGATGGTCTTTTTCACCAGAAATCTGCCCGGCAGACGATATGAAAAATCCACGCTGGGAATTTTCATGGCAGACAATGCAAACGGTCAGTGGGTAAATATAAGACCATTCCCGTGGAATAATGACAATTATAACCTTACCCACCCCAGCATAAGCGCCGATGGCAGAATACTTTTCTTCGCCAGCGACATGCCGGGGGGATTCGGAGGAATGGATATCTACATGTCCCGCCTGGAAGGCAACAGGTGGTCGGTTCCTGAAAATCTGGGAGAAATTATAAACTCCCCGGGCGATGAGGTATTTCCATATATACATCCCGGCGGACGCATCTACTTTTCCTCCGATAACAATAACAGCCGTCTTGACCTGTATTTCAGCAGTCCCGGCAGCAGCGGATGGATGAAGCCTGTAAGGCTTCCCAAACCAATAAATTCAGAGGCTGATGAGTTTGGTTTCATAGCAGAGGGGGATCTTGGCAAAGGCTACTTTTCTTCAAACAGGGAAGGTACCGATAATATCTACTCCTTTATTTCTACTTTTCCCCTGTTTACACAGTGCAGCAGCATACAGGAACCTGAACTCTGCTATGAATTTTACGAACAAAGAGGTGAGGCAGTGGACACCACCCTTTTTTATTTCCAGTGGGATATGGGAGATGGCACGATTATCAGGGGACTGGAGGCAGATCATTGTTTCAAGGATACAGGCACCTATATTATCAGGCTGAACGTTTTGGATCTGGTAACGGGTGAAATGCAATACAATGTAGCTGAATACAGATTTACCATTGAAAGGATACAGCAGCCATATATCCATGCGCCCGATACGGTAAGAGCAGGCAGGTCATTTATCCTGGATGCATCTGAATCATACATAAAGGATTTTGACAAAGAGGGATTTTACTGGGAAACAGGCGACGGGGCAAAATATGAAGGTGAAACTATAACCCATTCCTATGCCGAACCGGGTACATACCAGGTAAGGCTCGGTATGCTGCCCCTGCCCGGTACTTCATCCGGGCAGCAAAGAGCATGTGTTTACAAGTTTATAGTTGTAACAGAGTAACGGTTCATCAACTGCGACATTTCGGGTGGTGAAAGACAACCCAGGATAAGGTCCCTTTAGCCGAAGAATTTTATTCCCGGTTTGGTCAAAAAAAAGTAACTGTTTAAATATTTGCACGTATATGAAGTTACAATTTCAAATCTCTTTAAACGCAATGCGCTGAATACTTAAATCCAGACCATGACGTTATATTCTCACCATTTTTGCACATCAATTCAAAACATATATATGAGATTCACCTTTCTACTGCTGCTGATCCTTCCCTGTTTTAGCCTGAATTTGTTTTCACAGGAGGTTCCATGTCCGAAAGATGAGAACATACCATACCTGGTCACCTTCGGGCCCGATGCATGCCCCTCATGGGGAGATGACGATTTCAGCCAGGCATTCTTTTTTGTAATCCCCGAAGCGCATACCCAGCCGGTCTATATCAGGGTTTTCGACCCTGATACCGGGGGTGAACATGATGAGATAAACGGCTTCTGGAATACCAAAATAAATTTTTCTGTATATGGAGGCGAAGGAGCCCATTCAGATCCCGACGCACAGGGGGTCGATCCGGTGGGCAACTACCGCAGCGGCAACCTGATGGCATCGCGGACTTTCGGTAATGAGCCTGAATGGGACGATAAATGGTACACCTTCGGACCCTTCAATCCCGCAGAGGGCGAGTACCAGGAGCAGTTCGGGGGGAATGTGTTCAAAGTCATTGCCGAGGGAGTGGAGGGTAATGACGGAAACATGTACAGGTACTTCCTCAGTACCCATCCCGAACAGAATATCCCGGTGGAAGGGGCAAACGCTTTTGCCTATGAATATACCTTCCGGCTCTGGAATGATGCAGAGCAAATCTCCAGTATATTTCCCTATATTGATGAGCATACTATTTACGTGGAGATAAGGAATTTTGACTGGGATTATGACGGGGAAATAAGGGTTATTTCTGTTGCCAGGCAGGGGGAACTACTGACAGTTTCCGGCGATGATGAGTGGAAAGAGAACAGGCTGGAAATCCTGCCCGAAGAACGCAATACCTCAATGCAGATACAGTTCCGGAAGCAGCAGGATCCCCTGGTCAGGAACAATAATGTGGTTGTTAATATCCGGAACCAGTATGACGAGGCTCTCCCATTCTATGTTATCCCCATTGGCGGTGTTCCGGTGTACCGGTACGGTATTGGTGTGAGGCCAAGAAGAAATTAAATTTATGCAGATGCACAGATCACTAATCAGAACTACAGGAATCATAGTCTTTTTAAAACTTTGCATTCTGATTTCAGCCTCAGCCCAGATCTACCAGTTCCGGAACTACGGTCTGGACGATGGTTTACCGCATGGATTTGTTTATACCGTTAACCAGGACTCTTCGGGTTTTATCTGGATAGGAACAGGTACGGATTTAGCCAGGTTCAATGGTTTTGAATTTGAATCAGGTCCCACAGGCGACTCGCTTCCCTCAGATTTTGCCAGGATCAGTTTCCGCGACAGCCAAAACAGGCTGTGGTTCGGGCATAACAACGGAAGTATATCGGTGCTCGCGGGAAACAGGTTGGAAATTCTGGATAATCAGGGCTTAAGCACCCGCATAACCGGAATAACCGAAGACAGCTACGGCAATATTCTGATCTCTTCACAGCAGCACGGTTTGGTGGTTGTTGACAGCGATATGAACGTAACCCGCTTCAGCAACTTCTTTGCCGGGACTCCTGTTACGGCAATGGCGGTCACAGGCAAATCGGAACTGCTTGTGGGCTCGTTTGAAGGCTTGTACAGGTTCAGGCGGATCCCCGGAAGGGAACCCGAAATGGTCGGCAGGATCGAAGGCATTCCTGCTGTATCTGTCGAAACAATCAGTTGCCATGGTGAAATGGGAATATTTGTTGGAACAGGGAGCAGAGGATTGTTCCATCTGCATAACGAAAGCGGCGGAAAATACCATGTAACAAACCTGGGTGGAAGATTCGGGTTTGGATATTCCAATGTTCAGTCAGTTTATATTGACCGGGATACAAATATCTGGGCAGGCACATCGGGTCATGGTGTCTACAAAATAAATAACTGGTTCGGGCAGGATGCACTGCCCCAGGTTAAAAACTATTCAACTGCCAACGGGCTGGCCGCAAATCATGTCTACTCTGTTTTCCAGGATATAGAAGGCAACTACTGGTTCGCCACCTTATACGGCCTTTCAATGCTTCCTGATGAATCATTCAGCTTTTTGAGGATTTTCGAGGAGCCTTTCGGGCGAAATGTATCCGCGGTCTACGCCAACGATTCATGGTTATGGCTCGGCGGGGAAAGCGGGTTGCTCAGGATAGACC
This sequence comes from Bacteroidales bacterium, assembly GCA_007123885.1. Lineage (GTDB taxonomy): Bacteria > Bacteroidota > Bacteroidia > Bacteroidales > PUMT01 > PXAP01. The sequence continues at coordinate 23,240 of SLGC01000098.1, read as the reverse complement.
GGGAAAACAACAGCACCTCATTTTACGGCACACAACGGGGACTGCCATTTGACAGGGTTACCGCGCTGACAAAATGCAACCGTGGAGATCTATGGATAGGGACGGATAACAGTGGTATCTACAGGCTGGATAAGGAAAGTGGAAAGGCAGCATCCTTTCATCTGTCTGCCAATTCAACCGAAAACTCAATTAACCATCTTCTCTTCTCTGATGGCATTCTGCTGGCTGCCACCAACGGTGGAGTATTCGAATTCAAACTGCAGACTGGTGAACAGGCAAGATATACGACAATGGAAGGGCTTCCCCGGAATAATATATACAGTATTTTTAAAGATAACGAAGGAATAACATGGGCCTTTACCAGAGGCAACAGACTGGCGAACATCCAAAATACCCGGGAAATCAGGATCACCCAGGGGGAGATTGTTTTTGTGGCAGCAACCCTTGATCAGAGGGACCGTCTTTGGATCGCAACGGAACGGAACGGAATAATCAAGGTAGATGGCGATTCGATAGTGAATATTATAGCTGCTGACGGGCTTCATTCCAATTTCTGTTACAGCATAACTTCCGGCAATGACGGGAACATATGGGTGGGCCACAAGCTCGGCCTGAGCAGGGTTAATCCTGACGACTATTTCGTTCGCACCTATAGTACCGAAAGTGGAATAAGAGGGGACTTCAATCTGAATGCCGTGCATATGGCACCCGAAGGCACTCTTTTATTCGGGACCACCGGGGGACTGGTTTCTTTTGATCCCTCACTGGAAAGAAGTAACCGGACCCCGCCCATGCTGAACATAACCTCGGTTACAATCTCAGATGAGGAGCATGAGGTGACTGACAGGATATCCCTCCCATATGGAAGCTACAAGTTCAGGATCGATTTTGTCGGATTGAATTTTAAATCTCCTGAAAAAGTTACCTATCAATATAAGCTTGAAGGGTATGATCTGGACTGGTCTGATATTTCAAATCAACAATACGCCTACTATTCAAGAGTGGACGACGGGAATTTCAGTTTCCTGCTTCGTGCATACTCTGCTGAAGGAATGGTGAATGAAACGCCCCTGGCACTTTCCATAACTATTGCAACACCCATCTGGAAGAGATGGTATTTCTATCTTGGTATTGCCTTTCTGGCCGTACTTGTGATCCTGGTTGTAATAAAGCTGAGGGAAAGAAACCTCAGACTGGAGAACGAACGTATTGAAAGAGAACTTGTAATTCGGACCAAAGAGGTGATGGAACAGAAACGCGAGATTGAATACAAGAACAGGGATATAACCGACAGCATAAACTATGCCCAGAGGATACAGGCAAGTATACTGCCTCCTTTTTCAAGACTGGAAGATAATTTTGCAGAATCATTTGTCTTTTACCAGCCGCGGGATATTGTAAGCGGCGATTTTTACTGGTTTGACAGGGTAAATGAAAGCAAGTTCCTGATAGTATGCGCCGATTCTACCGGCCATGGGGTACCCGGGGCATTTATGTCAATGATAGGCACAACACTTATAAAGGATATCTGCATCCGGCCGGATGTTAAATCACCTTCCGAAATACTTGAGACACTTGACAGGGAAGTCGCCAATACCCTGAACCAGAATGTTGATAACCTGGGAAGATCGACAGATGGCATGGACCTGACGGTATGTGAATTTGATATAAAAAGAAATTATCTCCGTTTTTCCTCTGCCATGCGCCCCATTATGATATTTCATAAAAATGAGCTCATGTATATCAGGGGAAGCCGTAATTCTATCGGAGGCTACGCCACACATGAAAAATCTTTTGAGAACCGGGAATTTCAGCTGGATCATGGTGATTTAGTTTACCTGTTCTCAGACGGATATCCCGATCAGTTCGGAGGCCCGCACGGTAAAAAATTCAAAATGATGCGTCTCAAAAACCTTCTGCAGGATATCTGCCACAAGCCATTGAAGGAGCAGTTCGAGCATGTCACCAATAATTTCAAGCTCTGGCAGGGAGATAATGAACAGGTTGATGACATACTGTTCATGGGATTAAAGATGTAGCTATTTTTTCCTGAAAAAAAGCTGAAGCGGGACACCGGTAAAATCAAATTTTTCCCTTAGCCTGTTTTCCAGATACCTTTTATAGGGATCTCTTATGTATTGGGGCAGGTTGCAAAAAAATGCAAATAAAGGAGTCTTTCCCGGCAGCTGTGTAACATATTTTATTTTTATGTATTTGCCTTTTACAGCCGGTGGATGAAACTGTTCTACTGCCTCCTGAAGAAATTCATTAAGCCTTGATGTCGGTATCCGCTGCTTCCTTTTCCTGTATACCTCAACAGCTGCTTCAAGAGCCTTGTGGATGCGCTGCATGGTAATTGCAGAGGTAAAAATAACAGGAACATCCTCAAAAGGCGATGTTTTTTCCCTGATAATACGGGTGAACTCCTTGACCGAGCCGGTATCCTTCTCTATCAGATCCCACTTATTTACCAGTATTACCACACCCTTTTTATTCCTTGCAACAAGATGAAATATATTGACATCCTGAGCCTCCATGCCCCGGGTAGCATCAATCAGCAAGAGGCAGACATCAGAATTCTCTATGGCCCTGATGGACCGCATTATAGAATAGAATTCAATGTTTTCCATTTCTTTACCTTTCTTGCGCAATCCCGCTGTATCGATCAGCAGAAATTCGTTCCCAAACTTCTTGTAGTGAGTATGGATAGAATCCCTTGTTGTTCCTGCAACCGGAGTGACAATATTCCTCTCCTCCCCCAGCAGCGCATTGGCAAGAGATGATTTCCCGACATTTGGCCTGCCCACAACGGCAAACCTGGGAATTTCATCTCCCTCATCCTGTTCCTTTGCAGGAGGTATTTCTTTTGCCAGTTCATCCAGCAATTCTCCGGTACCCGACCCATTAATGGCTGATACAGGAAAGATATCACCAAGTCCCAGACCATAAAAATCAGTAGCATCATACAGCCTCTGGGAATTATCAACTTTGTTTACAACAACAAATGTCCTTTTACTGCCTTTTCTCAGGATGGTAGCAATGATATCATCCAGATCGGTTATTCCGCTGAGCACATCCACAATAAACATCACAGAATCAGCCTCTTCTATGGCCAGTAAAATCTGTTTTCTTATTTCATCTTCAAAAACATCGTCGGAATTTGTAATATATCCCCCTGTATCTATTATTGAAAATTCCTTCCCGTTCCAGTCTGATTTACCATAATGCCGGTCTCGCGTTACTCCGGATGTCTCATCCACTATTGCCTTTCTCTCCCCGCTCAGGCGGTTGAACAGGGTTGATTTTCCCACATTGGGCCTTCCTACTATTGCAACAATATAACTCATTACTGATTTAATTCATTAAGTAAAGAAACACCCGTTAAACGACAATCAAAAATGATGATGATCATTACAATGGCGTTCCATATGACAATTACATTAAAATATAACCATGAACACCTTAAAATATTTCGTGAAGGAACAAGTTACATTCTGTGAACTTCATGTATCCGGCTGCCGCTGATAAAAAAGCACCTTTACCTGTACCCGAACCTTCTCAGCTGGTATTCTTTTGTCCTCCAGTCCTTGTTCACCTTTACGAACATTTCCAGGAACACCTTCTTTTCAAAAAACCTCTCCAGATCGATCCTTGCCTGCGTACCGGTTTTTTTTAATGCGGTCCCTTTTTTTCCTATCACAATTCCCTTCTGGGTTTCCCTCATGACATGTATCACAGCTCTGATGCGCAAAATATCTGTGCTGTCTTTGAATTCCTCTATTTCAATTTCGACAGAATATGGTATTTCCTTCCGGTAATTCAGCATCACCTTTTCTCTTATGATCTCCGATGCAAAAAAACGCTCCGGTTTATCAGTAAGGGCATCCTTGGAATAATATGGAGGGAATTCGGGAAGTAAATCAAGAACCTTGTTAAAAACTGTGCCTGTATTGAAATTCTCTTTGGCTGATAGGGGGATGGTCACGGCACCGGGAAGCCTTTCCTTCCACCTGTTTATCAGAGCCTCCACCTCTTCCTGGGTACTGGCAAGATCTATCTTGTTGATCAGAAGTATAACGGGAATTTCCAGGCGGGAAATTCTTTGAATATAATCATGCTGCCTGTCAACATCATCGTCGACAGAGGTAACATAAAGCAATACATCTGCATCTTCCAGGGCACTGTTAACCAACTTCATCATAGATTCGTGAAGCTTGTAATTGGGCTTTATTATTCCTGGTGTATCTGAATAGATGATCTGGAAATTCTCCCCGTTTACTATTCCCATTATCCTGTGACGGGTAGTCTGGGCCCTGGAGGTGATTATTGAAAGATTCTGTCCCACCAGAGCATTCATAATGGTTGATTTTCCCACGTTGGGGTTCCCGAGTATGTTTACAAAACCTGCCTTGTGTTCCATAGTTGTTTTATTACCTGTCCGTCAAGTTCCTTAAGTTCATGCTGAAGGTCATTTTAAATGCAAAATTATCCAGTGTATCATCAAAACGGTAAGGCCCGTACCGGTAAAAAACTCCAAGTCCATAACCGGCAAATAACCGTGTAAATATATTGTTTATCAGCAATCCTGATTCAAAATATCCTTTTTCCGGCGCCCTGAGATGAAGGTTGAGATGCCCGGCACTGTTTTCAAGTCTTCCGAAGCCAATATTTGTAATAAACAGGATCTCCGGACGAAACCGGCCTGTTTTGAACAAAAGGCTTTCAAAATTCTGCCTGAAAAAAACCGAGACAAATTCACTTGACAGGAATTCAGTCATGCGCATTGTAGCAAAGCTATTGGCAGCCTCTACTGCAAAACTCCGGTAGCTTCCCTTTCCGTTATACAACTTGCTCAGTGGCACATCTCTGTCAATCGTGCCTCCTTCCACCGTAAGGTAAGTTCTTCCCAGCCGTTTGGTATGGATGGAATGATGTATGCCGGCCTGGAGACGTGTATAAACGTATTCACCGCCTTGAATATCAAGTCCCCTGCCATAGTTAAACCAGATCAACGGAAAATCGCTTCCCATGGATATCCGGTTTCCGCGTGGTGTTTGCATGAATTTTTCACGCCATGCAAACCGGAGCTTTATACCCGTTTCGGTAAAATAAAAAATATCCTGTTCCCGGCCTTCATTCAAAAAAACATAAGGGTAGGGTGGCCGGACCTCCTGCCTGGAAAAATAAAGTCTGCCGGCAAAATGACGCAAAAACCTGAAATTTAAAGACCCATTATATTCCTGCACATAATCCATACGGCCGACAAAAAATCGCCTGTAATCTTCCGAAGGGAAGGCGGAGTGAGCCCCTGCAAAGCTGTAGGTGCCCGGCTCTTCGACATCATTTTTATAGAAAAATCCGAGGTTGAAGTTACCGGGGCGGTAAAGAAGTATGGAGGCTTCACCCCCATACCTGATTTTCCGGTCGCCGGAGCCCCAGGCTATATGTCCGCCGGCCGTAAACCGTTCCGACAGCCGGTTGCCGCTAATGATACGGATGCCCGGCCTGAACCTTTCAAAATAATTGTAATCAAGCAGGCTGCTATAGTCGATGTTAAAGATGCCCCAGGGAATATATCCGGTAGCGAGGGTCTCGAAAATCCGCAGCGACCGGTCCAGGTTTACTTCCTGCCCGATACTGTCAATTACACGGTAAGTTTCCCTGTCCTTACCGGAAAGTGGTTCATTCCGGTACCTGTCCCAGAACTCTTCATCCCGCCGGTGGGCATCCGGGGAAATTGTGAGTTCAATATGGTTGAAATCCCTTTTCCGCAGTGCCGGCTCAATATGGATATCACTTAAATATGAATTTCCTGTTCCAACCAGGTTGTATCTGTTTCCCGGCCCGGGTGATTCATTCCGCAAAATAATATGTGAATTCAACTCAACCGGGAACCAGCTGCCATCAACCAGGCGGTAGTTTTGCTGTATTCTCGCCGTAAAAAATCCCCGTGGTTCAAAAGGCCATGCTACTGCATTCTGTATAGCATAGCCGTTGGAATTTATATACAATACCCCCTGCAGTCCCTCGAAGTTACGGTCAGGGTACGGCCTGAATGAAATAATAAACAGAGTGTCATTCTGTTCTGTAAAAAGACTGTCTTCCAGGATAAATGAGTACCGTGTGGTGCTTCCCCTGCTTATGGGGTTCAGATATTTACCCTCGAGCAGGAAAATGAAATCCTCATAGAAGCTGAATGACTGAAGCTGCGTGGCAAGCAGAAAGAATGACGGATCCCGGAAACCGTTTACCCTTGAAGCAATGACCCGCTCATTGTTCCTTCCCGGCCGCAGATAGTCCCTCTGGCTCACGGATTCCATAATAAACAGGTGCTGCCGTTCTGTGAATTCCTTTATTTTCAATTCGCTTGAATCGACCTCTGTTTCAGATTGCTGCACCTCAAGGGTATCATTATCCGGGATATTGTTCTCGTTTTCCTGCATCCCGGCTGCGACACCCCCAATATTAACCCGTATTCTTGCATGTTCAGGCAATGCAATCCTTGTAAGCAAGGTATCGGGCATAAGCGTGAAGTACAGCTTATTATAAGAGGTGTATGAGAAGGATGACAATCTTTCAGGGTTGTTTTCATTCCGGTTCCTGAAAACCTCGTCAATTATCCGGTGGGCCGGATTCACTCCGGGAAAAATCTTTACCTCCTCAATAAGATAGGGTTTTCTTTTCATGGCCAGCCGGAGGGGCTGCAGGAAATCCCTGTCGGCAGGATAAACTGTAACCGGCTCATAACCGACATAGCTTAATTTAAGAAACAGGACATCCGATTTAATGGTAAAATGACCGTCAAGACCGGTAGTGGTACCGGTTCCCCTGTCATTATAGACGATATTAACAAATGCCAGGGGCTCGCCTGTTTCAATATCATAAACATAACCGGTAACAAGCTGCTGACCCCGGAGCGGAAGGCTCAGGAAGAGCATTGCCAGCAAGATGAAACCGAACTTTTGCATAATCAGGACCCTTTGTATAACTGGCAATTTATTTGAATATATTCATCTTCAGTCTGTTTACCTCCTTCTCATTCAAAAAGCGCCATTTACCCCTTGGCAGGTTTTTTTTTGTAAGACCGGCAAAGAAGACCCTGTCAAGCTTTACAACCTTATAATCAAAATGCTCAAAAATACGCCTTATGATCCTGTTCCGGCCCGAGTGGATCTGGACGCCCACCTGTGACTTGTCGGCCGGATCGACATAACTTATTTCATCAACCTGTATGGGACCGTCTTCCAGCTCAATTCCACCTGCAATTTTTTCCAGGTGTGCCCTTTCAAGGGGTTTGTCAACTCCCACCTGGTATATTTTGGCAACCTTGTGTGAAGGATGAGTCAGCTTTTTTGTCAGTTCGCCATCGTTGGTAAAAAGTATTAGTCCCGTAGTTTGCCTGTCCAGCCGGCCTACGGGATATATCCTTTCCCTGCAGCAGTTTCTCACAAGGTCCATGACAGTACGTTTGGCGTAAGGATCATCTACTGTGGAAATGTAATCCTTAGGCTTGTTCAGAAGGACATACACTTTTTTTTCCGGATTGAGTTTCTTTCCCCTTAGCCTGACTGTATCAGATCTTGTTACCTTTGTTCCGAGTTCCCTGACCACCACGTCATTAACGGTCACCTGTCCCGAAAGGATATAATCATCCGCTTCCCGTCTTGAACAGACCCCTGAATTTGCAATATACCGGTTAAGTCTTATTTCCCGGGGGGCCTTATGATCCTTTGCAGCAACGGACCGGCTCTTTTGTTCTTCGCCGGCATGCTTTTCACCAAATCGTCTGGCGTATGATGCAGGTTTTTCCTTCCTGAACTTTTTAAAAGGATGGTCACTTGCCGGCCGAACTTCAGCTGATCCCGGAAAACCTCCCGGTTTCACCCTGCTTTTCACCTTTTCCCGGCTTGCTGGTGCCTTCCCTTTCCATCCGGTGCTGATAGTTTCTCCGGTTCCGGGACGTACTGTCCTTCCTTTACCGGTTGATTTACCGGCTCCGGCATCGTCTTTTCTTTTAATGTATCCTTCCCCGGGATCCGCTTTTTTGCCTCTCCCGGTTCTTCCCGGTCCGGCAGTTTTGCTGCCTCCCGTATTATCTTTTCTTTTCATATATCCTTCCCCGGGATCCGCTTTTTTGCCGCTCCTGGTCCCTCCTGCAGAGTTAGTTTTTCCGGCAGGACGATCTTTCTTTTTTTGCTGCTTCATAATAAAATTTTAACGTGCGGCGTCAGGAATTAATTTGTAAACCTGCAAAGTTAACATTTTTTAATGCCATTACCGGATATTCCGGTTCTCAAACAGATGTTATATTAAACGGCTTGCGTTTTACCGGTCATACCTTTTAAGCATGATTAAGGAATTTTGAAACAATTAATATAACTTCGCATATAATACAATAAACCGAAATAAGTTATGGCCCTTATCAAATCCATTTCAGGAATACGTGGAACAATTGGCGGAAAGCCGGGTGAAAGTTTGACTCCGTCTGACATTGTGAAATTCACATCTGCTTATGCCGCATGGCTTAAAAAACATACCGGAAAAAATAGCTACAGGGTGATCGTCGGCCGGGATGCAAGGATCTCGGGGCATATGGTTAACCAGATCGTATGCGGAACGCTGACAGGAATGGGTGTGGATGTCACGGATACCGGACTTGCATCCACACCGACAGTGGAAATGGCTGTGCAATCTGAAAAGGCAGATGGGGGAATAATAATCACGGCAAGTCATAATCCCGAAGAATGGAATGCACTCAAGCTTCTGGATAAGCACGGTGAATTCCTTACGGCGCAAGCCGGAGAAGAGCTTTTAGAAATTGCAGAAAGTGAATACTTAAATTATGCCGGAGTTTTCAGTCTCGGAAAATACGAGACCCGGAATGGCTTTGATAAGATGCATATAGAATCAGTTTTAGATCTGCCGCTTGTTAATACCGAGGTTATTGCCGGGAGAAATTTCAGTGTAGTTATCGACTGTGTCAATTCGGTAGGCGGGTTGATCCTGCCTCAATTACTGAAAGCCCTGGGTGTAAAGGAGGTTATTGAAATAAACTGCCTGGCTGATGGCAGGTTTGCCCATAACCCCGAGCCATTGCCGGAACATCTTGGCGAGCTTTCCGCAAAGGTAGTCGAAAGCAATGCCGATCTTGGCTTCGCGGTTGATCCTGATGTTGACAGACTGGCTATAGTGAATGAAGATGGCAGTATGTTTGGCGAAGAGTATACCCTGGTCGCAGTTGCCGATTATGTTCTGAAAAATGAGCCGGGCAATACGGTTTCAAACCTTTCCTCTACCAAAGCACTGAAAGAGATAACGGAAAAGCACGGAGGGATCTATTATGCATCACCGGTGGGAGAAGTTAATGTGGTAACGGAAATGAAGCTTGCAGGGGCTGTTATCGGCGGAGAGGGCAATGGCGGGATAATTTATCCCGACCTGCATTATGGACGTGATGCACTTGCAGGCATAGCCCTGTTTCTGTCCCATCTTGCAGAATCAGGGTTAAAATGCAGCGAATTAAGAAAAAAATATCCCGGTTACTACTTGTCTAAAAACAAGATCGAACTGTCGCCCGAAACCGATACCGGCAAAATATTGGACAATATAAAATCACGATATGCGGGGTATCCGGTAAATGATGCAGACGGAGTGCGAATAGATTTTCCTGAAGGGTGGGTGCATCTGAGAAAGTCAAACACAGAACCCATAATACGGATCTATTCCGAGGGAAACGACAGGGAACAGGCTGAAAAGCTGGCTTCCATGATTATCAGCGAGATAAAGGAAGGCACCTGGAATTGATATGCCCTGAAAACCCTCATTTCAGGATTGCTGCTGATATTTCAATCCGGTGTACTCCCCAAATACTTTATTGTCCCGTGATCGGTCTCACATGCAAGTTGTATTGAATTGTTCATTAATTACCGGATGTTATTTCCATGTACTCCAGTAAAAATTTAAACGACCGGAAGATATAAGTATCATTCCGGCAATACTGCAATTTCGTTGCATTAGTGTTAAAATTGAATAAAAAACAGTTTGTCTTTTAAACTATATTCGTCAAATACGGTCAAATATTATTATCTTAAAGCGTCACCTTCCGAAAACCCGATATACTGCGACATTGGAAGGTTAAAAAAAGTTAAGCTGTCAATTTGCCGGGTTTATTTTTTGTTTCTTTGAAGATTATTAATTTCACTGCGCCGTTATTATATTATGCGGTTGCATTAACCAATTACAAACAAGGATAATGAAACGAAATACGATCATTACCAGCGGAGTTATCGGCGTTCTCATACTGGGTATCATTTATTATGCCCTGGCGGGAGAAAGGGAAAATCTAGCAATGATTGATGTACCGGCAATGAGAGGTAACTTTGAGGTACTTGTCACTGTTACGGGAGAGTTGCAGGCTGAAAACTCCGAACAAATTACCGGTCCGCAGGAGCTTAGAAGCAGAAATCTCCGTATCCAGAATATAAGGATACAGGATCTGGTGCCGGAAGGAACAGTTGTTGAGGCCGGCGATTATGTTGCCCTGCTGGACCGTTCGGAATCGGATAACGCCCTCAAGGATATGGAAGATGCTCTTGAAAGGGCCGAAACCCAATATGCAAGAACACAGCTTGATACAACAATCACCCTGAGCAACCTCAGGGATGACCGAATAAACCTCGAATACACACTTGAGGAAAGAAGACTTACCCTGGAACAATCACAGTTCGAGCCGCCGGCTACCATCAGGCAGGCAGAGATCAGCCTGGACAGGGCAAAAAGAGCACTTGAGCAGGCAAAACAAAACTACAAGCTAAGGGTACAGCAGTCAAATGAAGATATGACCGAGGCCGCAATAAATTTGTCACAACAAAGGCGGCGCTACCAGGAAATGGTTGATGTACTGGATAAATTTACAATCCGGGCCCCGAAAGCAGGGATGGTCATTTATCACAGGGAATGGAATGGTGCCAGAAGGACTGTCGGATCCAGTATCAGTCCATGGGATCTTACCGTTGCTACTCTTCCTGATCTGTCATCAATGCTCTCAAGAACTTACGTGAACGAGATAGATGTCAGCAAAATCCAGGCGGGTCAGCAAGTCCGCATTGGTGTCGATGCTTTCCCCGACCGGCAGTATACCGGTCAGGTTATGCAGGTGGCAAATGTGGGTGAACAGATGCAAAATACTGATGCAAAGGTTTTTGAGGTAATGATAAGGATCAATGAATTCGACCCTATCCTGCGGCCTGCTATGACTACCAGCAATATTATAATTACCCGGACATACAATGACGTGCTGTATATCCCTCTTGAAGCCATTAACCTTTCAGACAGCATTCCCTATGTTTACAAGAAGGGAGGAACAAGGCAGATCGTTGTTCTTGGTGGTTCAAATGACAACCATGTTGTTGTTGAGCATGGACTTGAAGAAAATGACAGGGTATACCTTACCATTCCCGAAAACCCTGACAGATACAGAATGGTGGGCGAAGAACTTATTGCAGTGATCGAAGAAAAAAAGGAACAGGTAAAAGCTGAAGAAGCCGCCAGAAGAGCTGAGGAACAGGAGATCAACCGGCAACGCGAGGAAAGGATAAGGCAGATGCGCACAGGCGGTGCTTCAGGGCAGGCAGAAAGACCCGGAGGGGCTTCCGTTACCGGGGAAAGACCAGGAAACAGATAATGATAAGCTATGAGGAAATATTTTCATGATGTGATCATAGCCATGGAATCAATCATGGCCAATAAACTCAAGTCCATCCTTACTGCGCTTGGGATCATTTTCGGTGTGGCCTCTGTAATCAGTATGCTTGCAATAGGTAACGGGGCGCAGCAGGAGATCCTTGAGCAGATAAAAATGGTCGGTGTCAATAATATAATGATCACTCCCATTGTAGAGGTTTCAGGCGATGTAGACGAGGAAAATTCAAACGGGCCGCAGCAAAGAGTAAAATTCAGCAGGGGGCTGACCCTGCTTGATGCCGAAGCCATCCGCACCACTATTCCTACAGTCGTAAGTACAAGCCCGGAAATAGCTCTTAATGCACATGCCGTATCCGGAGGGAAAAGAGAGGCGGCCAAACTGATTGGTGTATCGGTCGATTACTTTGATCTTTTTAATCTTCCCCTTGAGTCAGGAACGGTATTTAATGAACATCAGGAAGAAAACGGCCTTGCCGTCTGTGTCATAGGAGCAAATATCAAATCCCGGTTTTTCCCCGACGTCAACCCCGTAGGAAATTATATAAAATTCGGACATGTGTGGCTGCAGATAATCGGTGTACTGGAAAGAAGCAATGTGTCAGTATCGGCTTTCGAAAATGTAGGTATAAATGTTTATAATGACAATATCTACATTCCGGTCAAGACCATGCTGATGAGATACCAGAACCGGGGAATACTCAGAAGTGCCTCCGGGTCGGGACTGAGCGTGGGAGGCAGAGGCATGATGCGTATGAGGCAAATGTTAAGCACTAACCCCGGTCAGAATACCAGCTCCAATTATCACCAGCTGGATAAGATAGTAGTACAGGTTGCCGAGACCGAACATCTTTCCCCTACAGCAGAATTGATAGGCCGTATGCTTTTGAGAAGACATTCGGAGGTCAAGGATTTTGAGGTTACTGTTCCCGAACTGCTTCTTAAACAACAGCAGCGTACCAGGGAAATATTCAATATTGTGCTTGGTGCAATAGCCAGTATATCTCTTATTGTAGGGGGCATAGGAATAATGAACATAATGTTTGCCTCGGTAATGGAAAGAATAAAAGAGATAGGAACACGACAGGCCATAGGAGCCACCCGGGTAGACATCATTGTGCAGTTCCTCTCGGAAGCCGTCCTGATAAGTGTTACCGGGGGACTGATAGGAGTTGTCCTGGGTATCATACTTTCCAACCTGATCACACATTTTGCCGGTATTTCCACCATCGTATCTTTTTCGTCGGTGCTGATCGCATTTTTTGTTTCAGCATCTGTGGGAGTGATCTTTGGTTATTCACCTGCCAAAAGAGCGGCTGAAAAAGATCCGATTGAATCACTCAGATACGAATAACCACAATGACCTTTAATATTCATTTTATACCTCATCCCAAAATGCAGAATTTCAAGTTTGTCCTGCTGGGCCTGCTGATCTGTATCCTGCCAGGCCTTAATCCTTTAACTGCCCAGGTCCGGACCCGGGTTATGCATCTTGATCTGGAAAATGTAATAAACATAGCAAAAGAACAATCACCACAGGCAATTCTTGCCCAGCACCGGTTCCGCGCCAGCTACTGGCAGCACCGCGCCTACAGGGCCGAGTTTTTGCCCAGCCTTAATCTTCAGGGCACCCTTCCTAATTTCAGGCGGGATATAGAGCCCTATACACTTCCTGACGGTACGCAGCGGTTTATAGAGCGAAACGTGATAAACTCCCTGGCAAGGCTGTCCCTGAATCAGAGTGTCGGGCTGACCGGCGGACAGATCTTTATGTCATCCGAACTTGAGAGGATTGATAATATTGATGCTGACGAACATTCATACAGGACTATACCTGTTAACATCGGTTTTACCCAGTCCCTTTCAGGGTACAATGCTTTCCGCTGGCAACGGAGGATTGAACCCCTGAGATTTGAAGAGGCAAAAAGAACCTATGTCAGTTCCATTGAAAATGTTTCCCTGATGGCTGTCAACCGGTTTTTTGACCTGGCACTTGCCCAGGTTAACCTGGAAATTGCACAGCTCAATTACGCCAATACCGACACCCTTTACCGGATCGCCCAGGGTCGTTACAATATAGGCACAATTCCTGAAAACCAGCTTCTGCAGATGGAACTGGGCTTTCTGAATGCCGAGACAGCCCTTAATGAGGCTTCTCTTGATCTTGAAGTAAGGAAGTTCCGTTTACGTTCATTCCTTGGTTATAATGAAACGATTGACATTGAATTGATCATTGATCCCGATGTTCCTGAATTCCGGCTTGATCTTGCCAGAGCCCTTGAAGAAGCACTGAATAATAATCCTGAGATCATACAATATGAACGTCAGCTTATAGAGGCAGACAGGGATGTTGCCCGGGCGCGTTCAGAAAGAGGCTTCAATGCCGATCTTTTTGCCTCTTACGGTCTGTCAGCCAGCGATCCGGAAATAGCTCATGCCTATCGTGATCCGCAGGTTGCCCAAAGATTGCGGATCGGTCTGAATATTCCCATAATGGACTGGGGACTTGGAAGGGGCAGGTACAGGATGGCTCAATCCAGCCAGGAGGTGGTACGGACTCAGGTTGAACAGGCATGGATCGATTTTGAACAAAACGTATACCTGGAGGTCATGCAGTTCAATATGCAGTATGATCAGCTGGCTATAGCACTGAAAGCCGACGCTATTGCAAGGCAGAGGTTTGAAGTAACAAGGGAAAGATTCCTGATAGGAAGAATTGATGTACGCGACCTGAATGATGCCATAAGAGAGCAGGATATTGCCAGAAGATCCTATATCTCGGCCCTGCGTACATACTGGCAGAACTATTACAACCTGCGACGGCTGACCCTGTTTGATTTCAGGAGGGATATGCCTCTGACAGAAGATTTTGACGATCTGATGTAAACTGCCATCTGGCAGTTTTACCAGTAACGTCGGTCTTCCGGCAAACGGTGATCCGGCCTTTGAATCATACGCCCGCCTTCCGGGGCGGTCCTGACCGGATCCTTTTCCGTCAGCCTCTGAGCTACCGATATCACTTTTTACAATCGCGTATTCTTAAGGAAAAACCTTAAGTTTGCAATTTTATCGGCGTCACCTACTCTAACACTCAGGCAGATACTTATGGATATCTCTTTTGTCGTAATTTTTCTGGGACTTCTGATTTTCTTTGCCCACCTCTTCAACGAATTTTTTAATAAAACAAAAATACCAAATGTCCTTTTACTGCTGTTGATAGGTATTATTCTCGGTCCGGTAAGCGGTATTGTCAGGCCGGATTATTTCGGCCAGGTGGGAAGGATATTCACCACCATAACCCTGATAGTCATTCTTTTTGAAAGTGGTATCAGCCTGAAATTCGCAGAGTTGAGAAGGAATATCGGATCGGCAACCTTTATTACGCTCTTTAATTTTATTGGCAGTTCTGTAATCGCCGCACTGCTTGCCACTACACTTGGCAGACTGGACTGGATAAGCTCACTGTTCCTGGGCGCAATTGTAGGCGGCACCTCTTCGGCAGTTGTGATACCAATGGTCAGGCAGCTCAATATCGGCGAAAAGAGCCAGGTCATACTTTACCTTGAATCTGTGCTGAGTGATGTATTGTGCCTGGTTGTCGGACTGGCTTTTCTTGAGGGGATGATGGAGGGCGAGATAAAAATCGGCGGCGTATTTTCCGGAATGTGGAAATCGTTTCTTTTTGCAGCAATACTCGGAGTGCTGGCCGGGACAATCTGGTCGGTACTTCTTAAAAATATCAGGAGCATAAAAAATTCGATGTTCACCAGTCTTGCATTCGTTTTTATTCTTTACGGATTTGTTGAAGGAATCGGATACAATGGGGGCATTGCTACGCTGATGTTCGGCATAATGCTGGGAAACAGTGAAACCATTAACAGCAACAAATTCTTCAGGAAGATCTTTATCATAACAACCACCAATCTGACCGAAAATGAAAGAAATTTTTTCGGTGAAATAGTTTTTATAATGCAGACCTACTTTTTTGTGTATGTCGGCATCAATATCCAGTTCGGGAACTTGTGGACATATTTGATCGGGCTCATGGCAGTGGCCATCATCATCATTTACCGGCCATTGGTAACAAAACTTTTTGCCCCCCGGGGGCTTGATCTGCGGGATCTGACCACCCTTTCGATTATGGCACCCAAAGGACTTGTCCCTGCCGTACTTGCTTCAATACCCCTTCAGCTTGGAATTGTCAACGGAGAGAGGATACAGGATCTTGGCTATTCGATAGTCCTGTTCAGTATTATTATCTCTTCGTTCCTGGTAATTGCCTATAATAATGACCCGCTTATCTTCACACGGGTATACAAGAGGAAAAGACCGGATGCAGAAAATGAGACATCTATCAGCAAAAAGATTGACCCGGAGGGCGATATTAATGACAATTGGTGATCCGGCCGACTGATGGGATCGAGCATAAGAAACACCTCCCTTTTTGAACCAAAACGGCTCTTTACTGTTACGTATATAAAACACGAAAGATGAAGATAACAGTAATTGGCGCAGGTAACGTAGGGGCTACCTGTGCAAATGTAATTGCCCACAAGGCCCTCGCAAACCAGATCGTTCTTGTCGATGTTAAACCCGGGTTGGCTGAAGGCAAGGCTCTTGATATGTGGCAAACAGCTCCGGTCAACATCTTTGATACAAGAATAGTCGGTGTTACCAATGATTATTTGGCGACAAAAGGATCTGAGATAGTTGTGATAACCTCCGGAGTCCCCAGAAAGCCAGGTATGAGCAGGGACGAACTCATTGCCACCAATGCAAAGATCGTGAAGGAAGTCACCGAGAAGGCAGTGAAATATTCACCGGATGCCGTATTTATTGTCGTATCGAACCCTCTTGATGTAATGACCTATGCCGTCTATCTTGCTGCAAACAAGCATCACAGCAAGGTCTTCGGCATGGCCGGAATACTCGATGCAGCCCGGTACAAGGCCTTCATAGCGGATATCCTGAATACCTCTCCCCGTGATGTACAGGCCCTGCTGCTTGGAGGCCATGGCGATACCATGGTCCCTCTCCCGAGATATACATCCGTTTCGGGTATCCCTATTTCGCAGCTGCTGAATAAGGAGGAAATCGACAAGATAGTACAGAAAACCCGGGAGGGGGGCGGCGAACTTGTCAAGCTCATGGGTACTTCCGCCTGGTATGCCCCTGGTGCTGCCGTGGCACTTATGGTTGAGGCCATTGTCCACGATCAGCACCGTATATTTTCTATTTGCGCACACCTTAACGGCGAATACGGGCTGAAGGATATTTACCTGGGTGTTCCCGTCAAGCTTGGCCGCAACGGTGTGGAAGAAGTAATAGAAATAGAGCTGAATAAGGATGAAAAAAAGCTTCTCTCCGATTCGGCCGATTCTGTCCGTAAATTAATAAAAGTCCTTGATGATATGAAGTTATTCACACCTTCATATGAGGGCTGAAATACCATTTATCCCGGAAGCCAATCCACGGCCACTGGTCAGGCCGATATAGTTACCACCTTTCCGGGACGTCACACAATAATAATACTGGGAGGCTGGCCTTTCTGATGGAGAGGAAAGCCTGCAATAACCTGGAAGGAACTGCCGTTACCTTTGTGGAAAACCTTCAGGGACAAAAATATAATTATCAGCTGGTTGGCATTCCGGAAGCATCGGAAATATTCAGCAATAACCTGTCGGCAGTTTTCGTTATTCCTTTCCGGCAACTCATCCGAAAAAAAACTTTTTTTTGTTAAAATCGGGGAGTTTCTGAAAATAAAAAAGCAATAGTAAAGTTTTAGGCATAAGGCCAATTTGAATGGCTATGTTCCGCACGTTATAAAAAAAAATAATATATTTGCGCCACAATCAAAACTGACACCAAAAGAATATTAGAATAATCTAACTAAAGATAAATTAAATAGGAAATGCAGAATAAAGGAGCAGTAAAACTGCTGGCAATTGCTTTGGCACTGGTAAGTATTTACCAGTTGTCATTCACTTTCATTACCCGCCGTGTGGAAAGGGATGCGGCAGCCTATGCAGCAGGGGATCCTGTTAGGGAACAAGCCTACCTGGATTCAATGATGAGGGAAAATGTATACAATTTTCTGGGAATTCGCCAATATACATACAGGGAAGCCAAGGAAAGGGAGATAAACCTCGGGCTCGACCTGAGGGGTGGGATGAATGTCACCCTTGAAATATCATCATATGATATCATCCGTGCGCTTTCAAATTACAGCGATGATCCGACATTCGTAGAAGCGCTTGATCTGGCTCGTGAATATCAGAAAACAAGCACCGAAGATTTTATCACTCTGTTTGGAAGGGCTTTTGAAGCCGTAGATCCCGATGCAAGAATGGCTGCCATTTTCAGCACACCCGAACTGCGCGACAGGATCACATATGCATCCACCAACCAGGATGTCCTTTCTGTTATACGCAGTGAAGCTAACAGGGCCATTGATAACTCATTCAATATCCTCAGAAGCAGGATCGACCGTTTTGGAGTAACACAACCCAACATACAGCGACTGGAAACTCATGGACGCATACTTGTTGAACTTCCCGGCATAAGGGAACCCGAAAGGGTAAGATCACTGCTGCAGGGTACCGCCAACCTGGAATTCTGGGAAACTTTTGAGAACCAGGAGATCTACCCCTATCTTGCTCAGGCAAATGACAGGATCAGGGAAGTCAGGGAAGCTGAAGATGCTTTGAGAAGAGAAACACCTGCCGATCAAACTATCCCGGTGCAGCCCGAACCAGGTGAGGTGCTGACTCCCGAAGAAACACCCGGTGCGGCAGAGGAATCTCTTCTCGATATTCTCGGAAGGGATACCACCGATATTGATGAGGAACTGACGCCCGACCAGTTTCTGGCCGACCATCCCCTGTTCAGCGTATTAAATCCCATGACAGGTGCAAATGGCCAGCTAATGCCAGGATCTGTTGTAGGTATTGCAGAATTTCGTGATACTGCACTGGTAAATCATTATCTTAACCTTCCCCAGGTACAGCAGCTGTTTCCACGGAATGTCAAGTTCCTTTGGGGTGTGAAACCTCCGCGCTGGGATGCATCAGAATCTTTTTACGAACTGCATGCCATAAAGGTAACCAGCCGTGACGGCCGTCCGCCGCTTGATGGTGAAGTTGTTACCGATGCCAGGGTTGACTTCGGACAGGCACAGGCTACCGCTGAAGTTAACATGGCTATGAACGCCGAGGGAGCGAGGATCTGGGCACGGCTGACCCGTGATAATGTCGGGCAAAGCATAGCCATTGTTCTTGATGATTACGTATATTCAGCGCCCAGGGTGAACCAGGAGATCACCGGTGGAAGGTCACAGATAACGGGAGATTTTACAATTGCCGAGGCACAGGACCTTGCCAATGTGCTCAGGTCGGGTGCCCTGCCTGCACCGGCCAGGATCGTACAGGAAGCCATTGTAGGGCCGACACTTGGGCAGGAAGCGATAAATGCAGGATTGAGCTCCTTCCTGATTGCTTTCCTTATTGTGCTTTTATACATGATACTCTATTATAGCCGGAAGGCAGGAGTAGTGGCAGATATAGCCCTGGTGGTAAACCTGTTCTTTATAATGGGCGTGCTTGCCTCGCTGGGGGCTACTCTTACACTGCCCGGTATAGCAGGTATAGTTCTGACAATAGGTATGTCGGTCGATGCGAACGTGCTGATCTTTGAGAGGATCAGGGAAGAGATAACCGCCGGTAAAGGGTTGCGTCTTGCTGTATCAGACGGGTACAAAAATGCCTACTCGGCAATAATTGACGCCAATGTGACTACCCTTCTAACCGGTATTATACTTTATATATTCGGCACCGGACCGATACAGGGATTTGCAACAACCCTGATCATCGGTATCCTGACTTCACTGTTCTGCGCGATATTCATAACCAGGCTGATTTTTATTTGGTTCCTTGACCGCAACAAGCCATTGAGTTTCGCCACCAGGATAACCGAAGGCGCCTTTAAAAAAATACATTACAAATTCATAAACAACCGCCGGAACTTCTATTTTATTTCCGGTGCCATAATACTGATCGGAGTTGGTTCACTTTTCACAAGGGGACTTAGCCAGGGTATCGATTTTACCGGTGGAAGAACATATATTGTAAGATTTGACCAGCCGGTCAGCACTACCGAAGTCCAGGGTTCGCTCTTCACTGTATTCGGTGAAGGAACATCGGTTATTACCTTCGGTGGTGACGACCAGGTAAGGGTCTCGACAAACTACCGCATAGATGAGATTGATGCAGAGGTTGACCATGAGGTTGAACAATTGCTGTATGAAGGTTTGCAGCCTTTTATGGCAGAAGATGTAACCTTTGAACAATTCATGAGCAACCACCGGCAGAGCTCGGAAAAAGTCGGTCCTTCGATAGCGCATGATATCAAGGTACAGGCTGTATGGGCAGTATTCTTTGCACTGTTGATCATGTTCCTCTACATTTTCATCCGGTTCAGGAACTGGCAATTTGGCCTGGGTGCCGTTGCTGCTGTGGGTCATGATGTATTGATCGTACTCGGGATATTTTCACTTGCTCACGGTGTACTCCCGTTCTCACTGGAGATAGATCAGGCATTCATAGCCGCTATCCTTACCGTTGTGGGATACTCAATCAATGACACGGTGGTAGTATTCGACCGAATACGTGAGTATTTCAAGCTTCACCCGAAAAGAGAAAGAAGCGAAGTTTACAATTACGCTCTGAACAGCACATTAAGCCGTACTTTCAGCACTTCACTCAGTACATTCGTGGTGCTTCTGGCAATATTCCTCTTCGGAGGAGAAGTGATCCGCGGATTTATATTTGCCCTTCTGATCGGTGTGATCGTAGGAACGTATTCGTCGCTTTTCATAGCATCACCAGTTGTATTTGATATGATCGGAAGATTTCAGAAAACAAAAAAGAAACCAAAATGATAGCAAGCATATTATTCATCAGCGGATCTGAAATATTCATAGTACTTCTCGTAGTACTTCTACTTTTTGGATCCAAAAAAATTCCTGAACTTGCCAAAGGTCTTGGAAAGGGAATGCAGGAATTCAAGAGGGCCACAGATGATATCAAAAAAGAGCTGAATGAAAGCACCTCCGGAATTCGCCAGACGACCAATGAGATCCGCAGAGACCTGGAGGATGTGAGACACAAGATCGAAGAGGATGCATCGGATATACAAGAGAGCGCCTACAGCATAAATAAAGATCTGGATAATACCACAAGTACGACGGCGGGCTCAACTGTAAATACCGATGAAGCTGCCGTTGCAGGAAGCGGGGAAGAACAAACCGAGCTTGATAGCGCAATGGGATACTCTGATGAAGGTACGGGGAAAGACGCTGTGAAGAAAGACGCTGTGAAGAAAGACACTGTGAAGAAAGACACTGTGAAGAAAGACACTGTGAAGAAAGACACTGTGAAGAAAGACACTGTGAAGAAAGATACTGTGAAGAAAGATACAGTGAAAGAGGCTAAGAAAAAGGATTCAGGAAAAGGAACCGGAAAAGATGCTGTGAAGAAAGATAACCCACAGACAAAGGAAACCAGGAAGGATACGGACTACTTCAGCGAAATCCCGGAAGATTAAAGAATCATTACTCTCCCGGTTGCATATAACACATCCATATGGATTATTTTTACCTGATCCTGGGTTTTATTATTTTACTGATAAGCGGTGACCTGTTGGTAAAAAGCGGAGTGGCTTTGTCAAGCCACTTTCGTGTTTCCACACTTGTCATTGGAGTTACCATAGTATCCTTCGGCACTTCGCTGCCGGAACTGGTTGTCAGCATTGGTGCCATATTGAAAGGCCTTCCTGATATAGCTGTTGGCAATGTTATCGGATCCAATATTGCCAACATCGCTCTCGTGCTGGGTTTTACTGCAGTACTAATGGATGTTCCTGTTAAAAAAGCCTCTCTCAGGTTTGACTGGCCGATAATGATGTTTGCCAGCCTGCTGTTTTATCTATTTGTGATCAATGGCAGACTGGCTTTATTCGAGGGAATTGTTTTTATTGTTTTGCTGGGAGGATTTCTCTACTGGTCGATCAGGAAATCCCGCAGGGAGCTGACTCTTATTGGCCATGCATTTGCAAAAGCCCGTTATTCTGTTCCCTTATCAGTGCTGCTTCTGCTCATTTCTTCGGCGGGACTGTATTTAGGAGCATCCTGGCTTGTTGAAAGTGCCGAATCAATAGCCATCCGGCTCGGAGTCAGTGAAAGGGTAATATCTGTTTCCATTATTGCTTTCGGCACCAGTCTGCCGGAACTTGCCACCTCATTTATGGCAGCAGTAAAAAAACAGCTTGATATATCGATCGGGAACATTATAGGATCCAATATTTTCAATATTTTTGGAATACTTGGCATTACCAGCATCATAAAAAGTATACCTGTCGGACCTCACCTGTTCCTTGATATATACTGGATGCTGGCAATATCAGTGCTGCTTTTACTGCTTATGCTTCTTCCACTGGGTTTAGCATCCTATATCACAAGGCGGGAAGGCATTGCTTTGCTGATTGTTTATATTCTTTATATTGTTTTTGTGTTCAGATAATAATTATAATTGTATAGCTGCACCAATGATAAAGGCAGAAAATATAACAAAATCATACGGACAACTACAGGTACTCAAAGGTATTGACTTTTCGGTCAGAAAAGGCGAGGTGATCTCAATAGTGGGTGCAAGTGGTGCAGGTAAGACCACTTTTTTGCAGATCCTGGGAACCCTCAGTAAACCTGATGACGGAAAAGTGATGATCAACAATATAGATTACCGGTCACTGAGCGACAAACAGCTTGCTGTTTTCAGGAACAGGAACATTGGCTTTGTTTTCCAGTTTCATCACCTGCTTCCCGAATTTACGGCATTTGAAAATGTTTGTATGCCTGCTTATATAGCAAAGGAAGCTGCAGAAAAAACAGAAAAAAAAGCCATGGATATTCTTGGTTTTTTGAGCCTTCACGACAGGATGGATCACAAGCCAAAGGAACTTTCGGGTGGAGAACAGCAACGAGTGGCTGTTGCCAGGGCCCTTATTAATGACCCTGCTGTTATACTTGCAGATGAGCCTTCTGGAAATCTTGACTCCAAAAATAAGAAAGAGCTGCACAGCCTCTTCTTTTCTCTGAGAGACAGGTTCAACCAGACAATTATCATCGTCACCCATGATCTTGAACTTGCCAAAATGGCCGACCGCTGCCTGACAATGCATGATGGCAGGATTGTGGATGAGAAAAAAAGAAAAGAGTAAAGCGGAACTCTAATAAAGGAAGTTGCCATAACACGATATTTTCTATTGCACCTGCCTGTATTTCGGGAAAAAACTACTGCAGTATAGATTACACCAGCACATATTGAACCGGGTTTCTTCAGTTAAATAAAATGAGAGATATTATCGGGTTAAAAAATTTTCTGGAAGAAAAGGTTGATAAATACAACCATCGTGTTTTCATTGAATCAGATCCCATATTTGTTCCACATCAGTATCACCTTAAGGAAGACATTGAGATCTCAGGATTT
>SLGC01000203.1 GCA_007123885.1 Bacteroidales bacterium | reverse complement strand
TTATGCCGGCAAACGATGTGATAATAACGGCCAACTTCGAACTGATCACTTCTGCCTTTGAACTGGATGGTGATGCGGCTGATTCGGGAATTAAGATTTTTCCAAACCCGGCGCTTGATGAAGTTCATATCCATTCAAAATCCGATATAACGGAAATTATGATCGTTGATATGATGGGACGTGTCGTTTATATAGAAAAGCCAGAATCTCCGGCAATGACAATAAATCTGAGTCAGTTTTCCCGAGGTTTATACATTGTCAATATCATCACTGAAACCGGTGTTATTAAAACCCGCCTGGAGATATTGAAATAAACCTTAATTCAACAAGCAGAATGGTTTGAATAATCCTGGAATACTAAACTAAAGCATAATCTTATGAAAAAGTATTACCTGCTTACACTATATAGGGTAATCAGCTAATAAGTTCCATCGCTAAATAATAATGGTATTATGAAATCAAATAGAAATTATCTGTTTCCATCTCTTTGGGCAACTATTTTAAGTGGTTTGTTTTTTTTCTTGAGCTGCGAGAAGGAAAACCCTGCTGAGTTTGCGGCTGTGACTACCCTTTCGGTTACCGAAGTTAGTTCGAATACTGCTAAAAGCGGGGGTAACATAACCAGCAGTGGTGGTGCGGATATTATATCACGAGGCCTGGTATGGGGGGAAAATGCCAGCCCTACCTTTGAGCAGCATGATGGATTAACGGCTGATGGTTTCGGGCATGGACTTTTTATCAGTAATCTTTCAAATCTTTTGCCCGGCACCACATATTATGTTAGGTCATATGCTATTAATAGTGCCGGGACTGCATATGGCAACGAGGTACAGTTTAGAACCCTGAGTGAGCTGGCAACCCTAACCACCACAAATGTTACTGATATCTCTGTTACCTCAGCTATTTCCGGAGGTAATATAACCTCAGAGGGTGGATCATCTGTAACAGTAAGGGGAGTATGCTGGAGTACAAGTCAGAACCCTACCACGGATGACAATCATACCACAGATGGCAGTGGGCCCGGTGCATTCACAAGCAATATCTCCGGTTTGTCAGCAAATACAACCTACTATTTAAGAGCATATGCTACAAACATTGCCGGGACAACCTATGGTAGTGAGGTTTACTTTACCACACAGGAGGAAATAACAGGGCATTGCTTACTTTCCAATTTATATATGCTTTGGGAAGATATTTGCGAGGATAAAGTATGGAGTGGTGAAGACATAATAAATGTTTATTATGATGATAACGGAAGGCTCTCAAAATGGGAGTGGGAACATCCAGAGCATGAAGAATATTGGCTATTCACCTACAATAGCCAGGGGAAAATTGAGGTCGTGGAAGACTATTGGGATGGTAAGGTAGGATATTATCATTTCACATGGGAAGATAACAAAGTGACAAGGCAATGGAGTTATGACCACGAACCAAGTGAATCAAAAACCACTATTGAATTTTCCAGCAATGGCGAGATTTCCCGTGTGGAGTATTATTATTTTCATAATAATGAGTGGATTCTTAGGCGGTATATTACTTATTCTTGGCTAAATGGTAATCTGGTTAAAGCTGAGGAATATTCTGATGATAGTTGGAAAAAGAGTACTTCAACAGAGCGCGATAAAATATCCATTAAACCCAGGCATAGTATAAAAAACCTACGTGAAAAGGAAGTTCCAGTGTTAAAAAGCACAAACAATATTGTACTAAAATCCACATGGTTACTTACATATGATGATAAGGATAATCCTTTCAGCATACACCAAGCTTTAGTTTTGCTTGATCCTGATTTTTATTTATTTCTTTCCAAAAACAATGTTATTACCGCGAAAAGGATATCTGGAGATAAAGAACGGACGGAAATTAATCAATGGGAATATAACCCTCAAAACTATCCAGGTAAATTGATTTTGGAAGGAGGAGATGAAGATTGCTATTGGACTGAAACAATTGAGTTCATTTACAAGAACTGTGACTAACTCGCCTGGAGCCATTCTTGCCTGTTACTGTTATTAGTGTCTTTTTCCCCGGAAGGGATTATTAAAAGTGGTTCGTCTGTCAAGATGATAACCTGAGACGTGGAATAGTTTTACGGAATCAGAAAGTGTAAGCAATTCCTGATGGGTTGTCGGGCATACTCCATAGTTTCCCGAAGTTAAAGCGCGGCGCTTATACTCTTTTGGATGGCTTCTGGTAGCTTGAAAAGTTTCTTACATTAACATTTTTTAACGTTTATGTAAGAAAAAAAGATGTTCATCAAATAAAATCTCTCTTATATCCAATTTGTTGTAATTTGACTATTGGAAACTAATTAAAATTAATTTCTGTTGAAAATTTTCCTTTCAATAAGCAGCAATGTTTATTAGCATTTAAAAAATTAACACGTTAAAGAGTTAGTTGAAAAATATTTCCATGGTAAATCGCACTAATTATTTGGCTAAATGAGGACTGTTTTTCAAAATCTTATTCATTACAGAAATACAGAAATATATTAATGTAATGATTAGGAGGGTTTTTATAATAATTTCTTTATACTGTTGTTGCATCAGTAATCTAAGTGTTCAGGCACGAAATACCGGCAATGGCGATCTTAATGCCCAGATTCGGGACTTAACATCTAATTATCTTGAATGGTTTACTCTCTCAGGGTTTGATGGACAATATAACTCCTCCGTAGAACAAAATTTCCAAACTCTTTTTTCGGAGGATGCGGTTCATTTTAATTTTTTGCCCCGAAGCAGGTATTACCTTAGCGAAACAACCCTGAATAATTATATTGAAGGGCTTAAGGAATTTTATCAGGATTACACCGTATTTCCAGGAATCGCAGATTACCATATCGAGGAAGTGATTAAGCCTCTCAACCTGGATATTTACCAGGTTAAGGTTTCGGTAACAAACTATTTGCATGTATATTCAAATGATTACCTTGATACTATCCACGTTTCTTTGCTGCTTGAGATTTATGCTGATTTGACTACAAATTCTATTAAGATTGTCAGGGTAGCTAATAATTCAGGTAATTTTGAAAGTCTGAGTTTTAAATTAATTGATTCTGAAAGGAAGCCGGTTACAGGTTTACCGGTTTTTTTTTCTTATCTATCTCCTTCCGACAAAAATGTAATTACCCGAAAAAGATATTCTGATAATAATGGTCTGTTAAAAATCAGTGCCCTTCCGGGGAATGCTGAATTGGTTATCAATGTTCCAAAAGGGTATGCATTTCCGATTAAAGAAGGGAGAACAGTTGCAGGATGGAGAGAAATTCCGGAAAATGAAAGACTGCTGTTTGTTCATCAGAAGAGGGTTATAAGCTTACGTAACCGGTCCAATTTACATGCGGGCATTAATCATGGCATGTTCGTGAATGATTTATTCTCTCGCACCAGTGGTGAATTTTCACAAAATAAGTACGTCAATTTTTCCAGTCTCAACCCCGGTTTTTTCTTTAATTATTCTTTTATGTTTTTCGATAAGGAATCTTTTGGTGTTGCAGCAGGTACTGGAATAAACTACTCATCATTTTCATTCGATTCTAGAGTTAGTTTTTATACAAAATCTTTCCCCCCTGAGGTTAAAGGGGAAGGAGAAGCCTACTTGCTTCCGTTTAGCAGCAATGTAAGGGAGAGATATTTTTATGAATCATGGAATGTGCCTTTCTTTTTTACTTTCCGGTATAAAACTAATTATAAATTGTTAGATGCCGTTGACTTTACTCTAAGTGTCTCCTATTATCTGCAACAGTCAATATCCTACGAAACGGATTTATTAAAAACCGGTTTGAATCGAATTGATTTGGCCAAACCGCCAATTGACATGAATAATGATCATCAGTACAGGCATATTGTATCAAATGATGGAAATCACTTCAGTGGAAATATTGGACAAGGATATCCGGTGAGTTATAGCGCAATGTTATCATTTAGTATACCCGTCCTTTATAGAATGTTTTCTATTCAGCCCAGTATTGGATATCAGCTATTCAACCTAGGAGGTGATACCGGCACAACACTTAATAAAGATGGACTGAGTAATGATCATCATTATGTGCCCACTCTGGGTTATAATGCTAATTATATAGGAGTTTTAGGTGCAAATCTTGGTTTATTATTTGTTTTCTAGGGTAAATTATTATGAATTGTATTTATCTAAGTATTCTTCTCTTTTGTCTTAATGCCATTAAACTGGATCAGGAGGCTTCATTTAGTGAAATTAATATGCCTGATGCTTTGACATGTCAGGATACGCTTACCAGGAAAATATCGAATCCGGCAAATAACATTGCCAGTAATGAAGTTTCAAATGGCGAAGTTAACCATTCAGCTATTTGGCAACTTGACCTGATCGGCCTGGAAGGACCCAGTGAGGCAGGCACAGCTGGCTTCCAATTCGAAGTCCTGGTAAATCAACACTTTCAGGGCCTTGTGTCAGGAAATACGAATGATATTAATGTTGAACTTAATAATTACAGGGAAAAACTCAGTGATACGGATGTATTACTCCTTATTCTTTTGAATAAGGAGTATCAAAAAATGAAGATTCATTCCGGGGAAGGATCATATTTTACGAACGATCAGGAAATTTACTTCTATTTTCATCCGGGTTATACATCCCAATACACTGTTCAAATTTCTGAGGAATCGCATGAGAGTGAAGACTACTTCTTTTTTTACATAGAAAAAAGCAATGGGATTGAAAATCTCAGGGATGTTCGTAACAGAATTGAACCTCTAATAGAGGAAAAAAAATCTTTCCTGGCGTATTTTCATGGCCCTGGAAATAGAGCCTTAATTCTTAGCCATGAAGATGATTCTCACCAGATAGATGAATTCTTTAATATCTTATTCACCAGCAGAACTCAACCACCACTGGTTCCCAATGATGAGCTAAGAAATGTATATGAAATTATAAGTCAGTTCGTCTCTGAATATCCCAGCCGGATAAATTTAGAATTGTATCTGTATTTTAATGAAGCCAGTTATAGTTTCCTTTTAGAACCTTTTATTAAGCCCTTGCTTGAAACCAGAATGCCAAAGCTGAATTTGATGGACTGGCATGCATATATTATGTCTGACTTCAATATTCAATCAATAAATGATCAATACACATACATTAATTTGGTGAACCCATAAAAACTGCCGTATGAATAAGTTAGATGTTTATATTCCAGTAATAATTATAAGCTTATTTATAGCTGCTACTTCAACTTATGCACAGGAGAGAATTGTCTTCAGGCCAATCAAATATGATAAACCTCACAGGGATATAGATATCAGACCCGTCGGGGACAGTGAGCGGGATCATGTGACGCCATGGTTCGTTGTTGGAGTCAATGATCGGGTTGTTACTACCCATACACCAGGGGGCAGTCAACAAAAGAATAGAATACGATTCGGTGATTATTTTTTCGTAACTGCTGAAGAAGGCCGTTATCTCAGAATAGCAAGAGATACCCGTCGTTCGGACTTCACCTTGAGTCAACATGCAGAGGATTATGGGTGGGTACATAAAGATGATGTACTTATGTGGGACCAGGCCTTAACTAATCCGGAAACGAATATTGCATTGAAAGGTATGATATTAAATACCCTGAGAACCCTGGATGGATCCAGAACAGATTACACCAGTATCAGGGCTTTCATGGATTCTGATCTCACGATTCCCACAGATTATGAGGCCAAACTGTTTGAGATTTTTTACATATACCGTTATTCTCAATCAGGTAACGCTGTATTGCTGGGAAGGCGACCCTTTTTCTCCGAGATGCAGCTTAGGGGTGAGGGAGCCCAGGGGGGGCTTATAGGATGGGTTGACCTTGGCAGGGTACTGGAATGGGATCACAGGGTTGCCGTCGAGCCTAATTATGATGAAATGGCCGTACAAGAAAGATACAGTAAGAATATTCGGGCATCTGTCCTGGGTCAGCCTGTAATGGGATTAGAAGATTTATGTGCACTGAATTTCATGCAGGGGAAACTTGACCATGACTGCGAAGTTGTATGGGATGATGATATCTTTTGTGAGCGGGGAAATTTTGAAAGAAAACCCGGCTACTGGCGAAGATTTCCTGTTATTGGTGATTATGGCAGCGAAGTATATAAACTGATGGTCATGGGGGAGCTTCGCGGCCAGTTTGGAACGATTGATCAGGACATCGACTTGCAGGTGAGACAAAGATTAAATGAACTCATTGAAAGAATCAGAAACGTCAATATTGTTTTTGTTATAGATGGCACAAATTCCATGGGGCCATATTACCAGTCGGTAATAAACTCGGTAGAAAGGATTGTCAGGATCTTTGAACAAACAGCTGATGCAAGCAAGGAACTTCGTTTTGGCTATGTTGTTTACCGGGATTATCTTGAGGGTAACAGGTTGACCGAGCAAAGACAATTAACAAGCAATGCCGGTCTTATAATGAATGCATTAAGAAATGTAGATGCCAGAGATTATCATGATATCCATGCTCACGAGGCTGTCTATTACGGTTTGCGTAAAGCTATTTCAGAAGTTTTTACAGACCCGGACGAGACCAACATATTAATTCATATTGGTGATGCTGGAAATCATTATCGTGATGACCCGACACAGGTTCCTCAGCAAGAAATTGTGGATCTTTTAACGGAGTACAAATGCTTTTATATAGCATACCAGGCCCACCATAAAAGTAATCATCAGGCTTATCGGGATTTTCCACGGCAAGTTAGGGAGATCATGAGTAAGGCAAGCAACCAGTTATACGATGAATGGCTCAGCTTGCTGGGGCAGGGGCTGATAGAGAGTCGCCCAACTCTTCATACCGAAAACAGTATTAGCCGCATAAGGGATGGATCACCGATGCTTCTCATGGCTACCGATTATGGAAACGAAATTGATATTGAAGTTCTCACAAATGAGATCACGCAGGCGATTACCGAGATTGATCATTATACAGACAGGGTTGTAGAGCATGCCCGGGATATGCTTGAAAGGGGCAGGGGACTTCAGCTTATTACCAGTGAAGCTGATAACAGGTATACAAGTTCCTTTGCTCCGGGTGTATATAATATCCTTGTAAGAATGGGCATTGATGAGAGTAATCTCAGGCATTATTACACTGAAAACGTGCAATTCGTTTTTGAAGGCTACGCCACAAGAAATCATGCCGCACTTAACAGGCCACTTTTCTCACCGGTACTCCTTCTTGATGCAAATGAGTTTATTACCATCTTACACAAAGTTAATCAGCTCAGGAGGGGGACCAGCACGTCTGGAGACAGAAGAGAGATGCTCTATGATACCTGGGTGGAGCTTTTAAGAAGACATATTGGTATACAGCCAGAGGGCTACTTTGATGAAATTTCAATTGAAGAAGCTGCCATGATGGTATTCGGGGTTCCTATGCGCTCAAGCATGTTGCGGCAAATACAATTAAGGGATATTCATGATCCGTCTGTCTTTTCCGATGTAGACCTGAGGAGGTATATACTCCAGATCAGCCAGAAAGCTGACCAGCTTGACAGGATTGCCAATATGAGGGATTACCCCTATTCTTTCATTTCCAACGACATAAAATACTATTGGATAAATGTTAACAAATTGCCATAAAATAGAAGAAAACATAGCATTTGGCCATGGAATCAAATAAATGACTGATCATTCCGGATGAAAAGCCTGAATAATACACTGTATACAATCAGGGGACTGAAATGTGCTTATAACGGTGGAGAAACAGTACTATCTGTGCCTGCTCTGGCTATTGAAGCCGGACAGATAATGGTGGTGCTTGGAAAATCCGGATATGGGAAAAGCACTTTCCTTGAGACACTGGCCCTGATGAACAATACCATCAAAGAAGGATCGGTGGAAATTATTCCACCCTCTTTGAATGGGGTGAAGAAATATGAGCTGGCCAGCATCTGGCAAACAAATGACATACAATTACAGGCGGGAATAAGGTCTGCGCATTTCAGCTTTATTTTTCAGCAGACTAACCTTATGCCCAATTTTTCAGTTTACGAAAACATCTATATTACACGAATGATACAGGGGTGCCCTATTGAGCAATGCCAGAAGGAAACCGCTGAGATTCTTGACCGAATTGGCTTGTCACACATTGATGCCAAAAGGAATGTCACGGAACTGTCGGGCGGACAGCGACAAAGAGTAGCATTTGCAAGGGCCATAATATCTTCATTTGATGTATTGTTCGGCGATGAACCCACCGGCAATCTGGATGAAGTGAACACATCAGAATTGCTGACTATTTTGGCTGGCTTCATTCATAACAGCAATTCCGAATCTCCTAAGACAGCAATTATTGTCACACACAGTATAGATATGGCCCTCAAGTTTGGAGATTCCATTGTGGTGATAAAAAAAGATGAAGGTCCGGCGGTAATCGAATCAGTTTTTAGATATAGAAAACAATTACAGAATGGCCAAACGACGTGGGAAAATGAAAAAACGACCCTGAAAGAAGAAGAGTTCAAAATTTATCTAAGGAAACAATTTTTTTCATATTGATTGTGAACGCAAACAAACCATTTTTTCAGCTTTTTTATAGAAGGGAACTAAATCCTTTAATGGGGAGGGGTAAATCTAATTTATTAATACTCGTAATCATTCTTTTTACTACATTTTCTGTTATCGGTTTTGCTGAAGGCAGCCTTCGATACCTTGAACTCAAAATGAAAGACCCTTTTATCAACTGGGTAAATATATTGCCGGGCAATTTAACCCAGAGAGGTATAGATGAGGTGATCAGAAAGATCAACAGTGAGGATGTCAAGGATTATTACGGAATAAATAATGCCATCGGTTATAACAGGTTCCAGTTTAATTTCTATGACTATAATAATATCCGTAATTATTATCAGACCGGATATCTTGATACCAACAGAATAACACGGATACCTGCACGGACAATGGATGCAGAAGACCCGGTGATCCATGAGGTTTTTGCACGAAACAACTATCTGGCAGGCAAAGCTTTTTCAGATAATTGGGATATCGGCCTTATAGTTACCGAGGATATTCTAATACGTCTTAACTATCCTTTGAATACTCCTTTTATATGGATGGATCTTCCTTCACTCAATCCGGATGACCTTAAAATGGTACGTTCAGCCATACCGATACCGGTTAAAGGAGTGGTAAAAACAATACCGGGTCTGGCCAGAATGGCCTCCACTTCTTATTTCTATCAGCAAAGAAGCCAGAGGATTGGCAGGAATCCTTTTAATCCCTATGATGACATGAGATTGGTGATTGCATTCACCGGCTCACAGGAGGAATTAGGAGAATTTTCGCAAAGACTGGAATTACTGTTAGATTCTTTTAAAGATATGTTTCCCTACGAACCATACAGGATATTTAACGAAACCAGATTTGAAGGTGAGCAGTCTGAGCATCTTCTGGTTTTTATAACATTTCGTCCCAGGGGAATTCCTAAAACGATCAAGGATGAGTTATTTACAATGCTATTTAATAGCAGTGAACTATCGAGCTACCGAAATCATCTTATCAGGATGTATGATTACGAGGGAAGGCTCGGGCAATACCGCCCGGAAATTGGATATGACAGGATCTCAGTAAACTTTGCCAACCTTGATAGATTGCGGGAGTTCAGTTTAATGCTAAGCGACGAGTTTGGCATAGAGATCGATATGGCGCAGATTGAAAGCAGGGAAAACTACAATTTTGTCAGCAGGCTTACCGGTATTATATCCTTTGTCCTGATAGCATTTAGCATATTGAGTATATTGCTCTTTGTAGGGCACCTACTGAAAAATCACCTTGAAAGTATAAAAAGAAACCTTGGGACATTTAAGGCTTTTGGTCTTTCAAACGACTTAATGATAAAAATATATGTTCGCATTGTAATATCGATCCTTGGCGTTTCCGCATTAATGGCATTGGCTGCTTCTGCCCTGTTCGGATATCTGGGTGGAATGAGATTTATCCTGTTTGTATCTGGATCTGCCTATGAGCCGGGCAGATATTTCTCCCTTAATAGTCATTACCTGCTAATAGCTCTTATTATGCTAACTCTATTCTCAATTATTGTTTTAAACTTTATAACAGCCGGGATATTAAAGCAGACTCCCGGTGACCTGATCTATGAGCGAAAATAACCCATCAATTACCCTATAAAACAACCAGATCATGAGAAAAATCTGTTATACCACATTCTACCTGATGGCAGTTTTTCTGGTTACAGGAGAATTTGCAGGTGCTCAAAACCTATATATAGAGATCCTGGATGCATCAAGCTACAGAGCTCTGGCGAATGTGAGTGTCGAGTTAAAATCGCCACAGGCCAACATTACATTTAATTCTTCACCTAGGGGCGAAGTTATAGAGTATGTGCCGTCCGGGTTTTATTCGGTTACATTGAGCCGCCCATCATACGAAACGCAGATTATAGATGAGTTAGAAATTAAAAGCCATGAATTAACTTCTTTGAGTATCTATATGCGTGCTGGCGACGAACCTCCTCAGGTACAGGAAACCGTCAGCCAGCAGCAGGATGTAGCACAAGATGATAGTGAGAGGATGTTACTTGCAAAACGTTCTGCCAATAAAGCTTTTATCGATGGCTTTCTGCAAACCGGTAAAATACGGTCCTTCCAGTTTGGCTTCGGGTTGCAGATCTTCAGGGAGTTTTATTCAAAATTAAGCTATTCGCACAGCAGACAAACCTATACCAGTAATTTTTTTGAAACGGCCGAAAATTATTCATTAGCTTTCAATACTTTAGGTTTTTCCCTGGGCTATGAATATGGATATCCTATCACTAATTCTGTTGGTGCACTCATTAACCCAGAAATCCATCTTGGTATGGAGTTCATTAACAGCAGGCCTGTAATTGGACAGGAAAATATTAGCTATATAATGAATCCATTTATAAGGCCTGGCATTTCTGCTGGCCTCTATTTCAATTCATTAAGTTTTTTTGCAGGCCTTAACTACTCGCAATGGGTATCTCAACCAATGACCCATGATATGTATGGCCTTTATGATCAAGATTCTGATCTCCCGTTAAGTTGGAATGATGATTTATTTCCGGGAAGAAAGGGTGTGGGAATACTTCTTGGCATCCGATTGGGATTTTAATGCAATTTAAAACTGTGAGATCTTGATTTTTAATTAAGAAATTAAATATGCGATGAAAAGTCTAAGGTTTGGTGCAATACTTATACTTGTTTCCCTAACCTTGTCAGCTTGTCTGAAGGAGGAAAAGATTACCCTGAAGCACAATACTGACGTGACCCTGTTTCCTATTACCAAAATGATAGACTCCTCCGATTTTAATCAGCACATACTTTTTATTGATTCAACAGATTTCACATTGACTGTAACAGAGGAGTTTATAAATGACTATACTTTGAGGCCAGGAGATATAATCCTATCAGATGTAGGATATGGAATGCTTCGTTTTGTTGACGAAATAGTTGATTCAGGTTCAGAAGTTAAGATAAACACCAGCCAGGCAACACTTGAGGATGCAATAGAAAAAGGAGAGGTATATCATAGACAATCTCTGACAGGTGATATGATCCAGAAAGTTGTATACCATCAACCTGGTGTTAAGCTTAAATCAGCATCAGAAGATGATAATGACGATTTGAAATGGGAGATTAATACTTCTATAGCTGGGCTTATAAATCTTAATGGAAGTTTCGAGTACAAAACTGAATATGTATTTGAGCTGGATATCCGAAGGTTTACACGATTGCAAAAAGTAAACTTTACGTTTATCAATAGTGCAATATCAAATCTTGCGGTAACCTCTGGCTATACCGCTGGGATTAATCAAAGAATATCATTGTTTACCGTTTATTTTACTCCCCTCGCTATACCAGCAGGTCCCATACCGATAGTGATTGTACCTGTGCTCGATATTTCGGTCGGTGCTGATGGGCAAGTCCATGCTGAAATATCCTCCAGATACTCACAGGAAATTATTTTTGAAACCGGAATAAAATACGAAAGGGATGACGGGTGGAGTACTATAAAAAACATCAGAATTGAAGATACTAAGGAGAATGCTGTCTTTTCAGGATCAGCAAATGCATATTTGACAGCAGATGTCACCGCTGAAATTGCGATGATGGTATATGGAGTTTTGGGAGCTTATGGCGATGCTTCATTATATTGTCAACTGAAAATGGATCTTTTAGCTCAACCATGGTGGGAAGTTATTGGTGGTTACCGGTGTGGGATAGGAGCAAAAGCTACCATATTTGGATTTGAAATTTTCGACAGGAATTACCCTGAGCTTATTGGCGACACCTGGTCTATCGCACAAGCTGTTGACATCAAGGAAGTGGGTGCCGTTATCGGGTTTGTAAAGGATGCTGTAACACAAATAGGACTCCCTTCCGTCACAATTAAGGCTTATCATGCTCAGCAGTTGGTTAGCACTTCGCATTCACAAGCAAATGGGGATATTAGTTTTAATTTGCCTGTCGGTGAAAATTATAGACTGGTTTTTTCAAAACCCGGATATCTTGACATAGAGTATCTGAATCTCGATATAGAAATCAACAAAGATATGTATCTGCCTGTGATTTTGCAGATTGATGAAAATTTTAGCGGGTTTGGCACGATAGCCGGCAGGATTGTTGATGCGTGTACAGGATCTGCTATTTCATCTGCAACCCTTAACCTTCGCAGAGGATTAAATGCATTATTTGGTGCAATTGATCAAACCACAGAGAGTCAAACTGACGGGAGTTATATATTCACTAATGTTCCTGCCGGACATTATGTAATTACTGCAATAAAGGACGGCTATAATGGCAACTATACTTTTGGATTAACCTATGGGGGGTTGACGGTTGATGATAAAAACATTTCTCTCAGTCCAAAAATCGGTGATGATGAAATACGGGTTATACTGGAATGGGGAAAAAATCCTAAAGACCTTGATGCCCATCTTACCGGGCCAATAGCTGGGAGCAATAACAGGTTTCATATTTTCTGGTCAGAACCAGTTTTTTTTCAAAATAACACATTGCATGCTTCTATAGATCATGACACTAGCTCATCATATGGGCCGGAGACAATTACTATCTACAATCAAACGAATGGTATTTACAGGTATAGTGTACATGACTGGAGCAATAATACATCCAACAACAGTCATGAATTATCCAATTCTTCTGCTACAGTCAAAATATTTAAGGGAAAAAATCTTTTAGAGACTTTCCATGTTCCACCAAACAGGGAAGGAAATCTATGGACGGTTTTTGAAATGGAGAAAGGTATAATCACCCCTGTAAATGAAATGTCATATGTTTTTTACCCTGGAGATATAACCAAATAATAATTGCAAGATAAAGAGATAAAACTAAATGCGTCATGAAAAAATTAATGATTTTTTACACGATTGCAG
>SLGC01000290.1 GCA_007123885.1 Bacteroidales bacterium | reverse complement strand
CGGAAAGGATCACGCGACCGTTCTGCATGCATGCAAGACGGTCAACAACCTTATAGAAACCGACAAGCGCTTTATGCAATCGATAAAGGATATCGAAAAAAAGCTTAAAGTCTGACGGTTTCCTTCCGGTACCTTGCCGTGATTCCGAAATGGTTGTTCTTATAAAATGCGTAAAGTGAAGGTTCCCGGCTGAAACCTTTTCCATATACGATCAGTTCAGAAGGAATCTTCCTCAAATATCATATACAATTCCTGCAGCAAATCTTCACGTTTATCAATTCTGCGGTTTATTGCTATCTGTTCGGCCCTCGTGAAACCACCGATGTAATATCTTTGAAACCAGGGACCTATGGTTATCAAGGCATCAAGAAAGGTTTGTTTAAATGCGATCCTTAGCATAAGCGTGGCTAAAGAAGCATTTAGGAAAAAAGAATTTGCGGCATTAAATCTGTCTCCCGAATAGATTTGACCCAGTCCCGGTAAAAGAATGCTGAAAATTCTGGCTGTAACAGGCCGGGGCCTTTTAAGATTGATGCTGTTATATGCTTTTATAATTTCATTGTATTCCTCCCGGCCGCCTGCTGCACTCAGAAAATGAAGCTGCGAGCCAGGTATATCATCTTGCTTCAGATGTATTATACCCAGGTAAAAGTGATATTTACGAATAAAATATCCGGAATCACCGGGATCGATGGAATAAAGTTCCTGGAGAGAATAATTGAATTCATTTATCAGTATATAGATCAAAGCTTTTGAAAAAGTGTATTCTTTAAAAAGACTGTCTGAGCCAGTGGTGTTTGAAGCCAGTTCAAAAAAGAAAATACTTTGACTGTAGTCGCCCGTAAGCAGGTAGCACCTGGCAATATAGGGATATACCAGGGCTTTAAGAGAGTCCTCACCAAAAAAAGCAACCCTTCTGAAAAGCCTTACCGAACTGTCATATTCCTGCTGATCAAACAGTTCATGCGCAAGGGCATGAGTCTCATCTATTCCCTGAGACTTTGCTCCATGGAACAGGATAAAGCTAAATATTATCAGTAAAAATCTCCTGGACATGATCGCGGATCCTTTCTCTGTTAACTTTGTTAAACCTGTTGGCTGCCTTTATACTGCCCGCAATATTTCCAATGTAAAAAACAGTGCCGATTGTTCCGAATACCCAGCCGTATGAACTTCTTACGCCGTTATTGTCAAACCCCCTGTATGACTGCCATGCCATGGTGCCTACCGATACAAGGGCCAGCAATCCGTCCTGCCATTTTCCGATATAGAATTTGCCTGCACCTGGAATAACTGCTGAAAGGCTGCCGCTCAAGACGGGACTTTTCCAGGTCAGGTCAATTCCTTCGTTGGCCAGTGACATGAATGATGACAGGACAGGGGAAGGGTAATTCATATTTCCCGAGAGGAGATGATGAGCCTCGTTATACCTGTCATTAAAAAGCAGATGGGCAGATGAGAGGAACATTTTATCTCTGTATGTCAAAAGAGAGTTTAAGTCAATTTCATGAAGAAGATTGTCCGGTGAATCGTTGACTATTTTTAGAGCAAAAAATTCCCTTGCGACGGGTTGAGATACCGAATGCGGACTAATCCACAGTTCGTCCATGCGGTCAAGCGCTATGGCGGTCAATCCTCTCTTTCTGTAGGAACTTACCAGCCGGTATTTTGCCACATTGTCGGCTGAAAACCGGCCGACAAGCCTTTCGTATTCTTCTGCGGCCTCACCGTAGCTTCCCGCCTGGTAGAGAAAATTTGCATACTTAACCATGCTGAGGCTGTCGAACAGATTCTGGCACTGCAGAACTGCCTGAAAACTAGCCAACCATAATAGTGAAAGGCAGAATACCCTAAGGATTCTCATACCTGATATTCTTTACCGGGTCAAAAAGTTTTTTCTTATCCTGGTCAATTGTATAATCTCCCGGGCGGAATCCGTGGCATCGAGTAAGGCGGTCGGCCGTATCAAACAGGCCCCTGAAAAATCCCAGATTGTCGATCGACTGAACTGCATACTCGGAACAGGAAGGCGTAAAAACACAGGAGTGGAAATCCTGCGATGAAATAAAGACTTTATATACTGTAAACAGTGAGTGCACGACGCCTCTCCCTGACGCCGGCCGACCTGTATTATCGATATTTGCGGAATTACAACAGTTTTCCCTGAGCAATAACAATTCATCTGCAGTCTGACCCCTGGAAATTAATAAATTAGTCGCTACCAGGAGAATAGTTATACAAATTTTCATTTCTTAAACTGTTAATAATAATATTGCCAAGGGTAATTACCTGGTAAACTTCATTCTCGTTCCTGTAAATAACCTGAGTTATTTCCGAAGGCACTTTCAGACCCCCAACAGTCCTGTATTCGGTGTATAACTGCCGGCTGAGGATATCACCTGCCGGATTTTTGATAATGACCCCGTAAAGATTGTTTTCAATCGTTGAAGTTATTATCTGTCCCATCCCGGGTGCATGTGATGGCGGGTTCCAGGTGGTTATAACCATGTTATCCTCTTTTTCCACCTTTTCTATCCTGTAAAGGGTATTCCTGAGACCGAAATCACTTAGATTACCGTCTAGGCATTTATGAAATATTGTTGTGGCCGTGAAAGGATTTACAGCTTCTTTTTGATGTAGATCGCCATTCCTGTATGTTAGTGAAAGACTATCTTTTAATACCCATATCTCCCTTTCGGGGAATTGAATATCAAATACCAGTTTTTCAGTGGTCCTATCGTAATATACCCGGCCAAGCGTCAGACTTCCCTGACCTCCCTGCACCTTTGTCTTAATTGAGATATCGCTCTCAATCCTGTAAAAATGCTGACTAAGGACTGTTTTGCCTTCCAATAAAAAAAGCGCGGAAAACAGGACGGTCCACCTTAAGAAAAGATATTTGCCCAAAGAAAAAGTTATGTATTCTTAATAATAAATTGCGGTACTATTGATTACTGCCGCCCAGTATATGACATAAATCCCGGTCCACAAGACTCCTCCGGCAACACAACCCCAGAGTGCCCTCCTGGTTTCGTCGGTATCTTCGGTAACAAAATATACAACTGCTAGGCCCGGCAAACCAAAGCAGAATCCCCAGAGGAAACTGTTTATCCCAAGAGGGGGCTCACCTGCATTAAGCATGCTCATTGTCATGCTGTTTGCAGTAACATTGGCAATTAGCGGGCTGTTCAGGGATGTCAGGCCCGACAATGTCATATCAGTGGCTTTGATATATGCCTCAAGTTCATAAAGTTCTGAAAGCTCGGAATTGATCATTTCGCGGTCAATGTTAAAAAGATCTTTCGATCCTGCAAAGACGGATCCTGAGAGGTAAAAAAGAACCGCAAGGAGTAAAAATACTTTTTTCATAATCGTAAAGTGGTTAGGTTAAAAACAATAATTCACTAATATATTAAAGAAATTACTTTAGGACAAAATAAATGAAAAAATCATTGCTTTTCCGTACTTTTTGGAATGATTATAGATAATATAAGCTGTTTGACAGTCTACAAGACCACTCTCAAAAAAAGGCGGGTTTATAACCCTGATAAATGGATTAAATGACAGTTCATCTGTGCTGATCCATATCAGGGATCAGCAGCGAGCTGTCCCCATAGCTTAGAAACCGGAAATCATTTTTAAGGGCATAATCGTAGACTTTCTTCCAGTCCTCGCCTATAAAGGCGGCAATAAGCAACAAGAGGG
>SLGC01000038.1 GCA_007123885.1 Bacteroidales bacterium | reverse complement strand
GCCGTCATTGTCTGAATCACGCAAATAACCGGTGGACAAATCGCCATGATCCATTCCCACCAGCCCGGCATTAAAACCATAACGAATATGGCGGTTGCGTACCTGGTCCTCAAAATACATTGCCTTCTCCTTTAAGGTCATATATTCAAAAACAATCTGCCCAAGACCCTTATCCGTTAGGACCAGTACTGAATTTCCTGGTCCTTCAGCAATATCAATAATCTTATTGCCCGGCAACCAGCGTTCACCGTAGTAATATTTATAATTGCCATTGCCTTGCAGCATAAATGCTCCCAGAGGTGTGCCAAACCATACATTCCCATTTACTTATTTTACCCCGGTGATTTCGGTGACAGGCAGGTTCCTGCGGACCTCCCCTATCTGCCTTTGGTTGAGATTATTGATCTCAATATAGCCGTTACCGGTACCGATGATGGTTTTGCTGCCGTAGGCCACTACATCGAAAGAGGTGAATCCGCTACCTGTAAAAACTGCTTTCAGTTCATTCGTTTCCGGTGAAAAAGTGCTTAGAGATCTTTCGGTCAGGATCCAGAACTTCCCGGTTGCCGGAGAATATTTTATATCTAAAATCCCCTCCCTGATCCTGCCTTTCCAGAGTTGCTTCGAATCCTGGATGCATTTTAGTTAATTTATAAAGAAAAAATACTCCTTTCATTATCTGATCTGGAAAAGGTACCAACGTATTCTTCGATTTCGCCAGGGCTTTTATGCTAGAGGTTTCTCCTGTCCGTCAATATTTTGAATTTTTTGATTTTTTGAACCAATTTTGGCTTCTTGTTTTTTACAGGAGAAATATACTATCCGATCCCCGGGGTGTCAAAAAATTGTATCTTGCAATCTATAATGTTGAATTACATCCAGAATCCTTATTCCCCGGTAAGGATTTCCTGAAAGTGAAACTACAATCACAATGAAGAATGCAGTTCTGTTTATCATCTTTTTGTGTATAACGATGACAGTCCACGGACAACATTAGTAAAAGATCAAAACAAAGATGAACTGTTGTTAAGCAGCTTTACCAAAGGACATTAAATATGAAAAAAACAATTCTATTTGCCGCGTTGCCTTTATGTTCATTGTCAATGGCTCCCCAACAGTCAATGTCTTCTGATCAGGAGCAAGATAAACCAATAAAAAAACCTAATATTCTTCTAATAGTCTCCGATGATCTTAATACCCGCATAGGGCCATATATGGATATTGACAACCATACTCCCCATCTGGACCGTTTGGCACAAAGAGGGGTCATATTCTCCCGTGCATATTGCCAGTATCCGATAAGCGGTCCTTCCCGGGCCTCATTTATGAGTGGTTTGTATCCCGAGACAAATGGCGTTCTTGGTAACAATACAAGCCTGGGAAGCTACCGGGTTGAAACATCCGCACTTTCCGACCATCCATCCATGGCTGGTTTTTTCCGCGATCGTGGTTACTATACGGCGAGAGTATCCAAAATTTATCACATGGGTGTTCCGGGTGGCATAGAAAGGGGGGATGCCGGTGGGGATGATCCTGATTCGTGGGATTATGCATATAATGTTCTTGCACCGGAAACTCTTAGCCAGGGAAAATTGGAGCGTTTATCTCCAAAAAATCCACATTATGGCAGTAACTTTTCACAGATGATAATATCCGATGAGCTTGATTTCACGCAGGCAGACTATCTTGCAGCAAGTCAGGCTATTGCGATATTGGAAAATCGTACCGGGAAAGTCCCTGAGGATGGCACTAACTTACAAAGGATAAAAAGGGATGATCCCTTTTTTCTTGCTGTTGGTTTTGTCCGGCCTCATGTACCCTTTATCGCTCCTGAAAGGAATTTTGAACCATATCCCCTTGATCAGGTTGAACTTCCATCTGTTGTTGTTGGAGATAATGTGCCGGATCAGGCACTTGCCAGGCAAAATGACAGGATTTTTGGCATGAATGAAGAACAGCAGCGTAAAGCTATACGGGGTTATATGGCAAGCGTACGTTTTATGGACGAGCAGGTTGGCCGGCTTCTTGATGCTCTTGACAGACTGGGTATAAGGGATGAAACCATAGTTATCTTCCTTTCTGATCACGGGTATAATCTTGGGGAGCATGACTGCTGGTCCAAAGTAAGTTTATGGGAAGGAAGTGTAAGGGCTCCATTGATAATATCGGTTCCCGGAGAAGAATATCAAGATAATCAAGGGACAACCTGCAAATCAATTGTAGAGTTTATAGACCTGTATCCTACCTTAGCTGATCTTTGCGGACTGCATACTGAAATTCCTGATGTACTGCAGGGGAACAGCCTTTATAAATACATAAAAGACAGTGGTGCAGGAAATAATTCAGGGTATGCCTATACAATTACAAATCGGGGGAATGCCGGCACCTTAAGAACTGACAGATGGAGATATACAAGGTGGGGGGAGGATATTCAGAAGGGGAATGAAGAGTTATACGATCATTATCACGATCCTGAAGAGCATATTAATCTTGCAGGTGATCCGGGCAGATTGGATATTATGAAAGAGATGAGAACAAAATATGAGGCTGCCAGGAATAAGGCCCGCAGCGGATTGGAAAGGCTTAATTGAAATAAACTTGTATTGCAGTAAAGCACACATGAAAATATATCCGCCGGGTTATGGATGAGTTGAGTACTTTAGGAGAACCGTACATCCTTAGCGTTGTCAGCCAAATACTCTAATATAAAAATCCAAACATCCAAAGGGGGAGTCTGTTAAACACCCCGTTTTCAATATCATCCAATACCAGCCAGGCATTTTTTAAATCTTTTATTTGTTGATTTGATTTAGTTTTTCCGCCTATTTCAAAGATATAATTATCATTTACGAGGAAATCTGCCGTCGAGGACAATTTTAAATCATGCCCGACACCTACCTGTGATCGTGCGCACATAATCTTTTAACCAGTCATATCTCTCATCATCAGTGAGATCTTTGTCTGCTATTGCCGGATATCCACCGAATTTGAGGTAATGATTCCAGGCCTGATTCTTTGATACAAACCGATCGTCAAACACAAATGAGGGTCCTGGATCAGGTTGGTTATGACTTTCAAGAAGATCCTGAAACAGAGAATTGGTAATTTCATCATCCCACCCATTGGTCCTTATTTCAGGAAGGGTAAGGGGGTATAATTCGAAAATAGCACATCTGCCGGCAAGGCTCTCTTTGACTTTTTCAAGCAAGAGTAATTGGCTTGATCCCAGCAGGATATATTTTGGTTCTGACCATTGGTCGTAAACCGACTTGATACTCTCTATGAGTTTGGGCTCTTTTTGTACTTCATCCAGGATTGCATTCGGGTAGAGGTCTCTCCATTCGGCCGCTGTCATCCTTGAATATTCGATCCTGGTTACAGGATCTTCAATAGAAATATATTGATAACCGGGAAACATATGGCGTGCAAGAGTTGTCTTCCCTGTTTGCCGGGCTCCAGTAAATACTATGATCCGGCCAGTTTTAGAAGCATGCATATTTTAAAATCGCTTCGGCACGGACTCTCCCCTTTTTGCGTTTCATCAGTGCGTTTATGCGGGCAATTAGCTCACGCATCTCAAACGGCTTTATCAGGTAATCATCCGCCCCTGCATCAAAACCCTCCACTTTTTCATCTGTGGTGCCAAGTCAAATCCCGAAAAACCATGAGGCAATTGAGAAATAGATAAGCACTCCGCAGATATCGGCGATTGAAGTGATAAGCGG
>SLGC01000310.1 GCA_007123885.1 Bacteroidales bacterium | reverse complement strand
CGCTGGGAGATGGCTTAAGTAATATATTTTCACAATATCCTGGAAAATTAATGAGGCCAGCTGAAATATTTGATTCTCAGCTAAGCTTTAGTTTTGGTTAAAATTTTCGGGGTAAGTCCAATATCATAATATATTGCTTTTTATGTTAAAAAATGTTATAATTGTGTGTGTTAAAAACGTCCCTCCTAATAGAGTGCTTATGAAAATCTGTATCACCGATAAGGGATTTACTGTTTTAAGACAATTACGGGCTAACATTACTCTTATTAACCAGCTAGCTGCATTTATACTGGAAGAAACTTTCACTTTAACTGATCCACTGGATAAAGAGGAGAAAACTACACAGGAAATGAGGCGCATTTCAATGGCCGGACCAGCAAGAAAATCCATATAAATCATAATGAAGAATGTATCAAACGCAGAGGTGTTTGATACGAAGAAGCCTTACTAACCTGATGTTTAACCAAAAAAACTGCCTATGGAAAAAAGATTGGGAGAATGGGGTTCTCCCAATCGATCACTTAAATGCTTCAGAATTAAAAAACAATTAGTCAGAAAGCAGTTCCATTGCGAATAGGATGCTTTTCTTACATGTTAAATTTAAAATCCTAAAACCGGTCAAAATTATGAAAAAAAAACCTGAACATCTTCTGTCGATTGGTAGAAAAAGTAAATTCCT
Source organism: Bacteroidales bacterium (assembly GCA_007123885.1). Lineage (GTDB taxonomy): Bacteria > Bacteroidota > Bacteroidia > Bacteroidales > PUMT01 > PXAP01. The sequence continues at coordinate 12,770 of SLGC01000310.1, read as the reverse complement.
GCTGATCACAAAGGTCATTACGTGCATATTCATGTTGTCTGTAATTAACGTTTCGGGCAACGAATTCTCACACGATATTATCGCTTCAACACCATCCGATGTAGAAATACAGGATATTACCGTTACCGGCAGGGTGGTTGATAATGATGGGGTGCCGTTGCCCGGAGCTTCTGTAGTACTGGGGGGTACCACCATAGGAACCGTCACCAATATCGACGGTGAATACTCTCTCAGCAATGTACCGCCAGACGGAATTCTTATGTTTTCATTCGTTGGGATGCTAACACAGAGAGTTATTGTTGATGGCCGTAATGTTATTGATGTTACTCTGGAAGCCGAGACCATCGGCATAGATGAAGTTGTTGCCGTTGGTTATGCTACCAGGGTCGCGGGTGAAATTACCGGTTCGGTATCTTCAGTACGTTCGGAGGATATACGTGCCAGTGCTGTTCTGGATGCCGGCCAGGCCTTGAGGGGCGCTGCCTCCGGTGTTACTGTTGTCACATCCAATACTCCCGGATCCGGTGCTACCGTTCGTATCCGGGGACTGGGTACGATTAACGACAACAGTCCCCTCTGGGTAATTGACGGTGTTCCAGGTGGCACCGTACGACCCGAGGAGATCGAATCTATCACGGTATTGAAAGATGCCGCTTCCCAGGCTATTTACGGTGCCAGGGCCTCCAACGGTGTTATTCTTGTCACCACCCGGCAGGGCCGCAGAGGACAGCCCGCCAGGGTTGACGTGATGGCCAGAAGTGGTTTTAAACGGAATGTCAACACATTTGATTTGCTGAACACCCAGGAATATGGTGAGATGCTCTGGTTAAAGGCGGCCAACGATGGCATGGAAAATTACAGTCATCCTCAGTATGGCAGCGGGCCTACCCCCCAGATTCCCAATTACATATTTCCTGCGGGAGCCCAAACGGCAGATCATTCCCTCTATGATGACCGTATGCCTCATGAAAACGGTACTCCCACCTACATTATAATGGAGTCAGGGGACACCGATTGGTTTAGAGAGGGCACCCGTGATGCACCTTACCAGGAATACAGCGTGAGGGTAAGCGGAGGAAGCGATGACACTAATTATGCCCTGAATGCGGGGTATATGAATGAACAGGGTATATTTCACCATACCGGTTTTGAGCGCTATAACCTTCGCTCCAATGTCACTTCAAGGTTTGGTGACTGGCTGGAAATAGGCAAGAGAGTGGCTGTTGAATATAGCGATCGGTACGGGTACCTGAGCGATGAGGGTGAAGGCGGCACTTCATTTGCCTATCGCATGCAACCAATAGTTCCTGTTTATGATATTATGGGAGGTTTTGCTGGATCCCAGGCCGAAGCTACCGGGAATTCCAGGAATCTTTTATACTTACAACATGATGCCAGAAACGATGTTGACGAATATCTCAGGTCCAACGGTAATGCATATGTCGATGCCACAATTATCGAAGGTTTGTCTTTCAGAAGTCTTCTCGGCTATAGCTATTATAACCGGGATCGCTATAGGTATAGTACTGTTGAGAGGGCCTTTTCGGAAAGAGGTATGTACGCCAGCCACTACCGGCAAAGCAATTACACCTTCCGCTGGAACTGGTCCAATACGATGCAGTACACCAACGTTTTTGCAGATGTCCATAATTTTACCGTAATGCTTGGCAGTGAGGCCATAGATGATATAAGCAAGTGGCATAGGGGAGACAGGAGAGAGTATCCTTTTGAAGACCCTGTTTATATGATACTTGACTCGGGGGAACGTGACCAGTCGAATTCAGGAGGATTCAGTGAATGGGCCCTGTTTTCGCTTTTTGGACGTGTCAATTACGTTTATGACAGCAGGTACTTTCTGGAGGCGGTTATCCGGCGTGATGCCTCTTCCCGCTTCGGTCCCCAGGCGCGTCATGGTACTTTCCCTGCCTTTTCCGTTGGCTGGAGACTCAGCAACGAGGATTTCATGAGTGCTGCTACGGATACCTGGCTGGATTACCTGATGCTCCGGATAGGATACGGAGAGACCGGTAATGACCGGGTTGGTAATTATAATGCCTATTCCACTTTTAACTCGCACATCAGGCATTCATTTTATCCCATCCTTGGACAGGATACAGGTTTGGGCAGCCCGGGTTTCCGTGCCGCATCCATTGGCAACCCTCTTGTTGCATGGGAGTCCACTGCAACCTACAATCTCGGGTTGCAGGCTCATTTTCTGCAGAACTGGGATCTCAGCTTCGACCTTTGGAGGCGCAACACAAAGGATATGCTCTTTCCACAGAGAATTCCCGATGTGCGGGGAGAGGCCTCGGCGCCATCTGTTAACATTGGCGAGATGATGAACAACGGTTTTGATATTGAGCTCGGTTACCGCAGCAGGTATCAGGATCTGAATTATGGTGTTTCCTTAAATGTATCACGTTATGTAAACGAGATAATAGCACTTACCGATGTAGAGGGTGAGCGTCTTGAGGGTAGTAATTTCCGTGAGATGATGTATACGATGGCAGAGAGCGGCACTGCGTTTCCTGTTTTTTACGGATATCAGATAGACGGTATTTTCCAGAGCGATCAGGAGGCTGCGGGCCATCCGGTGGCCTTTGGAGATGAAAGTTACAACCAGGCGGGTAAGTTTAAATTCAGGGATGTCAATGGAGACGGTGTTATAAACGCTGATGACCGCACTATTATCGGTGATCCGCACCCCGATTTCACTGCCGGTTTGAATATTGACCTGGGTTACAGGGGATTCAGTCTATCGACCCGCATTTATGGTTCATATGGAAACGAACTGGTAAACTATGTGAACAGGTGGATTGATTTTGGTCAGTTTTTAGGTAACCGCAGTAAGAAGCGGCTTTATGAATCATGGGGGAGTCCTTATCTTGACAACAATGCCAATGCTTCAATGCCCAAGATCAGCTTCTCTGATGAGATTGACCAGTATCCTTCTTCTTACTTTGTTGAGGATGCATCTTTTCTGCGTATGCAGAATCTTCAGCTTGGTTACGATTTAACCAGAATCGTCAGATTAAACGTCAGGGAGGTTCAGATTTATGGTCATATAACCAATGTTTTCACCATAACCAATTACTCGGGTCTTGATCCTGAAGTAAACAGGACAGGAGTGAACATGGGTATAGATGATGGCAGGTGGCCAACTCCGAGAACATTTATGATTGGAATTAACATTGGCATTTAAAGGTATGACCATATAAAATGATCTTAACAAAATAATATAAAACTTATCATTATGAAGCGAATATTAAATTTAATATTAATTACCGCTATAACCGGGGCATTTGTTTTTCTTGCATCCTGTGGGGATGAATTTCTTAACAAGCAGCCTCCCGGGTCTGCCGCCGGTGCTGTTATAGAAACCCCTGCCGGTGTTGAAGGCATTTTGATCGGTGCTTATGACAGGATTACTACGTATGATATGTTTGGTGCCGCTCTGGCCAATGACTGGACATATGGAGATTGTGCCTCTGACAATGCCTACAAGGGAACTTCCTATGGTGACCAGACTGCTTTTAACACGGTAGAGCGTTACGAAGCGTTGCCTGCCAATCCTTATATGCGGAACAGATGGAGGGATTGTTATCGAATTGTTGCCCGTGCCAATGATGTGCTGGATTTTTACATGGTAGTTCAGGAAGGTAATAATCCTATTCCCGAGCCACGGGCTTCACAAATTGAAGCCGAGGCTAAATTCTTAAGAGCCTGGGGGCATTTCAAGGCGACCAGAATTTTCCGGAATATTCCGTATATCATGACGGTTAAGGAGATGGATGGTGTTTTGCCTGAACACGTTCCCAATGAGACAGAGGGCTGGGAAGGCATTGAGGCTGATCTTCAGTTTGCCATCGATAATCTGCCTGCAACGCCTCCATTAGGTCACGTGGGTCGCCCTACCCAGTATGCAGCGATGGCTGTAAAGGCACATGCACATATGTATCAGAATGAATTGGACAGGGCCAGGCCTCTTCTTGATAATATTATCGGAAGCGGTCAGTTTGAGCTGGCGGATAATTTCAACGATAATTTTAGTGCTTTTCACAATAATAACAAGGAGTCTATCTTCGAGATACAGATTGCCGTTACCGGTGAAACAGATGGCAGCACTATGAGGTGTAATCGTGCCACAGCACATCAGTCGGGGCCTGTTTCGGTGGGATGGGGATTTTATCAGCCCTCGCAGGATCTTTTCGAGGCTTACCAGGTTACCGGCGACGGACTTCCTGTTCTGGACAAGGATGACCGCACCGCTCTTGCAAATGATATGGGTATTGCTTCCTCTGAGGAGTTTATTCCTACAGATCATCCTCTTGATCCGCGTGTGGACTGGACTATTGCCAGGAGGGGTATTGATTTTAATGGTTTTGCTATTCACGGGGGGATGGCATGGATACGCTCCCAGTCTAACGGTGGTCCTTACATGACGAAGAAATATCACTATTCAGCCGAGGAGAGGGACGCCGGCCTTTTCAGAGCCCCTGCCTGGGGTGCCCGTAATGTACGCAAATATCGGCTTGGCCTTGTATTATTATGGAGGGCTGAGATTGCCGTTGAGGACAATGATCTGAATTATGCCCGTGAGCTTGTAAACCAGGTTCGTGAACGTGCCAAAGGGAGCGAGGTGGTAATGGGTCGTGCAAGCACGTACGTATTTGACGGCAGACCTGTTGAGGTTGACTGGGACCAGCCTGCGGCAAATTACAGTGTAGAGCCTTATCCTGCAGATCATTTGGCGTTTGCCAACCAGGTTAATGCAAGAAAAGCGGTCAGACTTGAGTTGAGGCTTGAAACTGCCACCGAGGGTCACCGGTTTTTCGATCTTCGCCGTTGGGGTATTATCAGTGAAGTGCTGAATGATTATATTGCCAGGGATAGTGAATTCAGGACTTTCATGGTGGGTGCAAGCTTCAATTCTCCCAGAGATGAATACTGGCCGCTTCCTGAAGCGCAGCTTGACATCCAGGATGCATTGAAACAGGATCCCAACTACTAGCTGCATTTGCAGGGGATTATGATGAAACGGGGGCGGGTGTAAACCCTGTCCCCGTTCACTTTGATGCTCTGTAAAATACTATTCATACAACAGCTTACGAGATATGGATGTGAGAGCTACACACCCACACCGGACGTATTCAGGATAACTCAAATTGTTCATGGAAAAGCAGTTGAGACTGGTAGCTATTCGGATAAAAAGTTTTATATTTGAACAAAAGAGCGAATAACTGCACATGAGCATCCTTCAGATCATTACTCTTCAGTACGATGGAAGAAAAAGCGATCATAAAAAAATTCAAGGAGGGAGATCCGGCTGCATTTGATGCGATTTATCACCAATATAGCAGAAGACTCTACAATCTGGCATTAGGGTTGCTCAAAGATCCAGATAGTGCCGGAGAAATTGTGCAAGAGGTATTTGTTAAATTGTGGGAAAAACGCAGTCAGGTGAATATTGCATTAAATTTTGAGAATTATATAGTCACCATTGCCTGTAATTGCATCCGCAATCATAGCAAGAGGAAATCGATCGAGGCGAAGGTTAAAGACTATCTGAAAAATAATTCCCCTGATAGCATTAACAATACCGACAGCTCGGTCTTATACAATGAATTATTTGAACTGGCCTGTAAAACGATCGATAAACTGCCACCCCAGAGAAAAACCGTTTATAATCTAAGCAGGCAGGAAGGAATGAAAATAAAGCAAATTGCCAAAACTCTGAATATTTCACCCCGCACTGCTGAAAATCATCTCTCCAGGGCATTGAAATACCTTAAGGAAGAATTAGCAAAGATTTCTTTGACCGCACTGGTAATCTATAACCTTTATCTGTTTACCTCAAGTCCATCCTGATACCGGAATGCGAAATTTCCAGTTTTTTCGGGAACCAGGAGCATTCTGCCCTAACCTCAACGAAGCGGCATCTCAGGCAGATGTTCTATGTTACCAGGCTGTTTGCATGCCAGGAAGCTGTCAGCTATTTATTTTTTTTATATGCGACTAAAACATTAAAAGCCCCTGCCGGAAGGAACCACCAAACCTTCACTGGCAGGAGCTTTCACCTACCCTGAATGAAACCAACCTAAACCATCTTTTAATATGCCCTGTAAAACAGGGTTAATTTGAAAAACTTATAATTGATACCACCGGCCAATGATCTGAAATAAAAACCTTACCTTCCATTACCCGGTCGACACGATATAATTCAACATTAAAATGATCATTAACGAAAATATAATCTTTCGCATCACCAGGCTCACCTATGGTCCAATTTTGTCTGAATCCATTGGTAGTTGCTCCACTAGTAGTAACAGGCGCTTTCGAGATATACTCAGAATTCACTAATGAGTGATTTTCTTTAAATATACCTATCAAATTATAGTATAGGGCACTACCGAGATTTGTGTCGTTTTTAATTATATTAAAATCTCCCATTGCAATAACAGGATAATTAATGGCAATCTTTTGGATTTTTTCCGACATCAAATCAGTACTTTTTTTACGGGCTTCAACTCCACGATGATCAAAATGTGTATTAAAACAAAAAAAAACTTTGCCTGAAGGCTTGTGTTCGAGCTTTGCCCATGCTACTATTCTGGTAATTGCTGCATCCCAGCTTCTACTTCCGGGAACATTCGGGGTTTCTGTTAACCAGAATTGTGAATGTTCCAATAAGTTGAACTTATCTGTTCTGAAAAATAGTGGAGAATACTCACCCCCTTCCTTCCCATCATCCCTTCCTGTTCCTATAAATGAATAATTTGGTAACATCTCTTGAAGATCAATGAGCTGAGAATGCAAAACCTCCTGCATCCCGATAATATCAGGCATTTCCTTAGAAAAATAAGAATCAACGATCGGGATACGATTCTCCCAGCGGTTTATGCCATCTTCAGGATTAGCATACCGTATATTGAAGGTAAGTATATGTAATTCCAATTTGTTACTATCACATCCAACAAATAGGATTAGTAAAACCACTAGTGATAAGCTCATGAATTTAGTTCTGTTCATTTTTTATTAAATTTTACAGATATTATAAAAAATTAGTTCAGGGTTCATAAATAATTTATGAGAAACTTAAAGTAATTGGCAATCAGGATTTTGGTTCCATCCAGATTATTTTTATATTATCAGAATTTATGTTAAGTCACTTCGATTTATTTTCTTTCTATTAGTATAATACGATGATCGGGTCCTGATGGAATATCTAATTCCACTTCTTCTATATTTGAATTAATTTCATAAAAGGCTAGTTCTAAACCGGTCGCAGGATCTAGCCATCGGACTGTCCATATGCCTAAAGGCAAGTCAATTTGTAGCTTATCATTATCATCACCACCAATCAACTGAACCACATAGCAATGGCCAGGTTCTGCAAGAACATTGATACCTGCCCCACTCGGAAGTTCTTTTACCAGATCAATTGTGGGATGCATACGCCAGAACGGCACTTTTGCGATAAACCGTCCAAGGCGTCCAACGGCATCATGTTGGAATTGACTGACCGAATCGTGATGATCGAAATGTAACCTATGAAATCTGGCTGAAGCTGCACCACTGACAAACCTGCCCCAAAGGATAATATCTCCACCATTCGGACCACGTGTGTAGTCTTTAGAAACTATTAAAGGCCGAGGTGTTTCCGCCATGATCATAGCCTGACGATATTTTAAAATATATTCACCACCACCAATTGCCTGCTGTTTTGGATCTGCCCCAAACTCATGGGTGGAAACAGCCTGAGAAATATCTACAAAATCATAAAGGGGGTCTGTACACAATGTTAGTGGATTAAACTCATATTCGCATTCACCACCAGAATCCTTTCGATTGGTGGATGGCATTTCACCTATCATCATTGTTTGGGGTATCCTTTGCCTGATATAAGTTGCCCAAAATCTGCTCCATTTAAGGTGCGCACGACTTTCATTCGTGATGTTGATAATGATGTTGGGATATTCCGAAGCAATGGAAAGTACTTTGTCCACATATCGTTTCTGAAGCTCCAGAACCTTTTCATTGTTATCGAGTGAAGGGATAGTACTGTAAAAAGGAGCGTTACAATGAGCAGTTTGGACTGGTAAAAATGAATTATCATAGTTAAAGTTGTTTTCGGGATTGAATGGATGAGCATTCCATGCACTATTTTCTCCAGGATCAGATGCGCCGTTAAGTCCACGTGTGATTGACCAGTCATCCCATATTTCCAGGGATACAACAATCCGGTGTTGAAAGGCCGCTGAAAGATAATTTCTCAAACGTTTCTCCCACTCTTCTGAAAACTGTTCAAGATCATATCGTCCATCCTCCAATTTAATCCATGGTTGCAAAACTCGCTTAACAGCCCCGTCGTGTTGATGATTCATTGGATCATAAGGAATAATACGTACAAATCCGCAAACGTGAGCACTCCCAATTCCTTCAATCACCTGTGCAAGTCGATCAAATTGTTCATGAAAGTCTATATTTTCCGGACGACTAATGGGTGTCCAACTGTGAAAACCAGCAGGGCCTAGTGGAAATACTGGTGTTTCCCCTAATGCAAGATAGTGAGGATTATCAGGCCAGGGCTGAATTATCATTTCACTACTATTAATTTTTTGTATAGAGCGATGGCAATTACTAATAGAGAACTGTATAGCCAAAAATAATATTAGTGACAAATTTATTTTCATTTAGTATTTATTTAAATGTGAATTCGACATAATTTTGTAAACTGCTACCAAGGCATGATCGATTACTTCCAGATTCAAAGATGATTATTTGGGCAAATAGACGAAAGCAGTCACTCCTGATAATAAATTGCTTATTAACCCTTTCTGAAATTATTTTTTATCGAACTTTTCGCCGATACCTTCAATGTATTCCGAAGTGTGAAAATCGAGGTGTACCTGGCGGGAAGGCAGGGTATCGGTAATGCCACGCCGGGCCTGCCCGTGTACTGTCACCATGTTTAGTAGTATGATAATAAATAATAGAGAATAACTTTTCATTTTTATTGATTTTTACAGATTGACCTGTTTCTGCAACCTTATATCTTCAGAAGAAGCACCGACCATGATTTCATACTTTCCGGGTTCCAAAATAAATTCGCCGGATTTTGTGTCCCAATATTTTAATTCTTCAATTGGGATTTCAACTTGTACCTGTTTCGTCTCCCCTTTTAAAATAGAGGTCCTTTTAAAACCTTTCAACTGTTTGATTGGCTGGACCAATTTAGAATCAAGGTGCCTGACATAAACCTGCGCCACTTCATCGCCGTCATATTCCCCGGTATTGGATAGTTTGAAGTTCACCTTGAAAGCAGCCTTATCACCCGACCCTTCTTTTTCAACAGTTAAATCCTGATAATCGAATTGGGTATAACTCAACCCAAATCCAAACGGATAAAGTGGTTTTTCCTTTAGGAACATGTAAGTACGCCCTTTACTGATATCATAATTGTCCATAGGTAGTAACTGGCTGTCGTCTTTGTAAAAGGTCAGGGGAAGCCTGCCTGACGGGGAATAGTCTCCAAACAGCACATCGGCAATAGCATTTCCTCCCTGCTCGCCGGGATACCATGCCTCGACAATAGCCGGCTGGTTTTTATCCATCTCACTGATGGCAACCGGACTTCCGTTGACCAGTATAATGACCATGTTATTGTTGACCTTTTGAATTGCTTTGACCATGGCAATCTGGTCAGCCGGAAGTTCTAGGTTTTTCTTGTCGCGGCCTTCCATTTCAATCTGTTTACCCAGGCCCAAAACGGCAATCACCAGCTCGCTGTTGGCGGCTGCTTTAATTTCATTGGCAAATACTTCTTCTTTTGGGACTGGTGGGATTTCCCAATTCAGTATGGCTTTTGCTTCACCGGCCTCGTGGAAAAATTCAACTTTCACTGGAACCATCTTTCCCTTCTCCAACCAAACACTCGTAATGTCTTTACGTGCTTTGGCAAAAATGCTTTCGTCCCATTGATTTTTCTCTCCATCTTCCCCGGCATACCGTTTATCCTGTTTTTCCTGCCAATGATCTATCAACAGTTTATCGTCAACATAGAACCGGACACCATCACTCACATTCAAATCAAAGTGATATTTTCCGGTAATCTGAATGTCCAGGTAGCCGCTCCAGCGCGCTGAAAATTCACCAACCGGTACGCTTGGATCCGGTGGCTGGTTAATCCATTCAAAATTGATTTGTTCATCGGTCCTTTCAGAAGATGGTTCCCCGGCTAGATCGGTGTTCGAAAAGTATTCGGTCAACAAACCTTTTTCTTTTTTTTCTTTACCGAGGTAAAAATATTCTTTTGGAATGGTGTATGAGCCAACATTTTGCGGGATCCAAACAGCCGGGTTGACTTTTACCTGGGCCCCCACTTTATTTAATATCCCCTGAAGCGGGGTAACCGCCTCGTTCAGAGGAATCCCGGAGTAATCGCCGAATTGAAGTACATCGGCATTGGGCCCGACCACAGCAATTGACTTGGTTTTGTTGCGGTCGATTGGCAACAGTTTTTTCCCATTGACCGGTTCATTCTTTAATAAAACAATACTCTGCCGGCAAATTTCGCGCGCCAGTTCCTGGTGTTTTTTACTGCCGACAACATCTTCTGTAATATGGCCGTACGGCCCTGATTCAATAGGGTCGAAAAGCCCGAGCAGGAAGCGGCCACGCAAAATCCGAGCAACAGCCGTATCAATTGCTGCCTCTTCAATCAGACCTGTTTCCAAAGCCTTTTTTGCATAGTTATCATAAACATACGGATAAGTACACCAGGAACCGCATTCGAGGTCGCAGCCTGCATTTAGCGCAGCAGCGGCTGCTTCTTCCAGGGAATTCACATGGTTGTGCCTGTCATAAAGGTGGGAAATGGCCCCGCAATCGGAAACAACATACCCGTTAAAACCCCATTGGTTTCTAAGCATTTCGGTCAGCAGCCAGTGGTTTGCAGTGCTGGGAATTTTGTTAACCGCGTTGTAGGAACTCATAATTGATAGGCATTTGCCCTCTGTCACCGCTTTTCGGAAAGGCTGCAGATAATAATCATGTAACCACCGTTCCGGTATTTCGGCATTGCAGTAAAAACGGTTGTCCTCCTCATTGTTGGCGGCAAAATGTTTGGGTGTTGCAGCCACCTTAATGTATTGTGGGTCGTCGCCTTGCAGTCCTTTGATAAAAGCCACGCCCGTTTGGCTGGTGAGAAAAGGGTCTTCTCCATACGTTTCGGCAGTCCTTCCCCAACGCGGGTCGCGGGCCATATTTATGGTTGGCGACCAGACCGTAAGCGTACCGGAACTGCGTCCTTTAAGACTATATTTGTCCATCTCACCTCCACTGCCATTGTGTTTTGCCCGTGCCTCGTCCGAGATGGCCGATGCCATTTCATGGATCAGTTCCGGGTTGAAAGTAGCCCCAAGGGCGATCGCCTGTGGGAATACAGTTGCTTTTCCGGGCCTGACCAATCCATGCAAAGCTTCGTTTCCATAGTTATAGGCTACGATGTTGAGCCGTTGGATTTCAGGCGCAGTTTCAGACAAAAGGCTGATTTTTTCATCGAGCGTCATGGCTTGCAAAAGCTCACTGGTTCGGATATCGGCCGGTAACGAAGGATCAAGCCAAACCTGTTCACCGGCCTGCTGCCTTGTGCTGGTGCAGGAATCCAATAGTATAACAAGAGCAATCCACTGTCCTTTTCCAGGTGCTTCCAACGGAACCTTGCTTCCTCTTTCAAAGGAATTACCATCAAACCACCTGTTGGCAACAATATCTAACCATTTGATTTCCCAATTGTCTCCTACATCTTCCAGGTTAAGGGTTACATTACCGCCATCGGTAAAATACACCGCGTATTGTTTGCCCGGTACAGCCATGCAATACGCCTTATCCGGTTCACGGTCCGACAAAAGATGATTTGCAGGGACAGCATCAAACACCTGAAAATTATCGGTAAACATCCGCATGCTTCTAATATGGGTTTGCGCCATGTTGCTCAACCCTATTCCAAAAAAATGTTCAGAAGGACCCTCACGGTGAAACCGTACAGAAGCGCAGCCGGCAAAAATACTTCGCCAAAACCTGCGTGTCCCTTCTTCCACATTGGTTGTCCAGCTTTCTATGGTACCCCCGTAAATTTTCACATTATTGAGCGGCTTTGGATTCTCCTTCACTCTTTCACGAATGGACAGTGCCAAATCATAATGCCGCTGATCGTTATTGGCATTATTCTGTGAAATTTCATAAAAATCGTAGTTCTCACGATCGTGAAGTAATTTCACCTGTTCTTCAGATTCAAAATTACTCTTCCGGCGCATATCGGCCAGAAAAACTTCCTTGCCGGCGTCATTTGCCTTGCTGCGAATAAATTGCGCCCAATATTGACCCCATTCAGCCGGTTCGCCAATTTCATTGTTCATGCAATACAACACATTTGGATAATTCAGGGAAATAGAAAGAATTTTTTCAACAAACTTTTCCTGAAACTTCCGCACCAACGGAATATCTTTCAATGCCGGAACCGTATGAAAAAAAACATGCCCGGTCGGTTTATGTGAAGAATAATAATCAATTTCAGTGGCAAGTCCCGATTCCTCATCTGTATAATTAACGTTTAATCCGGGATTAAACGGGCAGCTTTCCCATCCCACATTGTCGGGTCCAAAACCAATGGGGGCCTCGGTTTTGAAATAATCCCAGGGATCCCATATCTCAATTTGCACGATAATATCGCGCTCCAGGCATAAATCCAGCATATTCTCAAAACGGCG
>SLGC01000179.1 GCA_007123885.1 Bacteroidales bacterium | reverse complement strand
TTTTTTCTTTTTTAAAGACTCCACAAATAGACTGTAAATCCCGCCTTCCTCAAATGTCAACTCGTCTGAAGAAAAAGTGGTGCGGCCATTCAGGCTTGATGGAAAAAGATTAAATGCACTTTCGCTATTAGTACATTCAATGCTCACCCTGATATCATCCACTTCTGGCGCAAATGCAGTATAAGCAGGATGCGTGTAGGCTACATAAACGGAAGATTTTTCCGAAGAAGTTAAATATGTACTAACAACCAGGCCAGGTTCATGAGTCTCCTTAGTGTTAACTTCAACCATTTCTTCACAACCGGTTACCAGAAAAATAAAAAGGAAGATCTTTCTCATTTAATTTTTGAAAAATATATCCTGGATCCCGGCATCAGCATTTGCCTATATCTCTATTCCACTTCGTTTAATTTCTTCAAGAAAGCCTGATTGGTCATTATTCTTATCAATAAGAACAGGTTCAATTCTATCGTCAACTTGTCTTCGAATTTTCCACAGAAGTGGATTAACGGAGAAGAAGTCTTCCGGAATATTGCTCATAACAATAGCAACATCAATATCACTATCTTCTTTATTTGTGTTTTTGGCATAAGAACCAAAAAGGTACACATTATCAAGTTGAAAATGATCTTTAAGCAAAAGTTTATATTTTCTGACTTTCTCTATAGCTTCGATTCTATCCATTGCTGCAATTGTTGGGTCTTTTCAATTAACTCAGTGCATTTTTCGTAGGTAAGGCTCTTTAAAAGTCTTTCCTTGTGCGATGGGTACCTCGCTTCTAGATTCAGAGGTTCTAGTTGGTCTATAAAATCTTGCTGATCCTCAGAAAAATTTTCATAAAACCCACCCTTTCTGGCTATATAGGATAAACTGTGAGAAAATGGAGCTACTTCAGATGTCAAATCTGGAATAATAAGCTTTAAATATCTTCTCAATAGTCTGATGACACATAAATCCCACATACAGGAATCTTTTACTTTGCAGCATTGCTTCTGCTGTTTCAAGATCATAATTCGAAAGATCCTTCCAGTAATTTACTTTATCGTCCATTGTAGATATTATGGTATTGTAACCCAAAGATAAAATAAATTCAGATACACACCCATTTTGCTCGTTTCGCCTCACAAAAAGAGTGTTCCGTAATGCAGCAGACAGGAAAAATCCTAACTTCTACTTTTTCACCCATGATTCGCAAAACCGTAGGCTATCCCGCTCATGTCACAACCACAAGCCATTCAGCCTTTAACAGCTAAGTTTCTTCCCGGTTTTGCCAACAGTATCATATAAGGTATTTTTTGAGTGAGGACTGGTATTTACATCCATTTTGCTTGCCAGGCTTCACAAAAGAGTGTTCAGCAATCCGGGAGCCGGGGTTGGCAGCTTCTCAACAGCTTCTCCTATAATCTCTATATTGCGTTCAATCGCCCGCTTTGTCTTAATATCAGATATATATTCTTCAAATACCTTTGGTTTGTCCTTATAATAACTATCAATCTCATGTATGGACGGACTTCCTGAAGGCCTTTTATTTTTTGGTTTTGAATTGCTAAAATATGCTCAACAGACACTGCTAGTGAAGAAAAACAATGTTTATATCAAATGCTATTTGCATGTAAACTTAAAAATACATAATTTGCTATAAGAACTTCTAGAATGCCTGAAAGTGAATTTCTTTTTTTGTCAGAATATTATTAAACCCTCTTTGGTTTTAATTCGCAATGAGTTGTCATGACGAAGATGAGGGTTATGCCTTCTTGCATGCAATCCATCTTTTCAAAAGGTTCTGGTCGAATTAATTGGGAATTAATTCTTTGAATTCCAGCTCAAAATAAATTAGTTTTAATTATGAGAACAAAAAGAAACTATCTGTTATCTTATTTAACAACAGGTGCCATAATTGGAATTTTGTTTTCCTGGAGCTGCAAAAAGGAAGACCCTGTTGAAGAACCAGCCTTTGTAACAACTTCGGTTGTTGCTGAGATAGGATCCGTTTCAGCCAAGGGCGGTGGTAACATCTCTGATGACGGCGGAATAAGAGTTACCGCAAGAGGGATTGTGTGGAGCAGTTCTGAAAATCCAACTTTGGAGGACAACGAAGGTTTCACTGAAGATGGCGCAGGTACCGGAGAATTCACAAGTGACATTACTGACCTTAAAACTGAAACCACCTATTATGTCAGAGCATACGCCATAAACAGGGTTGGGACTGCCTATGGTGAACAGGTATCGTTCGCAACTATTTTTATCAGTGGTGAGCCTTATGCTGACCCTCGTGACGGCAATGTATACAATACCGTGCAGATTGGCGATCAGTGCTGGCTGAAAGAGAACCTCAGGTATCTGCCGGAGGTATCTCCGGCATCAGCAGGCTCTGAAACTGACCCACATTATTATGTTTATGATTATCAGGGCACTGATGTATATGGAGCAATTGCTACAGACAATTACCAGAACTACGGTGTTTTGTATAACTGGTCTGCTGCCATGAACGGTGAGGCAAGCAGCAACGCTAATCCCAGCGGAGTGCAGGGAGCATGCCCTGATGGTTGGCACCTGCCCAGTGATGGAGAGTGGACCGAATTAGTTGATTATGTTGTCTCACAAGGCTATCCCAATGAACGGGGTAACCCCAATGGAGCTGGTAACGCCCTTAAATCCTGTCGTCAGGTCAATTCTCCCTTTGGCGGGGAATGTGCCACATCAGAGAATCCCAGGTGGGATTCGGATGACACCCATTACGGTACTGATCAATTTGGATTTTCGGCCCTTCCGGGTGGCGCCCGTTACGACATTGGCACTTTCAACCGCATTGGCGACAGAGGTCTCGGGTGGACCTCTACCGAGCGCTCGTCAGCACGCGCCTGGTACCGGGGCGTGGGCGGCAATTTTGGCGATATGTACCTTTACCGCCACAATAAGGACTTCGGCTTCCCCGTCCGTTGCGTCAGGGATTAATTGATTCATTGGGGGTACAGGGTACTTACCCCTGTCGAATTTGAAAATAAATAAATGCATTTTATTGTTCCTCCTTACGGGGAAATAATTGTAAAATAGTCATTTAAGGAACATGATTATCATGAGAATTCATCCGGAGTCGTCTTAGAAGATTTCTCCTGAACTCATTTTCTGCATGGTATAATTGCATTATTTTATTCAGGGGAAGAATTTCTGTTAACTTTTCATGAAAATCGACTGCAAGTCCGATTTCCTTAACCTGAATATCGATATATCTGTCGGCTGTCTCTTTTGCTTCCTTTTCCTGCACGTTTCCGTAATTCCGGCTAAAGGATTGTATCAATGACTGTTTTTCGCTGAGAAAATCATTCCTCCGGCTCTGGAAGTCGAAATATACAGGCCAAAAATCCCTGGCTTCCCGGCTGCTGAGTTCAAGATAGCTGGTAAAAAAGGCTATTTTCTCTTTCTCTATCTTTTCAAAAGCAGCCTGATCTACCACTCTGCCGGATTGTGCGGAAAGTCCAGATGTACTTAAGATCGTGATGAAAATTAAAAGAGTTTTTGTCTTCATTATGATCCTACTGAATAACAATTTATTCATCAATGTCTCTAATGCAACGGACGCTGAATCCACTACCTTTATTGAGGCCTACCCGGCTAATGTTATCAGAATCATAATACATGGATCGACTCCAGGAGTATGTGTCGTCAAGTTCCGAGGCAGTCCACCAAAAGCCCCGGCTTCCTTCACTATAAAAGTCACCGTTGACAAAACTCCTCCGGCCACCCGGGTAAGCAGAAAATCCATAATCATCACTTCCATTGCCTTCTTCTTCCCAGCCTGAAGTTGATTTTAATACATCACCTGCATTATGTCCCCGGAAAAGGGTATTATCCCATTCGGGATCTTCTGTGCCATATTTCTCATCAATAAATCCTTCAAGAGCTTTCCATTCATCATCCGTAGGTACCCGCCAGCCAGCCGGGCAAAGCTTCCCAGTATTTACAGCATGCCAGTTGTAAAGTGCTCCATAAGTTTTTCCATAGCTTTCATCATTGTTATGATACCATGTACAGGCACCCTCATTTTGGTCAGCCCATTCGCTGTTACTTGAAATAATGGGTATTTCTGTACCGTCGTTATAAGTTGTGGTTTTCAGGTTTTCAACCATCCACTGGTAATTACCGATCTCGATTGGAGTATAAATATTTCCATCGACATCAGTAACAGGGGCGTCAATATTTTCATCTGGTTCTTCATTATCTTTTTCGCAACTTGCGGAAAAGATCAAAAATGCTGTAAGCATAACTGAAAGAAAAATGCCGGTTCTAATTCTTTTCATTTTTTCAAAATTTATTTAATGAGATGGAAATTTGACCTTTTGGATTATATGTCGTTTGAAAAGTTTAAAGCCGTAATTTTTTATCATGAAATTAAAAGTACGAATGGCCTGTATTTTCCCCCGGTTTTAAATAAGTATTAACTATGTTTCGATTATCCCCAAGGTAGGTCCTGCAAGGCTTTCGCTTAAAAATTCACACTTTCGTTTGAACACAAATTCTTTTAATATTTTTTTTCGATCCCGAAGGCAAATCCTCAAAGAATTTTTTCGATTAAACCTTATGTCGTTATCTGAGTCAAAAATTATTTGTTAAACATGACAGAAAATATAAAAGAGCTTCATCATGATAAAAGAAAATAAAGAAGCAAATCGTCAAACAATTCGAAATTACATTCTGGTATATCTAATTGCACTCCTGTTTTTATCGGCTTGTTCAACTTTGCCAAAATATCAGGCCATCAGGAAGAATTCCATAGATGATCCTGATTATGTTGGTTTTGACAATTCTGATAGTAAAGTCAGATATAATGTCCAGTTTGACAGTTTGAATGTTTATTTATCTCTTTCTACCTGGGATTTGGGTTCTCAGCGCAATATTTTAATGGCAGGGTTAAAGGTGTATTTGGATGAGACAGGCAGGAAAAAAACCGGGAAATACTGGCTGTATCAATTAGCTGATATATCAGGTGGACAAAATCGCGATATAGAAGTTAAAGAAGCAAATATCTCCGATGGTGACAGGTCTCAACAACTTATTGAATCCTTTAAAAAAAGAAATAAGGAACTTATATTAGCTGGTTTTGATTACACCGGTGAAAAGCAGATATTGTCCTATCCGGCAGAAAGAAGCCCGGTAGAAATAGATGTTACAATGGATAATTCAGGTATTCTAAACTACACAGCAGTGATACCTAAAACCAAACTATTTGATGACACAAAGCATAATGACGGTATTTTTTCCTTTGGCCTGAAGTCCGGAGACAGTGAAAGGCAAATGAATAATCCGGGCAGATCTTCAGGTGGAGGTATTAACCGGGGTGCAACCAGAAGACCGGGCAGTGGCGGAAGTACAGGAGCGGGAAAAGGAGATCAACGCTCAGGGAACACGCGTGGATCCCAGAGAAGTACCCCGCCTGTTGATTTCTGGTTTAAGGTAGTCCTGCCGGATGAAAATTAGTAATTCACGCTAAAAATAATTCATATTATCAGTGCACACACCACCCATTTTGCTCGCTTCGCTTTGCAAAAAGAGTGTTCGGCCATTCAGTAATCCGGTATGATAGAACTTTTTTCCCGGAATACCGACAGTGATGGGACCGGAATAAGTTATGACAATAACACGTTAGCCAAGGTCACTTTCATTAGTCATAATAAAAATGACATTCATCCTTACGGAATGGATGAAGATCAATTTTTTATCAATGATTTCATTCCTGTGTTTTGCCAATTGTACTTTTATTTCTATGTTTATGTAAAATATCTTTTTTGTGAACTCTTTTTCGACTCTTGTTTTTTAATTGTGGCTTAAGGATTATTTTATATTTTTATAGAATACAGGTCCTATTCTTAAATATCCATTTTAGTGAACATGTATGTAAAGGGATAAAATAATCACCAATAATTAATATCAGAAACTAATCTTAATATTAAAAAGTATGGAAAATATCAGTGAATTGGAAAATCAAATAATTGAATCTCCGTCAAACCTCTTGTATAACTTTTCAGGTACCGGCGAAATGTCAATAAAAGGCAACCTGACTCTATCTGGTGTTTATTCGGGGAAGCTCAATGTCAGCCAGTGTCTCATGGTAGGAAAAGAAGGCGTGGTAATCGGGGAAGTAAGGGTAAAAGATTTGAAAGTATACGGCAAGATGATTGGTAAGGTTTATGTTTCCAATGTTGTAGAACTTCACGAAAATGCTCAAATATCAGGCAGGCTGATTGCAAATGAACTTAAAATGCATACCGGTTCTAAAATTAACGGGGGTCGGGAGGTTGAAAAGATTACAAGATATGATAATGAAAATAATAGGTATGAATCCGGTAATACTGGGTCAATTGCAAAACAGGCTGTCGCAGGAGTTGAAAATCATTGAATTTAATTCAGGAAACCTTACAGGTTGTGCTTTCGAATGTCTTAAGGGATGTTTGGCATTTCAGTTAATGTAAACTACAGGGAATATTTTTTTAAAATCGCTATAAGATTCTCGTGATGCAGAGTTATCAATGGCGCTTGATTCCACGCAAAAAATATCTTCTGGTAACTTCAGGATTGCCCTGTTGAGAGCAATTTCATAATTGTTGCTTTGCTTTTTGACAGGGATGACTCCCATTATTTGCATCAGCCTGATTTCTGCCCGATCAATTCCATTTTGTTTTGCCAGCTTGTACCAGTAAACAGCCTTATCCAGGTCTCCCGGAATATCCTCTCCGTTTCTATAAAATTCACCAACTTCGAATTGAGCAACCCCTATTCCCTGGTCGGCAGCAAGTGCATACCTCAGGAATGCTTCCCTGTGATTGCGCGCCACACCTTTACCGGTCATCAGCATATTTGCATATTTTACCTGGGCCTCAGATGATCCCTGATCTGCGGCCTGCTGATAAAATATAGCAGCTTGCTCAGGTCGTTCCAGGACGGTTTCACAGAATTCACCCATTAGTAACTGGGCCTTCATTTCACCACCGGTAGCGAGAGCTCCCAGAATATTATATCCGGTACGGGAATGTTTTGGATCATCAAGAAGTATCTTTGCGGTCTTTGCCATTTCTGCGCGGCACTCATTTATTTTCCTGATATCGGATATTGTGATGGTTGTGCCATTGTGAATGAGTTCATCGAGCGTTTTCCCCATAGAACCCTTGAGCCAGTTTAATATAGATTTCATTAGTTCAGAAATTTTGGCAATGGACAAGGATAATTATTTTATTCTTCTACGGAAAAAATGGAAAATTTGTTATAGCGTTTGGTGTTTTTATCATTTAAATTTTTGTAACTCCCAAAAGCGGACCGGTAGCCAACCGTTCAGTATAAACCATTCAGGCTAACCCGGCTCTCCTTTCTCCACCCAGGAGTAGCGACCATTCCATTTAGTGCGATCATACCAGCTGTACACTTTAGTTTAACTCAAAACCTGGGCGTCTTCCAGGCGCGGCAATGTCCTGGCGGGGCTTTGCCCGAAAGGCATGTGCTATAAAAAAAAATTCGCGGTGCTAAGCAAAAATCGGGGTTAAAGCCACCTCCTCCGGTGGTGGATAATCCGATTTTACCGAATTTTTACTTCTATTAATTTTTTATGAGATAGCCCTGATCTTTATAAACAGTGATCAACCGGTCCATTTTCTTCACTTTTTCAGGATATTCTTCATAAAGGTTTACACGTTGTTCAATGTCATCCTTCAGGTTAAAAAGCAGTCCTTCGGTTTCAAAGTCGTTATATCCCCTGATTTCTTTAAAGAATTCGGGCATAACCCTGTGCTCGCCTGAATTGGTATCCATATAGAGCCAGTCACCTTTTCTTACTGCCCATCTGGATGCATGAGTATTGTGTATCAAAATTTCTCTTTCCGGGAAATCATAGTTTTCGCCCAGTAATGTGGGCAGGAAGTTATAACTGTCAGGGGCTGACCCTTCCGGCAGCTTAATTCCGGTTGCCGCTGCAAGTGTTGACATATAATCTATTTGTGAAATCAGTTTATCGGAAACTGATCCTGGCTCAACATGCCCTGGCCATTTGATGATCATGGGCACGCGATGGCCTCCTTCCCAAATATCCACTTTCAGTCCTCGAAGATCACCCATGCTAAAATGATCATAGGTTCTTGCCCGTTCAAATGCATATTGTTCCGGGCCATTGTCGGAAGTAAAAATTACGATGGTATTGTCATCATAACCTTTATCCTTCAAGGCTTTTAGAATCTGCCCGGTTACCCAGTCGGTCTGAACGATAAAGTCACCATAAGCCCCGGCCCCAGATGTTCCGTCGAATTCATCATTGGGGATGATTGGCGCATGAGGCGAAGGCAGGGAAAAATACAGAAAGAAAGGTTTATTGCCATCCTGCTGATGAATCCACTCTACACCCTTTTCAGTAAGGGCAGGTAATACCTCATAGGGGTTCCAGCCTTTAACCCTCGGTCCGGGGCGAAATTCCCACCGGCCCTCTTTTGTTTCAAAACCAATATTGTCGAGCAACATCATTTCAGTTGGAGCTTCGAAAATTCTATCATTTTCTATCCAGGCATAAGGTGCAAAATTTATAGTGCCATCACCAAAATAATAATCAAAGCCGCGATCCAACGGTCCGCCGGCAATGGGCTTACTCCAGTCAATATCCTGGGGTTGGTATACCTGCCGAATGCGGCCAAATTGCATTATTTCGAGAGTTGGTTCATTTAAAAATTCCCAGTCCCAGCCCAGATGCCATTTCCCGATACATGCTGTTGCATAACCATTTTCGTTTAAAATCTGGGGTAAGGTTATATCTGAATCAATGAAAAATGGTTTTCCAAAGGATTGGATAATTCCGTGACTCCTTCGCCAGTGATACGTTCCTGTCAACAAGGCAAACCGACTGGGCGAACATATTCCGGAAGAACTATGTGCGTCGGTAAAGCGCATACCTTCTGATGCAAGCTGGTCCATATACGGAGTAGGAATTTTCGAATCGGGGTTCTGAATATTCAGATCACCATAGCCCATATCATCGGTGTAGATTATAACGATATTGGGAAGTTTGCTCTCATCTCCGGTGCAACTGGTCAATGCTGCCGCTGCAGATAGAATTGTAAAGAATTTGATGTTTTTCATGAGTTCTTTATTAATATATGTACAATTCAAGTTTAGGTTAAACTCATCTTCAAGCCTTGCATTTGGTTTTCATGAATATTGAGAAACAATAATTTTAATTTAAACTCATCGGTCATCTCCTTCTCAAGGATCAGTGGTTTATTTACTGCATTTCACTTAACCAATTTAAGCCTATAGGAATGATCCGCCTCTGTTTGGAAGTCATATATATTACCGGTATCGGGAATTAATTCGACTAGTTGACCACGGGCGTTATTAACGTACGGGACTGGATCCGCTTTTGCCAGAAGGTGGTTTGGATTCTCTCCTTCGCCAGGCTGCAGCCTGGCATTTCTGCTGGCAAGGTCCCCGTCAACTTTTATCCTGCAATTTCCACCCAGCCTCGAGTGAATGACAATGGACTCTAAAAGTCCATTTTTCCATTTCATATCAATAACAAAGCCTCCACGGACAACAAGCCCTTTTACTTCACCGCTGGATAATTCATCAGGTAGTGCCGGAAGGAGGTGAATATAACCCTCATTGCTTTGCACGAGCAGTTCGGCAATACCTGCGGTACCTCCAAAATTTCCTTCGACCTGGACTGCCGCATGGGCGTTGGTAAACAGGTTGGTGCTTGTGCCTTCACTTTCCCTTACCTCTGTTTTCCCGCCAACGTAAGTGAACCCGTCCTTCAGCATTTTATATGCCTGATTGCCATCTTTCAGCCTTGCCCACCAGTTTAGTTTCCATGCCATAGACCAGCCGGTGCTAAAATCACCGCGATGTATAAGGGTTTGCTTTGCAGCTTTTGCAAGTTCGGGCGTGTGTTGCGGTGTTATCTGGTTGCCCGGGTGCAGACTGTACAGATGAGATATGTGCCTGTGAGTGTCCTCAGGATCATCCCAGTCCTTATACCATTCCTGCACCTGACCCAACCGGCCGATATGAAATGGATAGAGACGGGGAATCGCTTTTTCTACCCTTTCGGTGAAAGGATCGCTAATGCCTAATATCTTTGCAGCTTGCAGTATGCTGGAGAAAGATTCACGTATAAGTGACATATCCATCGTAGAGGCCATTGATATATCCATTCGCCTCCCGTCCAGGTTAAAGCTGTTTTCAGGTGAAGTTGATGGATTGGTAACCAGGTAACCGTTTTGATCTTCAACCATCCAATTGAGCAAAAATTCAGCAGAACCCTGCATCAGCGGCCAGGCCTTTTCTGAAAGGAATGTAATATCGCCATTATGCAGGAAGTGCTCCCACAGATGCTGGCTGAACCAGGCTCCACCCATTGGCCAGCATGACCATCGGGGTGCCCCACGGGGATCCCAGTCCTCCCCACCGGTGGGTGAAGTTTTGGCCCAGATGTCAGTATTGTGGCTTGCCAGCCATCCTGAACGGATACCATAATTGATTTCTGCGGTGATGGCCCCATTAACTGCCAGCCCTTCCATAAAATCAAAAAGTGAATGGTGGCACTCTGCCAGATTAGTAATTTCTGCGGGCCAGTAATTCATCTGGGTATTGATGTTGATGGTGTAGTTACTTCCCCATGGGGGCTGCACAAATGGATTCCATATTCCCTGCAGGTTTGAAGGGGGCGTACCCTGGCGGGCCGAGGAGATCATCAGATAACGTCCGTACTGGAAATAGAGTGCTGTCAGCCCATTATCCGTATGTCCATCATTAACTTTCAACAGGCGGTCGTCGGTGGGGTGATCCATCTGCTGCGGGCCAAGATATAATTCCACCCTGTCGAAAAGTTCCCTGTAGTCAGCCAGGTGCCTTTCAAATAACTTATCGTAATTATATACTGAAGGAGCAGATAGGTTGCCCCGGGCTATGGGTGCAGGGTCTCTTCCCTCAAATGCCGGTGATTTATCAAATCCGTTGAAGCTTGTGGCAGCGGAGAGCAGAAGCATAACCTCATCAGCATCTTTTACTCCAATGGTGCTGTCCTGCGGATTCAAATCCCCTCCTGTGGCTACCAATTTAAGGTGTATCTCAAAAGTCATTCCCTCTCCGTCAGTTTCGTAAACGACCTGTTCCGGTTCATTATTTCTGTGTGCAACATGGCTGGGGGCTTTGCCTTCCAATACCAGATAGTCAGGGGAAATTACCCTGACATTATATTTTAATTTTGATTCTAATCTTGCATTAAAAGTGATTTTCCCCTTGTCGGAGGCGGTAAGCTTCACCACCATTACCTGGTCAGGATGGCTGATGAATGATTCTCTTTTATAACCGACGCCATCGACCCGGAAGGAGACTGTGGACAGTGCATTTCGCAAATCGAGACTTCGCCGGTAATTTTCAGTTTTTTCTTCAGAAAATGGAAAATCGAGGAACAAATCACCCATTGGCAGATACCGGGCTGAGTAAGGCCCGTGCATGCCTCTCCAGAGCCTGTCGGCTTCACTAAAGTTTCCTTCAAAAACTGCCTGACGGACTTTTGACAGTACTTCCGGGCCGTTTTCCCTGTTTCCCGGATTTGGTCCGCCTGACCAGAGCGTGTTATCATTCAGCATAAATTGTTCAGTGGAAATACCTCCAAAAACCATTGCTCCTGTCAACCCGTTTCCCAATGGAAGAGCCTCTTCCCAATTGCCTGCAGGCTGGTTATACCAAAGCTGCAGAGACTGTTGCTCCTTATGATGCCGGCAAGAGACAGTTAAAACCGATACTACCAGGCTGAAAAAAATGAAGTTCTTCATCTGTTTAGATTTTTTTTATTGGAACGCTATATTAACATAATGCAATCCATTATAGGACAAAAGAGGAAAATTACGGGCTTTTTTTTTTGGTTCTATATTTCTATTGAAATACTGATCAAAAATATCTTTTTTCCTTGAATAATATATTGTTGAGGCGCATGATATCAGAAGCAGAACTCTTATACAAGGTAAGTAATGCCCAATGTTATTTTAAAAATTATATTTAAGCTTAACATATAGCATGTCATTATCATTGTACTGACCAAACCTCCCTGTGTCTCCGATAAAGATGTTTGCCCCTCCCAGAATTTCGAAACCATCGGCGAAGGCATAAGTTACTTTAGGTCTTACCAGTGCATCTCCATGATTGAGCCCTATGTATGAAAAGATTTCCACCCACAGTTTTTCCCTCAAATAGTCCTTTCTCGCTAAAAAGGTCATGGTACTTTCAAACTCGTCGTTACGGATTTCCAGGTTATAATCCAGGATATACTCCTGGATGAATTGTGCACTCATTGTAATGCCCGCAAGTGTATAATCCAGTCCTGTCATATAGTGCAGGTTGTCCCTTCTTACCACAGCATCCGCCACCGCAGGATCGGCAGTTTGAAAATATCTTCCTGAATAGTATGCTCCCTCGCCACGAAGCAGGAAAGGGCCTGCCGGCATGCTGAAACTTCCCCCGGCCATCGAAACCCGGTGATATTGAGGCCTGACTGTAAGCCCACTGAGCTGCATTGTTTCAAGGTCAAATTTCCTTTCTATATGCAGAGCCGGGTCGTCATACCAGAAATAACCACCTGCAAGCTCAAAATCTATACCCGGAGTCATGGTTGAATACCGCAGGAAGACATCGCTGTTCTCCAGGGATGGATCTATTTCTGAAAGGGAGTGGTCAAACTCCACCGGAACAGGAAAATCCATTTCGGGTCTCCATATGGAACCCGGCTCCGGCATTCTTGTTGGCGTAAACACCGGTGTCCATACCGCCTCAAGGGTACTCATGCCAAAATAGTAATTAAGCTTCAGAGCAGTCACTCCCATCCTGATCTCGTCAAAATCGGGCAGCAGGAACTCCCTGAGATCTTTAGGTGATACAACATCAGTTATAAATACACCTTCTGCTTTACCCCATATTATCTGCTGCTGACCTATACGCAGATCGAAATTGTTAAAATACATATCAAGATACGCCTCACGCAACCCCAGCTCCAGTTCATTGTCGAAGTAGTGGTAAAGATATGGGTTGACCCTGAAGGAAATTTTGTCACCCCGCTCTGAAAAGTTAAGATTAAAGGTGTTTTGAAGTATTGATAATTCATTCCCTCTGCCGGTCAGAACACCCGTGTAATTCCTGGCGTATCCGCCTATCCGGAGATCATCACTCAAAAACTGGCTGTATGACGGTATCAGATATATGGCAGTAATGATTGCTGAAAAAATTATTTTCCTATACATGATCTTTTTGTTTTTTGTTAAACATCCATTTACAACGCCCTGATTTATCAGGACGCTGCGGCCCCCGAGGGGGCATTTCTGTTTTTTCGTTAAACTTCCTTTTCCAAGACCCTTCTTAATCTGGTCCATGCTGCGGCTCCTGGGGGGCGGTTCATGTTTTTTCGTTAAACATCCATTTATTTACAAAGACCCTGGTTAATCCGGTTAATGCTGCAGCCG
>SLGC01000232.1 GCA_007123885.1 Bacteroidales bacterium | reverse complement strand
TGATCGGCTGCGGGAACAGGGGGACCGGGGCAGCCATTAATTTCTTAAATGCCGGGCCAAACCTTCAAATCACCGCACTGGGAGACGTGTTCCGGGATCGTATAGACAGTTGCAGGGAAGAATTGAAGAAACGCCACGATGTTAATATACCGGATGAGAATTGTTTCGTGGGATTTGATGCCTACAAGAAGGTAATAGAATCGGATGTTGACATCATCCTTGAGGCTTCACTTGCCTATTCCAGGCCAAGACATTTTGAAGCTGCAGTGCAGGCGAGAAAGCATGTTTTCCTGGAAAAACCCGCAGGTGTTGATCCCGTTGGGGTGAGATCGGTAATGGCATCCGGCAGGATGGCCGAGGCAGCTGGATTATCGGTTGTTGCAGGCACTCAAAGAAGACATCAGCGTGATTATGTTGAAGCTTTCGGCATGATAAAAAACGGGGCTATTGGTGATCTTGTATCTGCAAACTGTTACTGGAACACCGTTGGTCCTCCATATGTCAGAAGAGAGGCAGGGTGGAGTGATATGGAAGCGATGATAAGGAACAGGGGTAACTGGTGCTGGCTGACGGGAGACACCATTGTCAATCTCCTGGTTCATCAAATTGATGTCCTTAACTGGTTCTTCGAAAAGCATCCCGCTTCGGCAACCGGATTCGGCGGCAGGCACAGAAGACCTTCCGGCGACATGTATGATTTTTTCAGTGTTGATTATGTTTTCGATGATGACAGAAATTTTCAGGGTATGTGCCGCCAGATGGATGGCTGCAGTAACAATGTGGGCCAGGTGATCTTTGGCACTAAAGGGTATACAAATTGCCAGAACAGTATAACCGACTATAACGGGAATGTTATCTGGGAATATGAATATCCCAGGGATGAGGATGGCCGTCAGACCACCAGGCTCCCCGTTTCAGCTTTCGATCAGGAAATTATCAACCTGGTGACTTCAATCCGCACCAACAATCCTGTCAATCAAACGCAGGAGCTTGCAACATCAACACTTACCGGCATAATGGGAAGAGAATCAGCATATACGGGAAGGGATGTAACATGGGATGATATGATGAGCTCCGGGTTAAAACTGGGACCGGAAGAATATCATCTCGGACCGGTAGATATCAAGCCCGTTTCTCCGGTTCCCGGAACAGCGCAATAACATTGTGATGTCACAGCGAATTTTTCATCCGCTCAAGCCTTTCGGACAAAGCCCGCTAAGGAAATGAATATAACTGATGACGCAGGGGTTAAGATAGTTTAGAACATTCAGGATTAACCAATTTCACACAGGAAGTTCGAATCTTGGTATATGCTTTATTGACAGATGAAACTTCTGGGCATAACCTGACTTCTGGTGCAGGTACTGACGCTTATCGTAAGTCAATCCCGCACTATAAACCCGGTACACTCTTTGGTATAAGTCAGGGTCAGCTTATGCATGGCACGGGTGCAGGCAATGTACAGCAAGCCCCTGTCCACTTCTGTTGTATAGTTCACGGCAGTGGCAAATGGAACAATTACCTGATCAAACTCCAGTCCTTTGGCCAGGTGGACCGATGTAATTATTACCCCATTGCTGAATGAGGTACTGCCGCTATTTAACAGATAAATATCCCTGTAATCTTCTTTTAGCCGGCTGTGAAGCCGGTCTGCCTGCTTCTGGGTCTTGCAGATAATCCCCAGGGAGTTCTGGCCGGTCTTCATGAACCGGCCGACGATATCCTTTATTTCCCTTATCTCATCATCCTTGTTCCTGAGCTCCTTAACCTCAGGGTTATCGCCATGTCTTTCAATAACTTCCATACTGGCTGCGCCTGAAATCCGCCGGGCAAAACTGATGATCTCACAAGTGGACCGGTAGCTTTTTGTAAGCTCCACGCAGTCAGCCCCGGGCAGGGCCTTTTGAATTTCAGAGGAATTGGACGAGCTGTATGGATTTACAGACTGGCCGGCATCTCCCAGTATGGTTTTCCTGCATGGAAACAGCAGACCCAGTACAGCATACTGCACCGGCGTGTAGTCCTGCATTTCGTCCACCAGCAGGTGCTTCACCCTGTCGAGGGCAGAAATACCTTCCAGCCGGATCTTCAGGTAGATCAGGGGAAAGACATCAGAATATTCCAGTATCGATCCTTTTGCAGTTTTAAACATTTCGGGTTTTCCCAGCCATTCGAATAAGTCTTTATACAGGTTCCTGATGGCGGTAATCCTGAACATTTTCCTTACTCCCGAACGTATGCTGTTCCTTTCGGCGCCGGTTATTTCGTACTGGTAATATATCCTGATATTTTCCTCAACATCCCGGGCCACCCGTTCAAACCGTCTGAACAACGGTACCCGGTGAAGTGCCCTGAACCTTTCTTCAATGAACCAGCCGGGAACGGGATATCTTTTAACGATCATATCTTCTGCCTGAAAATAATTATTCTCAATATGCAACAGGTACTGGTTAAGTTTATTCAGGAATTCAAAAGTTGCCTTGAACCGTATCCGGCCTATAAAACTCTCGTCATCCTTTTCCAGCAGCTGCCCAACCTGCTGAAAGAAATTCTGGAAACGGAATTTGTGATCCAGGAGTTCCGCAGCAAGCTCCTCCATCCCTTTTTCAGGGATCTTATCCTCGCCAAGTTCGGGCAGCACGTTGGCTATATAGTCTGCAAAGACTTTATTGGGTGACAGGATGAGAATATCTCTGGATGTGATAGTATCCTTGTATCTGTACAGCAAAAATGCAATCCGGTGCAGGGCTACCGAGGTTTTTCCCGAACCGGCCACACCCTGGATGATCAGCGTACCTGAAATCTCATTTCTTATTATTGCATTCTGGTCGCGCTGAATAGTTGCGACGATATTTTTCATCTTATCGTCCGAAGCCTTGCTCAGTTCTTCCTGCAACAGCTCGTCGTGGATATTCAGGTCGCTTTCCAGCATGAATTCCATCTCGCCTTCCCTGATCCTGTACTGCCGTTTTAACAGGATATCCCCATTTATCTCTCCATCCGGCGATCTGTAAAAGGCCTCTCCTGTCTCAAAGTCGTAGAACATGCCTGATACAGGCGCCCTCCAGTCATGGATAAGATTGAGATTATCCTCTTCATCAAAGTATGAGTGGATACCGATATAAATGGGCAACCGGTCATCCCTGCCATGCTCACTGAAATCGATCCTGCCGAAGTATGGAGATCTTATCAGCTTGTGCAGCCTTTTCTTTTTCGCCAGGGCTGCCTCACCTGTCAGCGCCCCCTGCTCGACTGATTGCCTTACCGAAACTTTTTCAGCATGATCCATGCCGGCTTTGTTTTCCCACAGGTACTCCTTGAACTCTTTCACTTCCCTTGCATGCCTGGAAATCTGCCGGTCAATTCTGGTTATCGTGTCGTGCAATTTTTTTTTGATCCCGGCCAGATACCCTCTTTCTTCCTGTTCACCGGGGTTAATTATAGTTTTATTATTTAGGCTTACCTTGTTATTATCTTTACTGTTCTTATTCATTCAACCGGGAATATGAATTTCCTGGCCTCAATGGCCAATATTCAAACAAAAGTGCAAAACTACAAATCTCCGATCAATAAACCCGAATTATGTTGAGCAAGGCAGGGGATCCACCTCACGGTGACGGCAAACGCATGAAAGCCCGGGAATTACTTCACGAACACCGTCTTGATATTTGTGAACTCCCTGATGCCGAACCAGGAAAGTTCCCTGCCGTAACCGCTGTTCTTTATTCCGCCGAAAGGCAGACGC
>SLGC01000014.1 GCA_007123885.1 Bacteroidales bacterium | reverse complement strand
TCGACGACTCCGATCAGCGCCCGATATGGATCCAGGCCTGGGGCGGATCCAACACCATCGCCCGAGCCCTTAAGACCATTGAAGAAGAGTATCCTGGCAGAATGGAAGAGGTCGCGAAGAAGATCCGGCTCTATTTAATCTGGGAGCAGGACAACACCTATCAGACCTATATCCGTCCTAACTGGGGAAGGTTTGGGATACCTGCCATCATTTCCGACCAATTCATTGCCATAGCCTACGACCATCAAAGGAGAATGATTCCAGGAGAAATGGAGCGTTACTTTTCAGCGGAATGGATGAACCAGAATATCCTTAAGGACCGCGGTCCTTTACTGGACTTGTACGAAGCTCACGACGACGGGCGTTTCCGGTCGGAGGGCGATTCACCTGCATTCCTGCATATCATCCCGAACGGATTGCGCAGTGCAGAGTATCCCGGCTGGGGTGGCTGGGGTGGCCGGTTCGTGCGTGTCCGCGACAACACCTGGCTGGATCCCGTGTCGGAGCCTGGCTACGAATATCCCGAAGGAAGATGGTACACGAGATCAGCCTGGGGACGCGAACGCTTGAGGAAGGAAATCCCGAACGACAAAGAACTCGCTGAATATCTCAAACCCCAGTGGCGTTGGATTGACGCAATCCAGAAAGATTTCGCCGCCCGGGCCGACTGGTGCGTCAAACCATATTCGGAGGCTAATCATCCTCCGGTGGTGAAGCTGGCCAATCCATTGGAAATGAAGGTAAGCCCGGGGCAAAAGGTGTCTCTTAGTGCAAAAGGAACTACCGATCCTGACGGCGATGCCTTAAACTTTCAGTGGTGGCACTACCGGGAGGCTTGTAAGGATACCTACCCCGGCATCGTCAGGATAGAGAATGCCGGGGAAATGGACGCTTCATTGGTGATTCCCGCCAATGCCAAACCGGGACAGACCATCCACGTCATTTGTGAAGTGACAGATAACGGCATACCGGTACTCACGCGCTATGCACGTGTTGTCATCACAGTTACACGATGATGCAGTTTATTCACCGGGCGCACAGGATCCTGAATGCACATTATGAAAGCGTCACGGCAGTGCTAACAAAATGAAATGATACTTCACTTATGAATATGAAGATAAACAGACATTTTAGAAATGCAAGTTTGATGAATAAAAAGAAAAAAATAGCAGAAACAAGATAGAGCAATTTGCTCCATAAGGGTTTCGGCTGTAGGGGGGCTCAACCGTTACCGCCAAGCAAAAAACCTTTATTACCAGACTATGAAGATTATGAAATTGGTTATATTTGTTTTATGAATAAGCGTGAAAAAATTTTAAATAGAATTTCATCTGTTATAGCGCAGAAATATCCGGATGCTGAGATTTACCTTTATGGTTCCCGAGCCCGTGGTGATGATAAACCTTTTTCAGACTGGGATTTATTAATATTGCTTAATTTCCCAAACGTTTCATTCTCTCTTGAAACAAATATCATGGATGACATGTATGAAATAGAGCTTGAAACAGGCGAAATCATTTCTCCATTAATATATTCTAAAAACGATTGGGTCAATAAACACAAGGAAACCCCATTATTTGAGAATATTGAGAAAGAATCAATAAAGATAAAATGACTAGTTCACAAGAGGACCTGATAAATTATCGTCTGGAACGAGCAAAGGATACACTTGATGATGCCAGGATTTTAGCTGATAAAGAGAAATGGAACTCAACTATAAATAGACTTTATTATGCTGCATACTATGCAGTTATTGCACTATTGCTAAATTCAAATTTAAAACCCACCACACATAAAGGTGTGAAGACTGAGTTTTCGAACCATTTCATAAAAAGTCAAAAAATTCCTAAAGAATTTGGTAAAATCTATTCGCAACTTTTCACTTGGAGACAAAAAGGAGATTATGATGACCTCTTTGATTTTGATAGTGAAAAAGTCCTTCCATATTTTGATCCAATCGAAAGGCTTATAAACATAATCGAGCAAGAGATTGCCAGGCGGTAACACACAATATATGTTATCCGGGCATAGTATAGGGTTGGTTTCCTGAATTTGCTTCCGGTAGTGCATAAATTGGAGGAACCCCAACGGGGAGAAAAAATTTGCTTTATCGGTAAGGTGTATAAAGAGGAAGTAAATTTCCATGAACATTAGAGATAAAAGCTTAAGATAATGAAAATAAAGATCCTTCAAATAAAGTGCTTTAACCTGTTTTCAGCCGGAATTTCTGCCCGTACAGCTTCCGGATCATTTTTAAACCAGGGTATTTTATTATTATGCTTAGGCTTGCTTTTGCTTACGACACTTATAATAACCGGCTGTAAAGATATCGAGACTATTCCCCTGGAAATAGGGACTTCAAAAATTGAAATCACTCCTCCCGTTGGTTATCCGTTATACGGGTATCCTCCCGTGAAAAGCACAGGTGTCAGAGATCCTCTTCAGGCAAAAGCTATGGTTTTCAGGCAGGGGGAAATCCAGGGTGCGCTCCTGGTGTGTGATTTACTTGGAATACCCAGGGATTTAAGCCGGATTGTCAGGGAACGGGTTTCAATGCAGACAGGAATTCCTTTTCAGAATATCAGTGTTAGTGCCACCCATACTCATACAAGTCCGGGTATAACCCGGGATTTTAAAGAATATGCCCTTCGTGAGTCGTCCGGCACACTGACCGAAGAGGATAAAGAGGGTTATTTCACTTTCCTGATTGATGGAATGACCGAGGCTATAGTCTCCGCAAGCAGGAATACAATGGAGGTTGAAATGGTTTCGGGCATAGGAAATGCTCCCGGATTAGCCTTCAACAGGCGGTATCTGATGACTGATGGTCGTGTACGTACGAACCCCGGACGATTAAATCCCCGGATTGTCGGCCCCGCCGGACCGGCAGATCCGGATGTACACTTTGTTTTGTTCCGGCCGGCCGGTCAGACTGATTTCTGTGCTTCACTGTCTGTTTTCGCCAGTCATTACGTACGTGGTGGTACTGACTTCAGTGCTGATTACCCATTTTACCTGGAGGAGCGCCTCAGGGATATCTTCGGTGAGCAGATATTTTCGATTTTCGGCTTAGGTGCATGCGGTAATATTAATACCGTTGATTTTCTGGGAAGTCTGCCTCAGGATGATTCACTGCCAAGGGTGGAAAGGGTCGCCAATGACCTTGCAGTGGCAATTAGAAGAGCTCTTCCTGATGCAAGGAATGGGAGTCCTGCCCTCAGTATTATTTCCCGGACAGTTTATATTCCCATTCAGGACTACACGGAAGAAGAGCTTGAGTGGTCCAAAGAAGAGAGAGAACCCCTTTATCCTGAAAGAGATTTTTTACAAAGGAGGCGGAGGCTTAAACTTTCTGTATGGGGAGTTCAACCGCCACTTGAGATGCTTCGTAAATATGAGGCTGTTCCTCCCTCTATTTCCGGCGATCCGTGGCACCTGCCCGTAGAGATACATGCCTTTAAACTTGACCGGGGAACAGCAATAGTTACCATGCCTGGTGAGCTATTCGTGGAATTTGCCCTTGATCTGAAACAAAGATCACCTTTTTCCAATACGATGCTAATTGAACTGGCAAATGCCGACATTGCCTATGTGCCTACGAAACAGGCCTTCAGGGAAGGTGACTACGAACCTCTTAATTCACGTCTGGCCCCGGGTTCGGGAGAAAAGATGATTGATATTGCCATCGAAATGCTGACAGAACTGAAAAACTTGATGCATTAGTTGCTCGAAAAGCTGCCGGCAATT
>SLGC01000441.1 GCA_007123885.1 Bacteroidales bacterium | reverse complement strand
TTACGGCCGGCGTATTGCGGTCGATGACCGATTCATTATTTGCCATAAATCCCGATGCCTGTGTAATAATAATGGGTGATTTCAATGATGAACCGGAGGATATCAGTCTCCGGAGATATTTAGGGGCAAAAACTGATGTTGATGATCCGGAATCCGGAAAGATATACAATATATCCAGTCCGCTGAAAAGAAACAATAAAGGAACACTGAAATTCCAGGGAGAATGGTTTCTGTTTGACCAGTTCATTGTTTCGGGTTCCTTGTTGAACGGGGTTTCAGTCCTGCAGGCCTGCCTGCATTCAGTCAGGATATTCAGTGCCGACTTTCTGATGGTTGCCGATGGTTCATGGTTTGGGTTCAAACCATTCAGGAGTTATGAAGGTTTCAGGTATACAGGCGGATTCAGCGACCATCTTCCCGTGATTCTTGACCTGCACAGAAAGAATGGCACAGGTAAAGAATGATCATTTTGGTTTGATTCCCATTTCAACAGCTTTTTTCTGCATATATGCCATAGCTTCCTCCCTGTTATTTCTGATTTCACCATCGAGGATAGCCTCTTTTATTGCATTTTTGATAACGCCCACTTCCCTGCCTGGAGGCAGGCCGAAAGCTTTCATTATTTCATCACCTGATACCGGGGGCTGAAAATTGCGAATGGCATCCTTTTCTTCAATTTCCTGAAGCTTTTTTCGGACCTTTTCAAAATTCTTCATATGCCTGCGTACGGTTTCCTTGTTTTTAGAGGTTATATCCGCCTCGCACAGCATCATCAGGTCATCGATCTGATCGCCTGCGTCAAAAAGAAGACGCCTTACGGCAGAATCGGTTATTTCTTCCCCCGAAAGGGAAATGGGACGAAGATGCAGCCGCACAATCTTCTGGACATATTTCATTTTACCGTCAAGCGGAAGCTTAAGTCTTCTGAAGACAGAAGGTATCATATTGGCGCCAACATGATCATGGCCATGGAAAGTCCAGCCCGCTTCCTGGCTATACCTTTTTGTCTTCGGTTTCCCTATATCATGAAGCAATGCTGCCCACCGGAGCCAGATGTTGTCAGACTTTCTGCAAACATTATCAAGTACCCTGATGGTATGGCTGAAATTATCCTTGTGCATTTTTCCCTCTACAACATCAACACCCTTAAGGGCATGGATTTCCGGCAGAACCTTTTCGAGAAGGGTCGTCCGGTCAAGAATGGTAAAACCGGCCGAGGGTTTATCAGACCGTATTATTTTGTTCAACTCTTCGGTGATTCTTTCCTGTGAAACTATTTCCATGCGGTCGCGGTTTTCCCTTATCGCCTTTTGTGTTGGCTGTGCGACAGAGAAACCAAGTTGTGCTGCAAACCTTACAGCTCTCATCATCCGCAGGGGATCATCGGAAAAAGTGGCCAGGGGATCAAGCGGAGTCCTGATTATCCTTTTTTCCAGATCTTCAATTCCATTAAAGGGATCGAGCAGTCTCCCGTAATTCTTTACACCCAGGCCGATGGCAAGCGCGTTGATTGTGAAATCCCTTCTTTTTTGATCATCCTCAAGTGTGCCGTTTTCCACTACAGGTTTTCGGGAATCTTTCCTGTATGACTCCTTTCTTGCACCCACAAATTCTATTTCAAGGTCATCAATCCGGATCATTGCCGTGCCAAACCTCCTGAATAAACTCACCCTGGGTTTTCCCGGCAGATCTTTCGCCAGTTTTTTTGCGAAATCAATTCCGCTCCCGATTACCACGATATCGATATCTTTTGTAGGCCGGCCAAGGATCCTGTCCCGGACACAGCCACCTATTGCATATAATTCGACATCATTGTCAATAGCTTTTTTTGAGATCATTTTAAAGACCGGGTTATCCGGTATTATATTCCTGAATTCAATATTATTCTTTATTTGGCTCTGCATCGCGGTGAAATTATATTTGCCCCTAAACCTGCATCTTAATGAGCAGATATTCCATATGAGTTGGCCGCTGGCCAATCCCTTATATATGAATTTGTATTCCCTGTAATTTTTTCAATAGTTACTACGTTTATATATAAACAAATTGACATATATTGATATGACAATGTGTGTTACTGTATGACAAAATTACAATAATTAGGTGTTATATGTTGCGATATGCTCCTATTTGAACTATGGAATGGATTTTGTACATTTTATTACCAGGCAAAAATTATATAACTTACGTTTTGAATAAAAATTAATATCAAAATTTATTATGATGATTGAACATTTAACCAACGAATCTTTCAAAGAGAAAGTCTTTGATTACGAACATAACAAGGAATGGAATTACCAGGGAGAGAAACCCTGTCTGATCGATTTTTATGCGGACTGGTGCCAGCCCTGCAAAATGATAGCCCCCGTGCTTGAAGAACTTGCAGATGAGTATGAAGGTAAACTGGATATCTACAAGATAGATACCGAAAGTGAAAAAGAGCTTGCAGGCATATTCGGTATACAAAGTATTCCGTCACTTCTTTTTGTACCCAAAGAGGGGATGCCACAGATGGCACAGGGAGCTTTGCCCAAGGAAACATTTGAGAAGGCTTTCAAGGAAGTACTTGATGTGGAAAAATAGGGTCTGGATGAACTTTTCCCAGATCAGGCGGCGGAACAGCAAAACCGGAAACAGGTTCATATATGTTCATGTTCATTGAACCGGACCTGCTTCAATATATAAAGGATATCCGAGGCATAAAAGTATTCCGGTGGAAAAATATCAGGAACAGTAAAATCATACCCGGATATATCAGGATTATAAAATTCAGATACAAAAAAACAGGATAAAAAATCCGGCTCACCCGCCGGATTTTTTTGTTACCATCGCCGGGAATTAGTATATTTGTACTTCTTAAAATGGGGTGCCTTAATATTTCGGGCTGAGATCATACCCTTTGAACCTGATCCGGGTAATGCCGGTGTAGGGAAAAGAACCAGATCACCTCATTGCAATTATAAGTCTAACCAAAAACTTTTATCATGAAAAGGATAATTGGATTGCTTGTATTGCAATTGTTATGTTACCCGACTTTTGCAAATACTTTTATTCACGGAATTGTTGCCGGGCCCGGGGATGAACCCCTCATCGGCGCCAATGTAGTAATTGAGGGAACCTATATGGGAACCGCTACCAATGCAGACGGAGAGTTCCGTCTCAATTTGAATGATGGTCACTATACCCTGAGAATTTCTCATATGGGCTATGAGACAACTATCAGGGAAATCGCGGTCAGCGGTGAAACCAGGATTGACATCCGGTTAAAACGGCTCGCCTATATGGCCGATGAGGTGATAGTTTCTGCTACCAGGGCCCACTCAAAGGTTCCGGTTGCATATACAAATGTGAACAGGGAGGAAATTGAAAACAGGGACTTTGGCCAGGATATACCTTTTATACTCGGACTTACACCTTCATTTGTCGCTTCTTCCGATGCTGGTGCAGGCGTTGGTTATACCGGGTTTCGCATCAGGGGCTCCGATATGAACCGGATAAATATCACACTTAATGGTATTCCCCTGAACGATTCGGAGTCGCATGGAGTATGGTGGGTAAATATGCCCGATTTGGCCTCCTCGGTCGATAATATTCAGATCCAGCGGGGAGTCGGAACATCATCTCACGGTGCGGGTGCTTTCGGTGCAAGCCTTAACCTGCAAACGTCGTCTTTGAACCAGGATCCTTATGGAGAAATAATATCTTCAGCCGGCTCTTTCAATACTTTCCGGAATACCGTAAAGGTGGGCT
>SLGC01000349.1 GCA_007123885.1 Bacteroidales bacterium | reverse complement strand
GAAAGCCGGTTACAGCCGGAACCGGGCCAGAATAAAATTATTCCTGCCGGTCCTGATTTTTCCATTGCTTATTCAAATTCCGGTTTACGGTCAGGATCAGGTTCATACCTACACCAACAGTCAGCTTCAAAGCCTGCGGGTACCCGTGGGTGGTATAGGATCGGGCAACATACTCATGGGCGGCAGGGGAAATATTGAATTTGTAGAGGTATTCAACAGGCCCGACAGGCAAAGGAAGCTGGAAAAGACGTTTTTTGCCCTCTGGCTTAAAGAACCGGGAAAGCAGCCGGTGGCAAAATTACTGGAGCGGGAGACTTTCCCTCCCTACCTGGATGTCACCCACAAGTTCGTGGCCGGGTTGCCAAGAATGCAGGAGGCTGTTTTTACGAATCATTTTCCTCATCTTCATTGGCAGTTCACCGATAACCGTGTGCCTTTGAATATTAAACTGGAAATTATAAACCCGTTTATCCCTCTCGATGTGGAATCAAGCAGTCATCCTGCCATTAAGTTTGGCTGGGTACTTGAAAATCCTACAGAAAATGTCATTGAAGGTTCCCTGGTGCTGGCCATGGAAAATCCGATCCGTGCCGATTCACTGGTAAACGAATTTGTATCGGGCCAAAGCTGGCAGGGGATTAGTTTTAAACCTTCCGGGGAAAATATTCCGGTCAATCTCCGGGGAGGATTCCTGATGGGCACCACGGCAGGCCCGGTCGATGCCCAAACCCACTGGTATCCCGGGACCTGGCGGGATGAGGCCCATATTTTCTGGGATGATTTCAGTGATAAGGGACGTATCGAAACCAAACCAGATAAATGGGAAACAACCTATTTCAATACTTCATATAACCTGTCAACCCACCGCATGGCCAGCCTCCTGGTTCCGTTCAGCCTGAAGCCCGGAGAAAAGATCAGCATACCCTTTTATTTTTCATGGTATTTCCCCCAACGGGTTTTCACTGCAAACGAGGTTTTCGGTATCGGTGAAGCGGCCGGGGTTACATTCACGAACCACTACGGTCCCAGGTTTGACGATGAGTATGATGTACTGGAACAGTTCCTTCAGTCCGAACAAAAGCTGTTTGAAAATACAATGGCTTTCGCTGATGCATTGACCGGAAGCTCTTTGCCGGGCTATCTTATCCAGGCATTGAATACTACCATGGCCAACCTGGTCTCTCCATTGCTGCAGGTAACTGACGACGGACAGGTTCATGGTTTTGAGGGAGTTCTGGACAACAGCTGGTGCTGCCCCGGAACCTGCACGCATGTGTACAATTATGAGCAGACCCTGGCCTCCCTGTTCCCGTCACTTGAACGTAAAATGCGCGAAATTGAATTTTTGCACAACACTTTCGATGATGGTTTCCAGACCCATCGGTCGGTAATTCCCCTCGGGGATTATTATTTCGACGGACCGGCCGCGGCTGACGGACAGATGGGTACAATCGTCAGGGCTTACCGCGAATGGCGCCTGTCTGGCGATGACCGGTGGCTTGAATCGATCTGGCCGAGGGTTAAACTGGCCCTTGAATTTGCGTGGACCGGCAGCGGGGAGGCTTCCCTTGTCCGGGTCGGGTCAAGGCAGCAGGCATGGGATCCTGAAAAAACGGGCCTGCTTTCCGGCGAGCAGCACAATACATACGATATCGAATTTTATGGCCCGAATTCGATGACGACCTCCATTTACCTGGCTGCACTGAAAGCAGGCAGCAAAATGGCCGAAGCCATGGGAGACCGGCAGTCGGCCGCAGAATTTCGTTCCGTTTTCGAAAGAGGCTCAGCCCTGATGGCCGATTCTCTATGGAATGGAGAGTATTTTATCCAGGCACCGGGCCCCTGGGATGAGACCAAATATCAGTATGGCAACGGCTGTCTGGCCGACCAGCTCCTGGGGCAGTACATGGCTTTTGTTGCCGGACTGGGTTACATAGCTGACAGGGAAAAGGTGGATAAGGCAATCTCAGCCATTTATGAGCATAATTTTATTCCGGATCTGCGTGACTTTCACAATGTGC
Organism: Bacteroidales bacterium; assembly: GCA_007123885.1. Lineage (GTDB taxonomy): Bacteria > Bacteroidota > Bacteroidia > Bacteroidales > PUMT01 > PXAP01. Next base: position 1,732 of record SLGC01000349.1, on the reverse strand, counting down.
AGCGCGTTTACGGTTTAAATGACGAGGCAGGCGTAGTTCTCTGTACATGGCCTCACGATGACAGGCCGGCATTGCCTTTCGTGTATTCCGATGAGATATGGACCGGAGTCGAGTTCCAGGTGGCCGCTTCCCTTATTTACACCGGCAGGGTGGAGGAAGGCCTGGAAATAATAAAGGCAGTGCAGGACCGATACGACGGAATGAAAAGGAATCCCTTCGAGCACATTGAATCGGGGGTGCATTATTCCCGGGCTCTGGCGGCATGGTCGGTTTTACTCGCCCTTACCGGATTTGATTATGACGGGATAGAAAATATCATGACCTTCGCACCCGTGATCAACGGGAATAACTTCCGTTCATTCTGGTCTACCGGCACCGCATGGGGCAATGTAATCATAAATGACTCTGAAGCGATTGTCGAGGTGCTTTACGGCACCTTACAAACCGATAAAATAATGATCCGGCAACCGCAATCCGGCCGGTTGACAGTAAAGGAGTTTGAAAAAGGAAATACAATTCATCAGGGTGGCCTGATAAGGGTTGATCTTGAATGAATTATACTGCCCCGAATATAAACTGTTAAATCATGACAAAAATCGATTCCGGCATCCTGGCAGTCACAGGACTTCTAACATTGGGAGTTGTCAGTCAGAAATGCAGCACTGCACATGCAGAAAACCCGGCTCAGAAGCCTAATTTTATAATCATTTTTACCGATGATCTCGGATATGGTGACCTCGGGGTATTCGGGCATCCAACCATAAGGACTCCCAACCTTGACAGGATGGCCTATGAGGGACAGAAATGGACCCAGTTTTACGTGGCAAAATCAGTCTGCACCCCTTCGCGTGCAGGATTACTGACGGGAAGGCTTCCCATAAGGTCGGGTATGACCAGCGACCGTCGCCGTGTTCTGTTTCCCGATTCGAACGGGGGACTTCCGCCCGGCGAAATAACCATAGCCAGGATTTTGAAGGATAATGGCTACCGTACCGCTATGGCGGGGAAGTGGCATCTCGGTCACAAATCACCATTTTTGCCCACCGACCATGGCTTTGAAACATATTACGGAATACCTTACTCCAACGATATGGACCGTATTGCGGAACTGCCTGAAGGGATGAACTGGATAACTGCCCAGATTGCATTTGCAGAGGAAGAAAATTACCAGGCATACAACGTTCCGATTATGCGGGATGACAGGATAGTTGAACGACCTGCAGATCAGAGGACAATTACCCGGCGTTTCACGGAAGAAGCGGTTGAACGGATCCGTGAATTCAGGGATGAACCATTTTTTATTTACCTGGCCCATTCGATGCCTCATATACCTCTTTTCCGTTCGGAAGAATTCAGGGACATTTCACTTGCCGGCTTCTACGGGGATGTGATCGAAGAGATTGACTGGTCGGTCGGCCGGATACTTGAAACTCTTGAAGAAGAAGGAATAGCCGGTAATACACTTGTCATTTTTACCTCCGATAACGGTCACTTGCATATATTCGAAACCCATGGCGGGTTCGGCGGACTCTTAAGGGGTGCAAAGGGAGGAACTTTTGAAGGAGGAATGCGTGTGCCGGCAATTTTCTGGTGGCCCGGAAAGATAATGCCTGATGTTGTTATGGAGCTGGGGACAACTATGGATCTGTTTCCCTCTTTCTGCCGGCTCGCCGGTATTGATCCTCCTGACGACAGGGTTTATGACGGCCATGACATCTCTCCCGTTATCCTG
>SLGC01000130.1 GCA_007123885.1 Bacteroidales bacterium | reverse complement strand
TTCAAGGGCTTCCTCAACTGTCATTGTCATGGGCTTTTCACATACAACATGAAATCCCTTTGTCAGAAGATTTTTGGCAAATGGATAGTGCAGGGAATTGGGTGTGACAATGGCTACTACCTCCATTCTGTTATCAGGTTCAAGCTTCAGCTCCGACTGTATCATTGAATCGATATCGGCATAGCAGCGGTTAAGAGCGATACCTTCCTGTACAGCAAACTGCTGGCTTTTTTCATGGATGGCATCAAAAATCCCTCCAACCAGTTCAAAATCATTGCATATTCTGGAGGCGCGGCGATGTGCATCACCGATAAATGCACCTATACCGCCCCCGATCATTCCCATTTTAATTTTCTTCATTTTTTACGATTTTTTATTGATTAATATAAAACATAAGTTAAACAGTATTTCATTTACATGTGGCCAAACAATTATAGTGAAAATTCCCGGATTTAGGAATAAGAGAATCCAAAATCCCCGAAATTCAATTGAATTGCAGTTTTCCATAACCTGAAACCAAAAAGATATCCACAATTCAATTAAAAATTATTAGTTGTAAAACCCTTTTACTTTCCCTGGTAATGATAAGTTAAAGCGAAGCGGGTACTCCTGTCCGTCAGAATTTTGTAACTTCTTCACGAAATTTTGACTCTTGTTTTTACAGGAGAAATATGAAACAAAAAAGGATAAATTCCTGAATCAGACGATCAGATTCGACACCTCATTTATAATTTGCCATGTCCTTTCAACATCTTCCTTAAGGGTTGTCCGTTGTCCGATTGACATTCTTATAGCATAGTTCCCGGAAAGTGTTGTATGGGTGAGGTAAACTTCACCCGGTTCATTTATTTTTTGCAGAAGCAACCGGTTTATTTTTTCAAGCTCCTCATCATCCCTCTTACCGTTGTTCCAGCGAAAGCACACAAGATTAGTGCTTACAGGTGCCAAAAGTTCGAACTCTTCGGACGAATCTATCCAGCCGGCAAAGTCATGCGCCCATTTTATATGGTTGCGGATTATCTCCCTGAGTCCCTGAACTCCGTATTCGCGGATTACAAACCAGAGCTTAAGTGCCCTGAAACGCCGGCCAAGTTGTATGCCCCAGTCCCTGTAATTATTTACCTCTGTGTCCCGGCTTGTTTTAAGATACTCAGGATTTACCGACATGGTTTTGATAAGATGTTCCGGGTTCCTTACGAAAAAGACAGAGCAGTCAAAGTTGGTCAGCAGCCACTTATGGGGATTAAATACAAAGGAATCAATTTTGTCGGCCCCCGGGATCAAGCCCCTGTTTTCCTCAAGGATCGCTGCCGAACCAGTCATTGCAGCATCAACATGAAGCCAGATGTCATATTTGCGACACAACAGGCCAATTTCCTGAAGCGGATCAATTGCCGTCGATGAGGTGGTACCAATGGTTGCAATAACACATGCCGGAATATATCCGGCTTCAATATCATCCACTATTGCCTTCTCAAGCAGGTCAGGTCGCATAGCATAATTCTCATCCGTATTAATATACCTGAGGTTTTCCCTTCCATAGCCGGCTATTTTAACTCCTTTTTCAATGCTTGAATGAGCTTCCTTCGATGCATAAACCCTCAGTCCTTGCAGCAATCCTTTTTCATTACAGGAAAATCCTGTGGCAACCTCCCTTGCTGTAACCAGGGCACTTAGAGTTGCGGTCGAGGCTGTATCCTGGATCACCCCCTTCAGACCTTCCGGCAGGCCGATCATTTGCCTGAGCCAGTCAACCACTACCTCTTCCAGTTCTGCCGCTGCAGGTGATGTTTCCCAAACCATGCACTGGGCTCCTATGCCGGCGGTAAGAATTTCGCCCAGCACTGATGCGGGGCTGTTGTTGGCGGGAAAGAAGGCAAACCAGCCGGGATGCTGCCAGTGGGTCATTCCCGGAAGGATAATATCCTGGAAATCCTTCCATATTACTGACATGTCCTGGCTTTCCATCGGGGGATTATCCGGGAGTTGCGATTTTATGTCACCCGGTTTGAGATTGGGGCGAACAGGATATTTCCTGACATTGTCAAAATAATCAGCTATCCAGTCGACAAACTCATGTCCGTATTTTCTGAAAGTTTCTTTATCCATTTGAGTGGCTTATATGATTTTCGGTTATCATTTATTCTAAGTGATATCATCCCTTACCTGACCAGGAGCGGACAGTTTTTTCCGAATGATCCTGCGATTATTCAAGATCTTATGAATCTGGTTAGCAAACTTAAGATATGTTCTCAAGAAATTTATGTCAAAAAATAAAAATGTTAAATGCAGTACCACTTAGAACCGGCAGCCACCGGGAAAGAGTATTGCATAATCCTCGGTGATGGTGGTAGGATACCCCGACTACGGGTGTAAGGTATATTATTGAGCCTCGAAAGAGTATACCAGGAGGTTTAAAATAAAATTAGACTAAATAAAAACAAATATTTTTTATAATTTTATGTAAAATTTCAGCAGGATTATATAATTGAAGGCTTGCATATCTGCTGGATTGGCCATTTGTTGTGTTGATAGACGTTTGGATTATGAAAACAAAAGAAAAGACACTTATACCGGTAAATACAGTTGTTAATGCCCCGGTTGAAAAAGTATGGGAATTCTGGACAAACCCCCGCCACATTGTGGAATGGAATAACGCGTCGGACAACTGGCATACTACAGTGGCTGAAAATGACCTGCAGCCACGGGGCCGTTTTAAATTTCGCATGGAAGCCAGAGACCGTAGTTCCGGATTTGATTTTACAGGGGAATATATTAAGGTTGAACAAAACAAATTGATTGCATACAGACTGGACGACGGAAGACAGGTAAGGATACTATTTATGCCTGAAACGGGTAAAACCAGGATCAATGAATTTTTTGAAGCTGAAAGGGAATACTCACATGCGGCGCAGAAATACGGCTGGCAATCGATCCTGAATAATTTTAAAGAATATGTTGAACGGGGAGAAAGTACGGAAACCTTGCATTTCGAGATTACGATAACTGCAAAAGCTGAAAAAGTTTACAAGACGATGCTCGATAAGAAGGGTTTCATTGAATGGACCTCGGTATTTAATCCTGATTCGCGATATGATGGTTCCTGGCGGAAAGGTTCTTTAATCAGGTTTATCGGGACTAATAGTGAAGGGAAGAGGGGAGGAATGATTAGCAGGATCAGGGAAAATATCCCTGATCGATATGTCAGCATCGAGCATCTGGGAATTATCCGTGACGACAAGGAGATAACGTCGGGGCCGGATGTGGAGAATTTGGCAGGAGCGCGAGAAAACTATACATTTAGCTCTATGTACGATAAGACCCTGCTTTCGGTTGATGTTGATTCAAATGAGGATTTCAGGAGGTTTTTCATGGATAGATGGCCGAAGGCACTTGAAAAACTGAAAAAGATCTGCGAAGGAGAGGGATCATAATCATAACCAGCCTCAGACAGGAGGGAGGGTTCAGGTAATAAATGACTCTCCCTCTATTTGATCGGACTTTACCAGAAAAAGCATGAAAAATTCAGGGATAAATTGCTCACAGGGTTCCGGCCGGCGTTTTCAGGATTGATTGCCACTTAAAAAATAATAAATTTAGCAGATTTAGAGTTCAATTGTAAGGAAAAATTGATAAACGGTGGCTGTTGCCGCCTGATGTGATAATATTTTCGAATTCTTATTCTGTTCCATTTTATCTAATAAAATTCACAGACATGCCCTGGGCTTTACGGATGATTTCATTTTCTGCAGTTTTGCTCCTGCTTTTGCTTTTTTATTTTGGGTTTCGCTACTTTAAAAGTATCAAAATTCTTGGTCTGAAGCCTCTCTGGCTTTACAGGCTTATTTATTTCGTTCCTGCCGGTCTGTTTCTTCTCTATCCGGCAGGCGGGCAAATACAGTACCTGATGCTTGGGACATTCAGCCGCTCGGGACATCCTTTTATTCTTATATACCTGTTCTGGTATGGTCTTGTATGTATGGGGGTAATGCTTAACTGGTTGTTGCTTCATGATCTGCTCAGACCGGTACTGTCAAGAACCGGCAAAAAAGACCGGGGAGTTCTTCTTGCGAGAGGATTTCTTATAATGGCTGCCGTGACGGTATTATATACCTCGGTTAAAATGATAAGGGATACCAGCCATATAGTTGTAAATGAGATCACCTATAACCTGAATGATGAAACCCGGATAATAGAACCGCTTACAATAGTTCACATATCCGAGCTGCATGCCGACAGTTTTACCGGGGAGTTAAAAATGAGGAGATATATCGAAAAGGTAAATGATGCCAACCCGGACATTGTGATTATTACCGGCGACCTCATATCTTCCGGAAGAGATCATATTGAGGCCGGAGCGAATGCGTTATCGGGAATTGAGGCAACTTATGGTGCCTGGTTTGTAATGGGTGATCATGATTACTGGGTTAGCACCGATGAAATAGCTGAAGCTCTTCTTTCAAGAGGGGTAAATGTGCTGGAAAATGAAAATACCCTGGTCAGGCACAACGACATGGTAGTCAAAATAACAGGAATAACTGAACTTTACAGTTATAACGTCGATGACGTTCTATTGGATGCCTTATTAAATGAGAATAGCGGGCAGGACCTTCACCTGCTTGCCAGTCACCAGGCAACTGACAGGATAATCAGTGCGGCAATCGATTCCGGTGTTAATAAGTTACTCGCAGGACATACTCATGGTGGACAAATCAGGGTCCGGCTATTCTTCTATCCGGTTACTCCTGTTCGTGCTGAAACTTCCTATGTAAAAGGCAGATGGAAATTTGGAAATATGTTGATGAATATCAACAGCGGACTGGGTTTTACCCTTTCCCCGGTCCGGTATAATGCTCCTGCTGAGGTTTCGGTTATCAGGGTAAAATAACAAAGGTTACTGACAAAGCTTTGACTTGCAGGTTTACAATAAATGGGAAAAACTTACACATGTGGTCAAAAATGTATATATTCAACAAGCTCATCTGCTGGAATAGAAATGGTTACAGCAAGCGGGGATCATATAAAAGGGAATTTTTAGTAATATTTTTGCTGTTTTGGCATAGATTTGTTGCTCTCTGATTAATTATAACATTCCCGTTGAATAGAAAATAAAATATGCAAAACCAGAGTCCAAAATATCACCCGAAGTACGATGAACCTTATGAGATCATGAAAATAGACAAACAATATCATTCCCTGGTCTTTATAATCTTTTTCTGCATCATGATATTGCTGTTCCCGATTACCGGTGGCGGTCTTTTCTCTCAGCAGCGCCCCATTGAATCGCCCGAGGAACTGCCTGTTCCCGGGTTCACTGATGAGGAGATCGAGAGTTTCGCAGATGTTTCCATGGCAATCATGTTGATTCAGCAAGAAGGCCATATAGCTATGATAGATAAAATAGAGGAGCAAAATCTCAACATACAAAGATTTAACGAGATCCTGGAAGCGCGTACAACCGAACAGGATCCTGGGATCTCAGATGAAGAACTGGATGCATTTGAAATTGCACTTGAGGCCGTACGTGAAATACAAGAAGATATTGATAATCAGATTTCGGAAGAAATTGATGCTTCCCGCATATCCAGGGTGAAGTACGAGGAAATACTGCTGTATTACCAGCAAGATCCGGAACTTCGCAAGAAAGTAGACGAGATAATCAGGGAGTTGGACCATCCTTAAGTCATATATTGAATTTTATTGAAACTTATCCGGTCAAAATAAGATCATAATAACTCCGTAGCGGAAATCTATCCTGCAGCAAGCCAATACGATTCCTGTATAAATAAAAAAGAGGCAATTCCCGTAGAAGGTTATTTTTTTTGGCCATTTTTTATTGAAATTTTTTGTATTCCGGATAAATTTTTACTTTTGGGAGCTGCAAATTACCAAAAATTCAGGATCAGGTTTATTAAATCCACGGTTAAAAGCCATGGGCCCCTCAAAGGGGATTTACACAATCAATCAAATATGATAATTAACATATTTGATTAGTATAATTTTCATGGACGGGGATCATTTAAAGTTGTTATATGAAAAATATAAGCAGGTTAATCTTTCTGGGTATCATTATTTCATTTGCCTTCAAGTACACATGTAAAGGCAGTAATCACAGGATTTCCGAAATCTCCGGCAATCCCATCGGATTGTCCCGGCCTCCGGAAAGAACTTCAACAATAGAACCCCCACCTGAAGAAAGCACCTCCATCAGGAGAAGATCCAGACGGACCAGCAATTATATTCAGATCGCCATAGCTATTTATCCCTCTGGCAGTAACAGGAGAGTTTCCACTTCTTGTGATTTTTCATATTCTGAAAGTCATGCCTGCGGGTTTTCAGATCATGGAAAGCCGGAATATGAAATTGATCATTCAAATAAGGTATTTGCGTGGGCCAAAGAAGCTACCAGGATCTATTCACCCGATTCCTGGCATTTGCTCATGCAGTATGAAGCTTTGCCGGAAGTTTCCCGGAACAGGCTTGTATGCGGAAGAATAATGGAAATATCCAAACCTGCTGAAACATTCCAGTATCTTTCCGGCAGTAATGTATTCGATGTTATCAGTGCAATGTCATCCAATATACATGAAATATCCCACGGCTATTCCCGGAAGAATATCATCAGGCATGCTACTGAAAATAATATTCCGCTCGACATTATGAGGGATGAAGGACGATTCATCTACCTTGATCCGTCGGAATCATACCTGGTTACCTTCCCCAGGGAGTTATTATTTCCTGCATCACGGATGGCCAGATCAATTCCCTCAGACAGAAGGACCCGCAGATACAGAACCTATATAACAGGCAATACCTCAACACAGGCACATGGAGTTCTTGCCCTGCTGGATGAACTGAATGCCTATTACCTGGGATCAAGGTACAGGTATGAAATGCTGCAGGCATATAAAGTTGCCGGCAGAACCGAGTGTGAAGGGTTTTTTGAATGGGTTTCGGATGCACAGGGAAGTATGGGGGCGTTTTTTGAAATCGATTATTTCATACTTGAATATCTTCTTTATATGAAGGAAAATCACCCTGAAAATTATGAACTGCTCCGATCAAACAAATCTTTTCGTGAAGCATGGTGGGCAGTCCGCTATGCTTACAATAGTCTTCTGGCTGATTATTTTCAGAAAATTAAAAATCAGGTCCGAAGCTATAATGATCAGGAAGAATTTGAGTTCAAGATAGAGGATAGAAGATTGCGGATAAGCAGGACAGGTTCCCGTAGTTCTTCAAGCCGGCTTATAATCTCAAATGCCATGGACCAATTGCTTCCGGTCCTCAGAAGTAACCGCTTCGTTGGAATAGAACAGGATTTTGGTGTTTCTTCCACAGTGGCAGATCTGTACAGCAGTTACTGAAAGATCCGGCTTCATGGTATGTTCCTGATTCAAAGCAGGTAAATTTTTTTCATGCCTGCATTGTGCAGAATTTTCTCACACTCTGCTTTGATCTTATCATCTTTGAAGCTGTCATGCAAAAAGACATGACTGCTTTTCGCCTGTAATTCCTGTTTCCAGCCGGCAATCCCCGCTGCTGCAACTTGTGTGATGTTGGCTGAAAGGCATACAAACAACCTGCCATTATCGACATTCTATAATCGATAAATGATTGATTCTGAAGATATCAAGAGAATGGAGTCTGTTGTCAGGAATCAGCAGTGGTAGGATGCAAGAAACCTTGTCCTATGCCTCTTTTTAGATACACCTGTATAGAAAATAAACATAAATTCTTTGTACATTATGCATATAAGATGCACGTATAGAGAGCTAAAGGGTCTTTGGCACAATTTTGAAACACAAAACCTATGTATATGGAATTGAAGTTGAATTAAAAATAATAGTTATGAATACAAAAGAATTCAATAATTGGGTTAAACCATTCAGCATTTTAATGCTAATAGTTTTCTTCTCCTCTGCAACCTTATTCGCACAGGCTCCCCCACCCGGTGAATCACGCAATGAAATCAGCGATGAAGAACTGGAGACTTTCGTCGATGTAGCTGTAGAAATAATGCCGCTTCAGCAGGAGGCTCAGAGAAAAATGGTTGAGGAAATAGAAGACAATGGATTATCTGTTGAGAGGTTCAACAGTATCCTTGAAGCTCAGACAAGAGGTATGGAACCGGAGGCTACCGAAGAGGAAATGGAATCATTTGATAACACAATGAATAAGATTGAGGATATTCAGGTAGAGTACCAGGAAAAAATAGCCGAGGAGATTGAGAAAGCCGGAATGTCTCCTGAAAGGTTCGATGAAATTCTGGCAAGGTATCAGCAGGATCCCGAGCTGCAGATGAGAGTTCATGAGAAAATGGAAACAGGCGGATGAAAATCCTCCGAATCTGCGCTGCATAAATAAACCACCAGCAAATTGCCGGTGGTTTATTATGGGATATCGGGCCTGGAACACCCCGGCACTTGTCATTGATGATTTTTTTCTCCATCAATCCGGGTTCAATCATTCTTCCAGAAAATATCTCAGCTGATCCAGCATGAAAGGAATATCGTCGCTGTCAATACCCTCGTCAATCAGGTGGGGAAGATCTGCTTCAAAAACTTCGAGGAATTCCTCTTCTGAAAACCCGGTGTCTGAAATGGACTTCTGGTAATAATCAAGAGCTGTTTTCCGGTTACCCAGACTCCATTGTACATGGCCCATATTAATCAGGTCATGTTTATTTGGTTTGTCGTCAATCAATTTGTGAAAATATTTTTCAGCCTGTTCTTTTTTTCCTGTCAGGAAGGAGCACCATGCGATCGGCCGCCACACTTTTTTGTTTCCGGGCGACAGGTATTCCACTTTAAAAAAGCATTTCAGGGCATCATCCCACCTGTCCAGTTCAAGCAGGCAGTTTCCGATATTTAATTGAATACCAAGGTTGTCCGGATCAAGCTTTTCAGCAGCATGGTAATATTCCAGCGCTTTAGCCGGGTTCTTCAGGTTACGGTAACAGGCGGCAATCTTCCTGGAGTTCCACAACTGGTTGACATCGAATAATTCGGCTTTGTGATAAAAATCCAGAGCCGATTTAAAGTCGCACAGTTTTTGATGGCACCATGCGATTTTCTGGTGCATCTCACCACTTTCCCCATGTCGCAGAAGCCAGGAGAAGATTTCAGCAGCGTCTTCATAATACTCTTTGGCAAAATAGTATTCCGCTATGTTTCGCAACATATTCCTGTCCTCTTTCAGGATATCGCCCAGAGTCAGCTTGTTATAGAAATCAAACCGCCAGTTGAAGATATCTTCAAAATCATCCTTCCGGGGAAAAAGTTTGTAAAAACGGTAAAGATCCTGTATATAACGGTTTGAGATGAACTCTGAACTGCGGCCGGGATCCAGCAGTTGCTCATCATGTTCAAGTTCTTTGAGCTGTTCCATTTCAGCATTCATCGCCTGCATCATAAAATCGAGATTCTCTTTTGGAATTCTCTGGATACTCAACACAAATGAATATTTATCGGAATTACATAAAATCGGAGCACGGTCGATTGCATCGAGCAAATTTTTGACAGTTTGATCATTAACATTCAATGCCTCTTCAATTTCGGGGTTTTCGGGGAAAAACGGCATAAACCAGTTGCCTGGTTCATTGAAGAATGGGAAAGATTTCAACATTGAAAATGATCCCATGAAAACATCAGCTCCTTTCATCTGCATTTCCGAAAATTCTTCCATCTTGTTCAGCAGATCCGGCGAATCCTTGAATATATCCTCCCATTCCGGGTTCTTGTCATCCGGAAGGCCTTCCTCCATCAGACTGTCCAGATTGATTTTGTTCTTGAGATGGGGACTTATCTTTATCATCTCGGGGAGGATCTCATCCCTGATACGTTGCTGCAATTTTTCGGTTTCCTTGCTTCTTATCAACTGGAGTATTATGCGCTCAATATTGCGCTTGAATCCCTGGTCTTCGCTCACTATTGCCAGCCTGCCTGTTATATCAGGATAGTACGGCAACCTGGAGTCATAGTTGTAAATATTGATAAGCAGGCCCACCAGGGCTCTCTGTTTTATTTCCGGTTCCTGTGAACCGCAGGCATCAAACAGTAATGCAAATTTATGTTTATCAAAATACCTCAGCAGACTCAGAGTTAAGGCAGTTACTATATATGATCTGTACACAACGGGGATGCCGGTATCAACCAGAAATTTTTTCAGCGGTTCAGTCTCTTCAACTGATAATCTGTCAATGAACCAGACCCTGTAAAAAAACCGGCGGATTTTATGCTGTTGGTCCTTGACTGCTTCCGGCGGGAGAGATTTTATCCCTGCACTGCCCTGAGAAAGATCCTGCAATCCGGAAATGTAAACTCCCGGTTCAGTCTGAGACTCATTTGATATCCTTTTATGTTCATATTCAAGGGATGAAGAAAATTTCATGCGAAGGGCCTCATTTATTTTATCAGCAAGTTCATAGACCGATACTATAAGCTTAAGGTAAATTTTTTGCCTTTCAGGGTCAAAAATACCTTCCACAGTATATTTTAGCATGAAATGATAATTCTCCTCCAGGGTTCTGTATTCATCATAGAAAATTCCCAGACCGTTCTCTGCAATAAGTTTTCCCAGCATGTCAAACGATGGTTTCAATCTTCTTGAAGCCAGACTGCTGCATATTTCTGAATATTTTAACCTGAGTTCCCTATCTGTCATACTTTTTTATCTATTAAACCACCACCTGAGGAAGACCTGATCCAAAGGTAGTTGAAAATATTTTTATTCTGGCATCCGGTTTTGAAACATTATTATTCGATTTGGTTGATCTTGAAACCCCACATCCTCCGGGTGCGGTAATCTCCCGGCGGGGCTTCCCCGGAAGGCATCTGTGTGATAGCCGTCTGGCTCTACAAGGGCCATTAAGGCGCAGTCGGAGCAACTGATAAAAGAAAATAAGAGGCAAAAGGCAGGGACAGCCTTTTAATAATGGTTCGGACAGAACAAAATGCTGTTATGATTGTTGCCAGTATGATAGAAAAGTTAAACTATAAAATTGACCGGATATGGATCTGAGTGAAAAGAAATGTAAACCATGTGAAGGTGATACACCTCCTCTGAATGAAAGCGAAATTACAGAATACAAAAAACAGATAAAGGGTGACTGGAATGTTGGGAATAAAAAAATATCAAAAGAGTATAAATTTGTGAACTTCAAACATACTATGGATTTCGTCAACAAGATAGCAGAGCTTGCAGAAAAGGAGGGGCATCATCCCGATATGCAGGTGTCATACGGAAAGGTTCAGATAGAACTATGGACACATGCCATTGACGGACTATCAGAAAACGATTTTATAATGGCCGCCAAAATAGACAAGTTGTAGTCATTTATTTTTTGCCGGGAACCTGCATTCTAATATCTTTTTGATCTCCTCAACAGTAATTCTGATTATCCTGTCATTTGGCGCGGTAAGGTAATAGCTTTATCACTACGTGTGTTTAAAGTCTGCTGTTTAACTGGATTTCCAGGATTATCCCCTATTCGGCGCGGTAATGTACCGGTGGTGTTTTACCAGGAAGTGTTATTGAAATCAGCGCTGTGAGCCTGAAACTGACCTTGCTGCCCTGCTGCAGATGGCTATTCCATAGGGCGAAAAGTAAACATAGCTTTAGGGATACAGCAGCTAAACATGAAACTATATCTGTTGCCATTCATTCTGTATTGGAAAAATGTGATGCCATGCAACTTTTTTTCCGAAATTAATCCCGATAAGGGAAAGTTATGTAAATTGTATGAAATATCTGAATACAATTGATAATGGTAAAAATGCATTCGTTTTTAATATCAGTAATTGGCGACAGGGACAAAATAGGTACCGAGCGGTATTTTATAACCGTAGCATGCCTGATAACTTCCGGTTTTTTACTCCTTATCACTGCAGTCCATCTGTCGCTGGGACTTAACATAATGCCGGCCATAATAGCCAGCAGCAGCTCAATAATAGTCCTTGGCTTTTACTATCTGGCCAGATTCCGGGACTGGCTGTTTATCCCAAAACTGTCGCTTACCCTTTTCGGCCTCATTATGCTTGACCTTGTCTGGTATTTCAAGTTCATGTCCCACGGGCCCGTACTTTTTTTTCTTCTGATTTATGGCGCCCTGATAATCTGGGTATGGGAGAGAAAATCACTTGTTGTCTTACTTTCTGTTTATTTCCTGAATTTTGGCTTACTGTTCCTGATTGAGTCTTCAGCAGAGGAACATATCTATCATTCCACTGATTATGCCGGGATAAGAACTATTGATATTTACCTGAGCATTGCCCTTCTCTCCGCATTTATGATTTTCCTTTTGTACCTGGTAAAGAGAGAATATATAAGATTAAAAGATAATGCATTAAAATCCGAGAAATTGAAGACTGCCTTTCTCGCAAATATATCCCACGAGATCAGAAATCCCATGAATGCAATAGTTGGATTCAGTGAATTGTTGTGTGATAAAATCAGTCACCAGAGAAGGGAACAGTACAACAATATTATCTACAACAACTGTAAGAACCTGCTTCGTCTGATCAATGATATACTTGATCTTTCCAAAATAGACGCCGGTGATATGCAGATCAGATATTCTGCAATAGATGCTCGCGAATTTTTAACTGAATTATATGATATATATAATCTTGAACTTCAAAAAAGGAAAAGAAAAAATGTCAGGCTGGGTTTTATGATCCCTGAACAGGATCTGATCTTCTATTCAGACCCGCTGCGGCTGAAACAGGTATTGTCAAACCTAATGGACAATGCTATAAAATTCACCCTGCAAGGAAAGATAACATTGACATGTATAAAGGAAGAAACAGAATTGATATTTTCAGTTTCCGATACGGGGACAGGGATCCCTGAAGAAAATCAGAAGATCATATTCGACAGATTCGTAAAATTTGACTACCAGGGCCATAATACGGAAGGTTCAGGGATCGGATTATCGATCGTTGAAAAGATCATCAAACTGTTGAATGGAAGAATATGGTTTAAAAGCGTATCGGGCAAAGGTTCAACCTTTTTCTTTGCAATTCCCTGCTATATAACTTCACCACTATTTAAAGCTATGATCCCGGCAATTACTGAAACCGGCCCTGATAAATCACCGGTTCAAGGTGTTTAGTTATCTTTAAAACCCCGCATCCTTTTTGTAATGTCTTTACGTGACTTTGCCCGAAAGGCCGTTGTGATTTAAAAAAGGCGATGCGAAGCAATAATCGGGGTTAAGGCCAACATCTCTTGTAGTTGGATAATCCGAATTTAGTGCCTTTTTTATTGAAACAGATCTTTTGCACGGAACTGAGAGTTTCCTTTTCAATTCAGGCCAAAATGCCTGGGGCCTGTCAGATCCTGTTTATACATGAACACATAGTTCAGCATGACCTCATGTGAACCGGTGTTATATCTTCCTATCGGGCCAAGATCAAAACTGTATGAGTACCCAAGTCTCAGCTGATGGTTAAGCTGGCACTGAAATGTCCCGATCAGGCTGTTTCCACTGCGGTATCCGGCCCCGATCCAGATCATATCCTGTAATACAGCCTGTGCCG
>SLGC01000104.1 GCA_007123885.1 Bacteroidales bacterium | reverse complement strand
ATCCGGACAATAAGGAAAATTGAGGATCATGTAAAAATGTGGGAGATATCTCCCAGGATGGACCTGCTTGACAGTCCGGAGGAAAACCTGGCTTACCTGTCAGCCGCCGAAGGAGAGAAATATGTAATTTATTTCACGGGTCCCGGTAATGTTCAGCTCGATCTCAGGGGGCACAACGGAGAGTTTGTTGTTCGCCGCATCTCTGTTGAGAATGCTGAGTGGGGCCGCACTGAAACAATAACCGGCGGCTCTATGACACAATTAAAAGCTGATAGTGAAAAAGGTTCTTTTATTGTAATAAGCAAAAGGTAAAAAGCCCTGCATAACGGTTGATGGATATAGATCTGATACGTCAACCGGAAGTACAGGAATTTGGTAAAATTGTCATATCAAGGATACTTATATGAAGTGGTATATTTTTATTATCTCCATCCTTATTTCCTTCTCCTGTAATTTAACGAGGACACCGTCCGGAGAGGATCAATGGATAAAACCCTGGCCGGAAAATTCCTTTTACTGGCAATACAAGGGTGAACCTGTTTTGCTGCTGGGTGGCACACAAACCGATAACCTTTTCCAGAAAGACTACCTTGAAACACATCTTGACAGCCTGCAGGCCTTCGGTGGGAATTATATAAGGAATACAATGAGCGACCGTGACCCGGGCGATCACCGTGCATTTGCAAGGAACAGCGACGGCAAATACGATCTGAACAGGTGGAACGATGAGTACTGGAACCGTTTTGAAAACATGCTCAGGCTGGCCATTGAACATGATATAATTGTGCAGATCGAGGTGTGGGACAGGTTTGACCATTCCCGGGACGAATGGTTAACCAATCCCTATAATCCGGGTAACAACATCAATTACACCTATGCTGAATCAATGTTTGACACTCTTTATCCCGAATCGGCAGTCAGAAATCTGCAGCCATTCTTTTTCACGGTGCCGGAGCTTGATAATAACGAGGTATTATTGAATTATCAGAATGCTTATGTTAAAAAGATACTGTCCATTTCGCTGGAATATGATAATGTTCTCTATTGCATAGATAATGAGACTAGCGGGGCAGTAGAATGGGCAACCTACTGGGAAGAGTTTATCCGGGAAAATTCAGCAGGGAAAGATATCTATATTACCCAGATGTGGGATTCCTGGGATCTTACCTCGGATGAACATAAGCGGACACTCGACTATCCCGAAAGGTACCGGTACATAGATATTTCCCAGAACAGTCATGTTGCCGGCCGTGCAAACTGGGATAATGCCCAGTATGTTTTCACCTACATTGAAGGCAATCCCAGGCCGGTCAACAGCACAAAAATATATGGAGCAGACATTTTCGAGCGCTGGCTTCACAGGGGAATCACCACAGATCATGCTGTACAGACATTTTTCCGCAATATTCTGGGTGGATTTGCCTCCAGCAGGTTTCACCGGCCCCCTGCCGGATTGGGAATGAACCAGCTGGCAATTAACAGCATAAGGACAATAAGGAAAATAGAGGAGTACGTTAAAATGTGGGATATCTCCCCCAGGATGGACCTGCTTGACAGCCCGGAAGACAACCTGGCTTATCTTTCGGCCAGGGAGGGTGAGAAATATGTCATCTATTTCACCGGCCCCGGCAGTGTGCAGCTCGATCTCAGGGGGCACAACGGAGAGTTTGTTGTTCGCCGCATCTCTGTTGAGAATGCAGAATGGGGCCGCCCGGAAAAAATTACCGGCGGCTCAATGACAGAATTAAAAGCTGATAGTAAAGGAGGTTCTTTTGCTGTAATAACCAAAAGGTAAAAAGCCGGAGTTAATGATTAATGCTATTACAAACAGACAAACTATATAGTTGAAAATAAGAATATGAAAACTTTAATATTGATGTTCCTTTGTGTGCTGCCGTTTTGTTCAGCTTATTCCCATGAAAATCCGAAAATAATTGTTCTGACGGATATAGGTGGAGACACTGATGATGAGCAGAGCATGGTCCGTTTTTTATTATATTCCGACATGCTGGATGTAAAAGCCATCTGTATTACCAGCAGGATGGGGCACGGACAGGATATAAAACCTGAAATTATTTATAACCAGATCGAGGCATACCGCAAGGTTTATCCTAACCTTTTACTTCATTCCAAAGGTTTCCCGGATCCCGATTATCTGAGATCCATTGTTAAATATGGTCAGGGAGACCATGCCAGTCTTGGCGAGGGGCATGATACTGATGCTTCCGATTATATAATAAAAGTTATAGATGAATCTGAGGAAACTGTTCATATAGCGGTTTGGGGCGGCCTCAGGGAACTTGCCCAGGCCTTATGGAAAGTAAAAGAGACCAGGACACAGGAAGAGGTTGTTGAATTTTGCAGGAAAATGCAGGTCCATGATATTAATGATCAGGATAACCACAGGGGCTGGATAACCGGAAATTTTCCGGATATAAGGTTCATCGCAAACGGGTTCAACAAGACAGGTTCCATCTGGGGCGTTCGTGAATTGGCGACCTTCCGGGGAATGTACATGACGGGAGATGTCAGCATGCAGGATGGCGACTGGGTCAGGAAGAATATTCACGGACAGGGTCCACTCAGTGATACTTACCAGTTGCACGGACATGGAACCGATGGTATGAAGGAGGGTGACACTCCTACATTCCTGGGTTTGATAAGTAACGGACTGAACGTTCCGGAAAAACCCGAATGGGGTGGCTGGGGTGGCCGATACCGTCTGCTGAGGGGCAATCTTTATATTGATGTCCCCGATTTTTTGAACGGCAAGCTGAATGAACGTCATACGGTATCACGATGGAGGCCTGCCTTTCAACGTGATTTTCTGGCTCGCGTTAAGTGGTGTGTAGAGCCTTATGAAAACATAAATCATAATCCGGTTGCTGTTGTAAATGGTTCGGCAGGCCCATCACCTTTATATGTAAAAGCCGTACCCGGTCAGGAGATGGTTTTTGATGCATCGGGAAGTTATGATCCTGACGGAGATGAATTGTCATTTAACTGGTTTTTCTATTATGAAATATATTTCCCCGGATTAGTTGATTATAATGTTTCATCCGATGGATCAATATGTACGGTAACAGCCCCCGGACCAGCAGGCAATGAGAACCTTCACCTGATACTTGAAGTGACTGATAATGGCACTCCGGCACTGACTTCCTACAGGCGCATAGTTATTAATGTTTCTGAAGGGAACCGGTGATTTTGACCGGCCGTGGCAGGAATAACGCACGGGTAAATAAGAACTTTAAGAATTTAAAATATGATATCAAAGAGCAGATTCTCACTCAGGCTGTTTGCGGATATACAACTAATCCTATTGATGATCATTGGTTTAGTGGCCGGCCTGAGCAGTTGTAACAGTGGTAATACATTCAAAACCAAGATCTCCATCGAGGGTGATAGATGGTACATTAATGGTGAAGTGATAAATCCCGGTACGCCGGCAGAGGGGCTTCTGATGAATGTAAGGATGGTCAGTGCCACTTTTGAGGACAGGGGACCGGAGATTGAAAAGTTAATGCCTGATTTCGACCCGG
Source organism: Bacteroidales bacterium (assembly GCA_007123885.1). Classification (GTDB taxonomy): domain Bacteria; phylum Bacteroidota; class Bacteroidia; order Bacteroidales; family PUMT01; genus PXAP01. The sequence goes on along the minus strand of SLGC01000104.1, from coordinate 253 downwards.
ATAAGAATATGCAAGCTTTCCTTGAAAAGCTTCCCGGATATGTGGCAAGCGGCGTAAATGCCTTTACTCTTTGCCTGCAGGGAGGTAATCCGGGTTATGAGGGTGCCATAAACACCGCATTCAATCCGGACGGATCATTAAGGGAAGAATACATGCAAAGGGTCGAAAGGGTAATCAGGGCCGCCGACGATGAAGGAACGGCCATCATACTGTCCCTTTTCTACCAGCGGCAACATTCCCACTTTTCGGAACT
>SLGC01000037.1 GCA_007123885.1 Bacteroidales bacterium | reverse complement strand
TGAGATAAAAAATATACTTGAAAAGCATCTTTCAACAGTTGTGCCGGTGGAAAACCAGCTTGAGAAATAACATCTACGATAAACTGGTAATTTAATGTATCCAGATTAAACCTGATTAATATGCCAGAGGGTGATTAACCGACATGTAAATTGATCACCGTCAAATATCTTAATGAAAAGAGATTTTTCCGAATTACTAATTAAAATAGATCCTTTAGAATGATTTTTCCAAACTTATTGTCTACCAAAACCTGCTTATATGAATAGAAGAACATTCATCAAGAAATCGGCGGCGGGCACTGCTGCCGTTACCATGCCATTTTATCTGAACCCGCTTTCAAAAGAACGCCGGTTAAAGATCGGGCTTATAGGTGCAGGCTGGTACGGCATGGTGATCAGTGAAGCGGCTCTTAAGGCAGGGGGCGCTGAAATTATTGCCGTATGTGATGTTGACAGTGGACATCTCCATGAGAGTGCAGATAAACTTGAACAATTGCAGGGCACCAGACCAGGGACATTCGGCAATTACCGGGACCTCCTGGATATGAATGGGCTTGAGGCGGTTTTCATTGCTACTCCTCCCCAGTGGCATGCCCTCCAGTTTATTGCCGCCTGCGAAAGAGGTCTGGATATTTTTTGTGAAAAACCTTTGTCGTACGATATCATGGAAGGGCTGTCTATGATCAGGGCCGCTGAAACAGCCGGAAATATAGTACAGATAGGATTCCAGCGACGGCAGAGCAAGGCTTACAAATATGCAAAACAGTTTATTGAAGAGGGGAAAGCAGGAAATATCAACCAGATAGTCGCCCAGATACATTACCGCGCCAACCCTGGTGATACAACAATTCAGGATCCGCCTGAGTCGCTTGACTGGGATGAGTGGTGCGGTCCTGCACCAAAGCTTTCCTACAGACCCAGCATCGGCCATTTTAGCTGGCGGCTGGAAAAGGAATATGGGAACGGACACCTTGTGGACTGGGGAATACACCATATAGACATTATAAGGCAGATCATGGATGATGGTATAGCTGAACAGTATACTGCAACCGGTGGAATATATTATCTTAAAGACCAGATCACCACGCCTGATACGCTTACCGTAAACATGGCATTCAAAAAAGCCCCCCTGGTATGGCAGCACAGGATGTGGGGAACAGGCGATTTGAACCCGGAGTTCAATAATGGTATTTTCTTCCATGGCGATAGATCCACGATCTTTGTTTCCGATAACAGGTTCGCCGTCAGACCGGCCGGCAGGGACACCGAATTAACTGATCTTAATATACAAACCGAAGGGGGTATGCAGGAACTCCATATGGCCGATTTTCTTGCAGCTTCTTTACTTAAGGACCCTTCAAGAATCAGTTGCACTGTTCAGGATGCCTTTGCCTCCACAACTTCAGTTCAACTGGCTGCAATTGCTTATGAAACCGGTAGTATTGTAAAATGGGATGATCAAAGAAAGACGATTATTGATAACCCTCAGGCTGCAGCATTGATGAAAAGGGAGTACAGAAGCGGATGGCAGCACCCGGGTTAAACCTGCACGCTGAAGTAGTTTTCCAGTTCCTGCAGTGTTTCACTAACAGTTTTTGTATCCTTGATAATCGTCCCATCCTCCAGCAGGAACAGGGCTTTTTGGTCCAGAAGGATGAACATGGTTTTTCCTTGCGCTGAAAGGGTACATATAAGGGACTTTAAGTTGCTCAAAAACCAGGCAGAAGGAATAATGAAAATAACTTTTAAGGGAAAGCAGGTCTGGGTAAAGCAGATGAGAGAGCATGGTTATTTACTTTTAATTCTGACACTACAGGTCGTTATTTTCATGTCTTTCAACGGACTGGGAGTTCTTGGGGTTGATGATATCTATACACTCAATACAACATCGCGTAATATTTCAGGTGTGCTGCACCAGGCTTTCTATTTTTCCCGGTTATGTATGTCCTGGTGATCTTTGTGTTTCGTAGCTATTACTTTATGCTTCCCCGTTACCTCTCTTTCTCCTTTCCGCTAATATTCCTTTGCTTTTCACTGCTTCTTATCAACCTGTTTAAGAGAGACTACATCAGGATCCTGGTAATACTGTTATTTACCGGATTTTCCTATTTCGGTTACCGTGATACTATCCATAACTACCGATTTTTTAAAAGCATAAAGGAGGCATCGCATCAAATATCCGGGAAATATGACGGGCATAAAATATTTGTTTACAATCCCAAGGATGCAGCAATGTTAAACTTCTATATAGATGACCCGGCGAGAAAATTTACAGCGATTCCCGGTGATCTGGATTTTGAAAGATATGACCTTAAGTTAAGGGCAATCCATTCTGAGGAGGAAATAATACCCTTGTTTGAGAATATCATATTCCCCGGATCGGTCATTCATATTGTTATTCGCAAAGGCTTTATTGAAAGAAATGAGTATAATTGCCAGATCCTTTTCGATTATCTGAACCGGAATTACCGAAACAGAAAAATCAGGGATCTGGGTTCATTTGAAATTTTTTCTTACATTGTTTCAAACGATCAGTAATAGCTCGCCACCCAAGCCTGGCGGTATAGGGATGTCCATCCCCTTATCTCAGACGCGAAGACCCAAAATCCACAATGCAACCTCCAGGTGTGGAAAAATTCTTCAAAATTCAAAATCCCTTTTTCCTGAAGGTTCAGGAGAATAATTTGCTGTACACCAGTATTCTAAAAGCCTGAAGCAGGTTATGAACTGAACCGATCATAATCTGGCATAAACTTTTCTATAGCATATTGCCGATCCGGTGATTACAGAAAAAATATCTGAACCAGTATCCGGATATTGAGCAGTTATTATTGCTTCGGATCGGCTTTATTGAAGGTTATTTAGTAGAGAAGAGTGTGATTATGTGAAGATGTTGAACTAAAAATCTTTTATTATGAAAAGAAAAATGATTAGTATTTTTTTAGTAGTTGGACTGTTTATGTTACCGGGCATAACAGAGGCGCAGACGGTAAATCATGGGATCAAGGGAGGGCTCACCACGAGCAACCTGTATATTGATATAGATGATCTGGATGATGAGAATGCCAGAACCGGTTTTCATGTAGGTGTTTACAGTCAATATGTGCTTGGTGGTGTAGGGATCCAGCCTGAGGTATTGTTTACAACCAAGGGCTCTGAGGCTGAATTTACCGGGATAATAGATCAGTCAGTCAGTTTCAACATGAGCTATATTGATGTTCCGGTATTACTGACTCTGAGGCCTTTTCCCTTTATAGAAATACATGCGGGGCCATACGCAGGATTCCTGGTCCATACAAATATCCAGTTTGAGGGGACTATTGAAGGTGAAACAGAGCTTGACAGGGATCATTTCAGGACGGTGGACCTGGGACTGAGCGGAGGTGTGGCGTTTAACCTGGCAGCCGTCCAGATAGGTGCAAGATATAACCTGGGATTAACGGAAATAGCTGAATCAAATGCTGCCCAGGTATTGTTGGGTGACAGTAAACATCAATACCTGCAGGTTTATCTTGCATTAAGATTTCCCGGCAGGTGAAAAAACAGTAAATTATCATAACACATAATGTTATTGAAATTTGCATTATGTGTTATGATTTGATTTTGAGCAGGGAAAAGGCGGGAATTATTTTCCGCCAAGGTATTTTATAAGTGTATTATAAAGATTCTCCCTGGAAACAGGTTTGACCAGATGATCGTCAAATCCTGTTTCAATGCTCTTTTTGATATGCTCGGGCAGGGCAAATGCCGACTGGGCAATTACGGGAATATCCTTTTTTGCAGTACGGATCTCTTTTACCAGCTGGTAGCCGTCCTTTCGTGGCATCCGGATATCCAGCAACAACATATCTAACTGTTCAGAGTAGAACAAATCCAGAACCTGCTGACCATCCCTGGCAACCAGGATGTTTATATTTGTATCCTTCAGCATAAATTCCAGCATTGCAAGACTGTAGGGGTCATCATCGGCTATAAGTATATTTCTGCCTCCAAGTTGCGGAACATGGATTGTTTCCTCCATGCTTTGCACTGGTGTTTCCATTACGGGTTCTCCGGTTTTATGGGGAATGGTGAAATAAAAGGTTGACCCCAGCATTTCTTCCGATTCCATCCACATCCTTCCTCCCAGTCGCTCAGCAAGGCCACGTGCAATAGCAAGCCCAAGGCCGGTGCCCCTTACTACTTTTTCATCTTCTTGATAATCATTTTCAAGCTGCTCGAAACGCTCAAATATTTTTTCATGATATTTTAGGTTTATTCCTGCTCCTGTATCCTTTACAAAGAAAAGTATCTCATTTCTATCTGTGAGCCGGCAACCAAATTCAATATATCCCCTATCGGTAAATTTGAAAGCGTTGCTGAGCAGGTTCTGCAGGATCTGCTGCAGCCTGTATTCATCGGTAATAATATGTAGATTATCTCCATCATCTGGCAATAACAGCCTGAAATCAATGTTGAATTTCCGGGTTTTCACGGCATATCCTTCAAACTGGTCACTTGTTTTCCTGAGTAACCTTCCAATGTTTACACTGGACATGTTTACAGATAATTTTCCTGAATCCAGCCTGGAAATATCCACTATGTCATTTATAAGATTCAGCAGCTGTATACCAGAATAATATATGTTGTTTACGTATCTTTTGGATTTACCTGCCTTGACTTCATCTTTAAGCATATCGGTAAAGCCAATTATCGCATTCAAAGGTGTACGTATCTCATGCGACATATTTGACAGGAACAAAGCCTTAAGACTTGCGGCCTGCTCAGAAGCTTCCACGGCTTTTACCAGTTCATTTTCCCTGGTTTTCAACTTGCTTATGTCCTTTACAATATTTGAAATAGCAATTATTCTTCCTTTTTCGTCCTTAATAGGCGATTTTGTTACGGAAACATGAACGGCCAAACCGTCTTTCCTTACATGAACAGTTTCATTTTCCCTGATTTTATTACCTTTCATCACTATTTCATTGATCCCTGTTTCGTCGGGCCGTATACCGAGCGTGGCAATATTCGAACCCACTGTTTCAGCCGGTTCATAACCATACAATTGTTTTGCCCCTTCATTCCATGACAGTATCTTCCCGTCAACTGATTCAGTATAAATTGCATCATCCGAAGATTCAATTATTGATGCAATCTGCCCCTGGGCCTGCATCTCCTTTTTATACAGTGTAATATCCAGAACTATTGCCGCCATGAAATCTTTCCTGTGCGAAAAAAAGAGCATCTTAAAGTATTTGTCTGATTCTTCCCTGTAAAATTCAATGTTGCTTGCTCTCCCCGATAGCGAGGCTATCCCTGCCGGAATAATCGTATCCCTGAGGTCAGGTGAGGAAAATATATCGGTAACTTTCCTGATTTTAACCAGTTGCAGATCTATTCCCATCATATCCTCAAAAGCACGATTTGCTTCAAGGAGTCTGAAATTCAGAACATCCCCTTTTTTGTTCTTTTTAACTTTGAACAATGCAATTCCATGTTCCATCTGATCAAACAAATCTTTGTACTTATTCCATTCTTCAGCCTCTTTAATAAATTTACGCACCTTGTATTCTTTCGAAATATCTCCGAGGCTGGCAACCATACCTTCTATATGATCTTTTTTTGTAGAATAGTGCAGGATCCTTACGGGTTCAATGCTGACTGCAATAAGATCAACCGTTATAACGGAACTGCTGACGGGCGAAAATTTTAAATCCACATATCCGGTACTACCTGTTCTTTCAATTTTGACATTATGAAATTCAACAGACTTACTTTCTGACCTTATTTTCTGTAATGCGGTCAGTATATACTTTTTCAACTCCTCCCTGAAAAGGCTGATAATATTTTTATCCGGCACTCCGGCAGGCACTTTGAAATATTCGTCACATGGTCCCAGGGAATATTGTATAATGCCTTCCTTATTGATCAAAATTAAAGGGTGCATGTACTCCTGCAAAGCCAGTTTTTCAGCAAATTCTTTTATAGATGTCTTTTTACTCCTGGATGAATCCCCGGCACTATAGCTTGTGGACATTGCAGCATGTTTTGATGTTGTCAACATAATTCCAGTCTCACTGCAAAACTTTTTTAACCAGAATATGTTGAATTGACAATTTAATGAAATTTTTAGTATTAAAAGTAAAAATGACCGGGAAATCAAATGCCTGGTTATAAAAAATTAAAAGCTAACAGAAATGCTAAAGTTCAACTGCGCGGAAGTTGGATTAATTCCCTGTCGGGGAATAAGGTCAATGGTATTTTCCTTACAATGCCGGTTTACTCAATAGCTGATGTCACATTGTAAGGTTAATCAGTCCCAGAACCCCGGTATAGGAAATAAGACACGAAAAGATAAATGCCGTTACCAGTCCGATATTCATCTTTAGTCCTGCCCGGTGTTTCCCCATCAGTTTTTTGCTGTTCAGCAGAAAAATAATGGAACCAACAACCACCGGCAGGATGAATACATTTACCACCTGGGTGGCGATCTGTGCAATTATGGGATTGCTTCCCAGGACCGGGATGGTAAGGCCAACAATACAGGCTGTAAGAGTAAGTTTCCTGAAATGAGGGGATTTCAAGTCCAGCTTGTTCCCCTGGTAATCACTATATAGAACCGGTGCAACCATCAGTATAGGAAAGATCGATGACAGTCCTGCGCTTAATGTTCCTGTCATAAACAAAGCAACAGCAAATTTACCGGCCAGGGGCTCAAGTGATGTCACCATATCCAGTACCCTGGTCACTGGTTTTCCTGCGCCGAAAAGAGCACCGGCAGCACAGACCATGACAGAGGCGCTAATCAGGAAAATAAGAATTCCCGAAGTAAGTGCATCTTTTGATTGTTGTTTCATATCATTGTCCTTTGTCCAGCCCTTGGCATGAACAACAAGAGGCCTGAAAACAAAAGTTGCTGCCGCCATGGTAGTTCCCACAAATGCGGCAGCCATCAGGTTGCCGTCCCTGCCCGGGGGTATCTCGAACCTGAATCCCCTCGCGAATTCAGCCGCCGAAGGCAATGTTATAAACATGGTGATGAAGAATGAAAAAGTCATGATGGTAATAAATACTACGAGTATTTTTTCGAAAACGGAATATCTGCCGATGGTAAGAAGGAAAAACATTCCGGTTATTACGATAACGGCTATTATCAACACGTACCAGTACTGATGCCTGTTATCGCCCGGTGTGCCGAAGAACATGTGAAAAATTTCATAAATGGCATTTGAAGAAATTCCAAGAATACCGGTCAGTGAACCCCATTGTCCTATGGTAATTCCAATTATCACAACCAGACCGGTTATATTACCATACCTGAAGTTTTTTCTGATCGCATGGATCGCTGTATCACCTGTAACCATTGCGTACCTGCCGTAAGCCTCCATCAAAAGCCAGGTAAAAAAGGCGCTGAGGGCAAGAATCCATAAAAGCTGCATTCCGTACATACTTCCCGCCCTGGTCATGGCAGTTATGCTGCCTGTACCGATTGTAAACCCGATACAGAATATCCCTGGTCCAATGCTCAGAAGCTTGTGCCATATTTTTTTTGGCAGACCATGAATACCTGATATCCGTTTAAGCCCGGCATTACGGCGAACCGGGATTTTACCGTCAAGCACAGTAGACTCCACCATTAATATCGATTGTTTCACCAGTTATAAATCCATCATATTCAGAAGCAAGAAACAGAACCGCCCTTGCAACATCATCCGGGTTTCCGGACCGGCCCAGCGGTATCTGGCTGATTGTTTTCCGGGCTGATTCGCGCGATGTATGTGTTTCATGGAAACTTGTTCCCTCTATAAAACCTGGTGCAACGGCATTTACCCTGATTCCTCCCGGGGCAAGTTCCTGCGACAGTGCCCTGGTCCACGCCAGCACTGCCCCCTTGGCAGCAGAATATACCAGCGATCCAGCGTGCCCTCCCTTTCTTCCCGCGAGTGATGAGTTGTTTATGATGCTCGCCCCGGTGCTTCCATTCAGGTAAGGCAGTATTTTCCGTGTTACAAGCATCATTGTAGTCATATTGATATCAATTACACGATACCAGTAATCCAGATCCACCTCCTGAATGGTCCTCCGTTCAATAAGAGCACCTGAATTGTTCACCAGGATATCAAATGAACCCATCTGTTCAACAGCGCCGGATATAAAAGCAGACACTTCCTGTTCGGAAGTAAGATCGGCACCGAGGCAGATAGCTTTCCTGCCTTTATCCAGGGCGGCTTCCTTAATTTTTTCAGGTTCATCTTTAGAGCGGAAATAATGCATGCAGATGTTGCAGCCTTCCCCGATAAGGGTCCGGGCTATTGCAGCACCTATCCCCTGGGAGGTCCCGGTAACAAGTGCATTTTTACCTGTAAGTTTTCCCATATCGAATTCTTAATTTTCCTTACTCGAGTTCAACCACGATACCCTGATAGGCGTCAATTCTGGGTATGAACAATTCAATTGTTTGTCCGCTGAAATTTGTACTGAAATCTGTTTCCACCAGCACAGAAACACTGCGAATACTCCTGTTTTCGGGAATTCTTATCTGTAGTCGCACATCTTCAACGGGAGCAAGGTAATACTCATTTCTAAGTGGTTTTTCATACTTGTTCCCTGTCCAGTTTGTCAGGTGCAGCAACATTTTATTATCCTTTACCATCATGTTTGAAATCAGTGAAGCAGGCGCTTCGATCCGGTATGGTGCCGGTTCACTTGCAGTAGTCTCAACCAGTATTGAAAGAAGTTCATCAAGCAGGTCAGGTCCATCGGAATTATAAAGTGACTCAAGTGCCGATGCATAGTAAAGAACGCGTCCCGTTCCATGTTCCGAATAAACCACCCCGGGAAGTACCGGCTGATAATCGTATCCTGTTACGATATTCATCAGCACCCTGGCACCGGGAAGCACTTCAACCGGCTCGTAGATCCATAACGGGAAGAGCCGGGAATGCAACTGGTTGCCAAGCAGCTGGTTTCCTTCATCGGTAGTTAAAAGATAAAGGTCATTCGGTCCGCCTGTCATTGACCAGTAATTTTCCACAATTTCACCTGTAATTCCCCCGGGTGAAAAGGGCCGGACCCTGATAAGCTCTTCAAGACAAAACCGGTCCTGACGTTTCCCGTTATTATCATATAGAGTAGCTGCATGGCTTACTATAAGGTTTCCCCCATTGTATACGTAATTGTGAATGTTCATGATCCTCTGGGGGGAAAGATGGGGAATATTTGCAAGGTATATTACATTATACCTGGAAAGCTTTTCCGGATTGTCAAGAACGAATTCACTGATGGAACTTACCTGGATGTGGTTGAACAAACAGGCAGAAAAGGCCCCCAGAGTAGAAGTCCTGGCATTCGTCACTCCCTGGTGCCAGCTTCTGTGTATATGGTCATCCGGACTGTTATACGCGAATACCACTCCAACGTATGGGTAGCTTTCCATTCCCTCAAACAACTCCTCATTGTCTTTGATTATACCGAAAGGATAGCTGACATATTTCCGGTTATCGGCATGTTCAATATAGCCGGTGGGTTGTGCAATTATCGAGCCACCCCCGAACATCAGGTTGGTGAAAATTTCCTGCTGGTAGTTGATTCCCTGCCAGGCAAGACGGGGCCAGTTATGGTAGGTTCCTATGTAGGGCCATACATGCAGGCCTACCGAACGCGGCACTGTCACTCCTTCAGCACGCTCGAGAATTGTTCGGCCCCGTTCATAAAGAAATGCATCCATGCTGTTAATGATCTCCGGATGAAGACTTGCCATACGTTCCGGATCATTAATATTGGAAATCATTGGGATATCCTTGTCACCCGCCCTCACTATCCCGGTCACCTCCTGAAGTATTCCCATCATCTCTTCCAGGTACCATTGATGATACTTATCTATAGCCGCCAGTTCTTCCCTGTTATAGTCATTGTCATTTTCATGGTATGGCATATCGATACCTGCTACTTTGTATATGCCCTCGCGGCATCCGTCGCAATAGCATAACCTGCGGCCGGTCCAGAAATAATTTGGAAACCATGCATCAAAATAGATACCGTCAATGTCATAATTATTTACAACATGCTCAACATAATCCCGGTAAGCTTCCCTGTATGGAGTCATCCAGCATACGGTGCCGTGACTTTCTCCAAGGTACATGTGTGACCTTAGGGGTCCGCCGCCCGGGGTGGACTGATGAGCATATTCCGGATAATCTTCCGTGATCATTGACCACGCAAGCCTGTGTCCGGTGGAGATATATGCGACCACCTTTATTCCCCTTTTCCTGCATGCATCAATGGTTTCCCTGAGAAAATCACGCTCTCCCTGTTCAGGATGAGTCGAAAACCTTACGCCCTGGATAGTTGCATATTTCCCCATGGTGCCGAACCGCAGAACATTGGCATTCATTTCTACCATGGCATCGGCAAAAACTTCCGCATCATATTCCAGTTCAGGAGCGAAAGGAGGCTGATATGCATCCAGCAGAAAAACCCTTGCGGTCAGGATCCAGTCGAACCGGTTGTCTTTATCAAAAATATGAGAGGGCTGGGCGTTTAATGCCGCTGACAAGAACAGGATCAAGGGCAGTATTAATATAATTATCTTTTTCATTTTTTCCCGGTTTATCACTTTATTGCAAAATCCGCAGCAGATGAGATAGCTTTAAATGTTGTCCAATCACTTCGCGCAATATACTGAAGTGAATTTATATTTTCTAATCTTTTTACCTCTTCACAAATGAAATCGAATTATTTTTATATTTTCATTGGTTCGTTTGATTTATCTGCTTCCTGCATAATTATCCCGTGAAAGGATGGTAAAATGTCACTTACCGGAAAAATTGGATTAAAAATTCGGTAAAACCGGGATTGATTGATTTTTTTTAAATATCTTTGCGCCTGATTTTTGCGGATGTGGCGGAATTGGTAGACGCGCTAGACTTAGGATCTAGTGCCGCAAGGCGTGGGGGTTCGAGTCCCTTCATCCGCACCGATCAATCAAAGCCGCCAAATAACCTTTCATCAACAGGTGCTTTGGCGGTTTTTCGCCCGGTTTATAACTCCTGACCGGCCACATCAATACTCATTTAAAATAAATCTTTGATGCAAGTAACTAAAGAAAATAAGGATGATCTGAATGCCACAATCAGGATCGTGGTGGAAAAATCTGATTATGAGGAACAGGTAAACAAGAAACTTAAGGATTATAAAAGACAGGCATCCATGCCGGGATTCAGACCCGGCATGGTACCAATGGGCATGATAAAGCGTATGTACTATAAACCTGTGCTTCTGGAGGAGATCAACAGACTTGTTTCCGGATCGCTGTCGAAATTCATCGAAGAGGAGAAGCTTAACATACTTGGCGAACCTCTTACAAACAAGGAAGAGCAAAAAGAGCTGGATTTTGATAATCAGGAGGATTTTGAGTTTGTTTTTGATATCGGAATAGCCCCGGAACTGAATGCCACCATTTCTGAAAAAGATAAACTCCCTTATTATCTAATAGATGCAGACGATGATCTGATAGAAAAACATGTGGATAGTTATGCCAACAGGTACGGAGAAATGGTACAGGGTGAAGAAGTTGAGCCGGAGGATGTAATAAAGGGAAACCTTACCCAGGTTACCGAACAGGGAGAAATACTGGAAAACGGAATTTCCGTCGAAGATGCATCGCTTTCAATGAGAGTCGTAAAAGATGAAGAAACCAAAAATATCCTTACAGGTGCAAAAGCCGGTGACACTATTAAAATTGACCTCAGAAAGGCATATCCCAATGAAACGGATCTTTCCAGCCTTCTTAAGGTTGACAGCGAAAAAATCGGGGAAGAGCCAATGTATTTTAATCTGACCATCCAGGAAATAACCCGGTGGAAAAAGGCTGAGATCAACCAGGAGCTTTTTGATAAAGCTTTTGGAGAAGGAGAGATCACCTCCGAAGAGGAATTCAGAAACAGGATAAAGGAAGAGGTGGAAAAAGCCTATGCCCAGAACAGCGACTACAAGTTGTTCCTTGACCTCAGAAAAAAGATGGTGGAACAGGTGGAAACCGACCTGCCGGAAGAATTTATCAAGCGATGGCTGCTTGAATCGAACGAAGGTAAATTGACTGCCGAAGATCTGGAAAAAGATTTTGATAAAATCAAAGATGACCTTAAATGGCAGCTTACACAGGATGCATTGATCAGGCATCATGAACTTAAAGTAGAGCCCCAGGAGGTTGAAGCGCTGGCAAAACAACAGGTTTTGATGCAGTTCCAGCAATACGGGATGGCCAACGTTCCGGAGGAACACCTTAATAATTACGCAGGTGAGATGCTGAAAAAAGAGCAGGAAAGAAAAAGGCTTTATGAACAGAAGTTCCAGGAAAAAATTACCCATCTGGCCAGGGAAACGGTAAAACTCGAAGAGAAAAAGGTCAAGGAGGAAGAATTTGCCAAATTATTCGATCAGTAAAGAGGAGCCGATGGTGTTAATCAGCCCGTAAACCTGCCTTCGGTCAAAAATATTCACCGGTATTGAAATGAGAGCCGGTATCTGTTTATGATTCTCCGATTTCTTTGTTAATTTTACATACATATAAACCATTCATAATAAACCGACATGGATAAACAAAATGAATTCCGCAAATATGCCATCGGACATATGGGTATGAGCGGCGCAAAAATTGACAGCTATCAGTCACTTCTCAATGCTTACATCTCGCCAACCATTATTGAGGAAAGGCAGCTGAATATTGCCTCCATGGATGTGTTCTCAAGGCTGATGATGGACCGGATAATCTTCCTGGGGTTGCCCATCGACGATTATGTGGCGAATATTGTACAGGCCCAGCTTCTGTACCTCGAATCGGCCGATCCTGCAAGGGATATCCAGATATACATCAACAGTCCCGGGGGCTCGGTACATGCCGGTTTGGGGATTTACGACACCATGCAGTATATAGGTGCCGATGTGGCAACAATATGCACCGGAATGGCAGCCTCGATGTCGGCAATCATCCTCGCTGCCGGGGCGAAAAGCAAAAGATCATGTTTGAAACATTCCCGGATGATGATACACCAGCCCATGGGCGGGGCTCAGGGACAGGTTTCGGATATTGAGATAACCGTAAGGGAGATACAGAAGCTTAAAAGGGAACTTTACGAGATAATTTCAGAGCATACCGGCAATCCCTATGAAAAAGTTGAGAAGGATTCCGACCGCGACTACTGGATGACAGCTGAGGAGGCTAAAACCTACGGCATGGTAGACGAGGTGCTTGTAAGAAATAAATAGTATACGGCTACAAATTTTATAAATATCCATACAGTTAAACGCATCCGGTCCCTTGATGCGTTTTTTTTTTGTGATTTGAGGGTAAGCCCCGAATTACCCGGACCCATCGACCCTTACAACTATATAAAGGAATATCCAATACTTACTGAATTTGCATAAATCACAATCCACGGGTACAGGTATTACCGGCCATAATTGAACAAAAATTAAACCCACGGCATAATTGTCATGACAGGCTTAATCTTCTATAAATCTCATTATGTGATGGTTATATACATTCAATCCGTTTGTCACATTAAAGTATTTGTTTACCACAATAATTAAATCATTGGTCAAATTTATCATCAAGAATTCTGAAAGATGTATTGTTCAATCATTTTTCTGAATAAATTTGTTTTGATAATT
>SLGC01000298.1 GCA_007123885.1 Bacteroidales bacterium | reverse complement strand
CACCGGGGCGAATTGCATTTTCTCATTCGGGGTATCAGACAGGAGGCCGGAAAACAGCAATCATGGGTGATACCGAAGAAAAGGAATTTTCGCTGATCCACATAGAATCCGGCAGGACCTTGCTCACCGGGCCAGTACAAAAAACCGAATCATATATCAACCAGTTTAATGTTCTGGACTTTTCGCAGGTTAATCAGGAGGGAACCTATATATTGAATGTTGGCAATATCAGTACACTTCCTTTCAGGATAGGAGATGATGTCTGGAAGGAATCGATCTGGAAATCTGTCAATTACTGGTACTGCCAGCGATGTGGCCAGGCAATAGACGGTGTACATGATGCCTGTCACCAGGATGTCACTGTAAGACATGATTCGCTGCAGATAGTTGTGAATGGCGGATGGCATGACGCAGGAGACCTCACCCAGATGATCTACAACACCGCTCCGGCTGTTTATGCAATGTTCAGCCTTGCTGACCACACAAGGAGCACCGACAGAACGCTTAGCGACAGGCTGGTTGAGGAGGCGTTGTGGGGACTTGACTGGATTCTGAAGACCCGGTTCGGGAATGGGTACCGCCATAATTTCGGGGGAATCGGCCGGTGGACCGATGGAATAATAGGCAATGAGGATGATCTTTCTTTCACGGCACAGAAATTGCCATTCGAGAATTTCCTTTCTGCCTCTGCAGCTGCCAGGGCCGCCCTTACCCTCAGGCATATTGACCCGGTAAAAGCTGACTATTGCGTCAGGGTTGCAACGGAAGACTGGGAGTGGGCCGTGGAAGGCATGACAATACCCGAGGTTGAAATATGCGGGGAGGCTGTTATTACTTCAATGAATCTTTTTAAACTCACAGGAGACGAGAAATTTGCCAGGAAAGCAATTGAGTGGGCAGAAGCAATCATGGAAAGCCAGCAGCAGAACTATACCCCCTGGAAAATTCCGTTTGCCGGTTTCTTTTACAGGAATGCTGACAAGCTACAGATCCTTCGCTATAACCCCATTGCCCAGGATCAGGCTCCCATAATGGCACTTGAAAAATTATGCATGGAATTTCCCCACCATGAACAATGGATCAACTGGTATTCAGCAATTGCACTACATGCCGAATACCTGAAAGCAACTTCAAGGTTTTCCGAGCCTTATGGAATGATACCGCAATCAATTTTCCATATTGATGAACAACATACCAGGAGTTTGTACGGTCTTCAACAGTCAAGCCTTGCCGGCAAAGACAGGGATGCTTCGTACAGGCAGCAGGTGATGAGCGGAATGGAACTTGGAAACGGATATTACCTTCGTTTTTTCCCGGTATGGTTCGGGCACAGAGGTAATTTCGGCATCCAGCTGGCCCAGGCGAAAGCACTTGCAGTAGCCTCCGGGCTGCGTAATGATCTTGACGGGATCAATCTGAGCCGTATGCAGCTTGAATGGATCACAGGTAAAAACCCGTTCGCTCAGAGCACTATGTGGGGCGAGGGATACGATTTCTCTCCTCTCTACACACCAAGTTCAGGACATATAGTAGGGGGACTGCCGGTAGGCATCCAGACAGCGGAAAACAGGGATCTCCCCTTCTGGCCGGCATCGATATTATACAATTATAAGGAGATATGGTCAAATCCATCGGCCAGGTGGCTATGGTTGATGGAAGATGTGGCTTTCCCATCCAGGGTCGAAATTCCAGGTACAGGGACAGGTGAACTTGATATCCGTTTTGTTGAGATAAACACGGGTTATGAAAGAGAACTTTTCATTCCTGCCGGTCAGGATGCCTCAATGGTTCAGATCCCGGAAGGAAATTATAAAATCAGTTACAACGGGAAAACGAAAGAGACTGTACTTATGCCCGGCAAAGTTTATGCACTTGACACTGGGAATAAATTATCCTACTCACTCTCTTACGAAACAACCGATCAGGGACTAATTCGTTTTACGGTTAAGGCTGAAGGTACAGGAAATGTTGAGTTCGAGCTGCGCGGATGGAACCTGGAATTAAATGAAAGGGTAAAGGATACAGGAATCATGGACGGGAAAACCATAAACCTCGTGTGGGAGGCTTCCCTGATAGATCCTGGAAAACCCTGGGTAGCTGTTAGTGTGCCTGACGGGAAAATTTCGCAAATGAAGGAAGTGAATAATATTAAAATGGGAAAATAACTCTACCCGGAAGTATTAGAATAGCAAATAAGATATTTTTTTATTAATTATTCAGGTTAACCTAAAAAACTATCAAAATGAAAAATCCAGGAAAAAAAGCTTCCTGTTGCTCAAGCCTTAACAGAAGGCAGTTCCTTACCCGTTTATCGCTTGCTGGAGGTGCTACCCTCATGGGATTTTATGGTTGTACTTTTAATGAGAGTATTCGAAATGTTATTGACCTGCCGGTTATGCCGGGAGACGGTGATGTTAAACCCCGTATCAGGGTTGGGTTCATGCGGGAATTTGATAAAAACTGGATGGGCTGGCCGGGTGCGGCATATGACCCTGCTGAAAGCCAGGAATTGTATACGAATATTCTGGAGGAGGCAAATCTTGATTTAAAAGTTATTCTTGATATCGATGCCGTACCCCTAAATAGTAACGAATCCATTGACAGATTCCTTAAGACGGCTCAATCTGACAATGCCGACGGAACCCTGATCGTACTTCAGGATATTTATGCTTTAAGAAGGGATCCTCTCCTTAATTATTTTCTGGAACACCGAGGCAAATTACCTATGGTGGTTTTCAGTCCCCGCGGTACTTCTATGACCCATATTCACAGTACTTTCAGAAATACACCAAATTTTTTCATGGCTACAACCCAGTATAATGAGTGGCTGGGACATGGTTTGCGTATGCAAAAGGCTTTATGGCAAATGAAGAATACCCGTTTAGCCGTTATAAGTGATACGGAGGAGAGGATTGAGAAGCTTGAGCCTGTGGGTACCACACTCCACCGTATGCCTTTTGACCGGTATTTGGAAGCATACCATGCTACCGCTGATTCTGAAGACGCTAAAGCCATTGCCAGAAGCTATATAAGGAATGCTAAGGATGTTGTAGAACCATCTGATGAAGAAGTACTGGAAGGGGCCCGATGCTATCTGGCCAGCCGTCATATAATGCAAGAAACCGGTTGCCATTCACTCACCATGGCCTGCCTTAACCTGATAGAGCACCGGAAAGCACCCCCACCGTGTATTGCTTATATGCAACTGTTAAATGAAAGAACCTGCGGAGGCTGCGAAGGGGATGTGAATGCAGCCCTGTCACTCATGCTAACAAGTTATCTATTCAATAAGCCCGGTTTTATGCATAATCCCACTTCCTTCAATGTTCAAAACACATACGGAGGATCACACTGTGTTGCACCTACAAAAATGGATGGTTTTGATAAGTTGGAAGAGACCTACCTTCTGAGAAGTCATCATGAGACTGACTGGGGCACGGCTCCACAAGTACTGTTTAAGGAAAATCAACCTGCAACTATATTTAAGTTTCTCTCATCTGACAGAGTCCAGGTGGCAACAGGAACGATTTTGTGCAATATAGATACGAGACCTGGAGATGGGACTGGAGGTTGCCGTACAAGCTTTGAAATGCAAATGGATGATGTTGCCGATGTGCTGGATATTCGCGGACACCACAATGTGCTAATCTATGGGAAACATCTTCACGATATTCGTGCCTGGGGCCAGCTTGCAGGTATTCAAATCGAGCATATTACCGGTGGAGTGCTCTATTCACCACAAGAAGTATAATTATTTATAGTTTAAATCCAAAATAATGCAGATATCAAAAACCAGCGTTGTATCATTATTAACAGT
>SLGC01000265.1 GCA_007123885.1 Bacteroidales bacterium | reverse complement strand
AATAAACAAGGGGATACATCCCTATGCAATGCCAAAATAACTTAAATGCAAAATATATGTGCATGATTTACAATCTTATAACTAAAGTTTATTCACATGAATCATCCATAATGATATTTTCAATATCCTCACAAAATAAAATGAAAATATTGTCATGGTAAGATCCATCATACCAACTAATTAAATATAATATTTTCTGATGAAAATTTTCTGCATTGTTTTTTTGCTTTTATTGATCAATCCGGCAAAAGGTTTTTCTCAAATGGCTTCCCCTGCTTCCGGAGAAGAAGATGCCAGGGAAGGCAGGGTGAATATCAACCAGGATGAGCGTCTGAATGATCTGATGCAGCGTCTGATAAGAATTAATGAAGAGAATGCCGAAAGGAATGCAGTGATGCCCGGATTCCGGATACGGATTTTTTCTCAGTCCGGCCAGGCAGCAAGGCAAAATGCAATTAATGAGCAGGCCAAATTTTTTGCCAGTTACCCTGATCTGGAAACATATCTTGAATGGGATCAGCCGAACTTTAAAGTATATATAGGTGATTTCCGTACCAGGAGTGAAGCCCTGAAGATGCAAAAAAGAATAAGCAAGGACTATCCGTTTTCATTTATTGTTGGCACCAGGATAAATTTTCCTCCAATTGAATGATCTGTGCCGACATGTAACCGATTATCAATTTTTCCTGCATAGAGGAAGGGGCGGGATCTGTTTTAAATATTATCAAGCTGTCTGATGAGCGAATTAATCAAGCATGAATGTGGTATTGCTGTAATAAGGCTTCTTAAACCCCTTGAATTTTACCAGGAAAAATACGGAACCTGGAGGTATGGACTGGATAAGCTATACCTTCTTATGGAAAAGCAGCACAATCGCGGTCAGGATGGAGCTGGTGTTGTCAGCATAAAATTCGATCTTAAGCCGGGGAAACCTTACCTGTTTCGTCATCGTTCCAACTCCCCTTCATCCATAAATGATGTATTTAGCAAGATCTACAAACATTTCACACCTATCAGTGAAAAACATCCCGAATTGTTCGGAAGCCCTTCATATGCCAGGGAGAGCATTCCTTTTGCCGGCGAGATATATCTAGGCCACCTCCGGTACGGTACTTTCGGCAATACCGGAATCGATCATGTTCACCCGGTAATGAGGGAAAATAACTGGAAATCCAGGAATCTTGTTCTTGCCGGGAATTTCAACCTGACCAATACAGACGAGCTGTTTCAGAAACTTATCGAACTTGGTCAGCATCCGAAGGCATACACAGATACGGTGACTATTCTTGAGAAAGTGGGCCATTTTCTGGATGAGGGAAACCAGTACCTGTTCAGAATATACAAGGATAAAGGTTACAGCAACCGTGAAATTTCAAGGCTTATAGAGAAGAACCTCGATGTTAACAAGGTCCTGGAAGTTTCAAGTAAGGATTGGGACGGGGGGTATACTATTGCCGGAATAATAGGGCATGGTGATGTTTTTGTCACAAGGGATCCCTGGGGAATCAGGCCGGCATTTTATTACATCGATGATGAAATAGTTGTAGCCGCGTCTGAACGGCCGGTTATTCAGACAGTAATGAATGTGCCAGGGGATGAAGTCAGGGAACTTAAACCGGGGAACGCTTTGCTTGTTAAAAAGGACGGCCGGATATTTGATGAAACGATCCGCAAACCGGCGGCAACGAAAACATCCTGTTCATTTGAAAGAATATATTTTTCACGCGGAAGCGATGCAGACATATACCGGGAAAGAAAAATGCTTGGTGAACTGTTGACACCCCAGATATTAAATGCAGTGGACGACGATCTGGCCAATACGGTTTTTTCATATATTCCCAATACGGCAGAGTCAGCATTTTACGGGATGGTTAAGGGCATTGAAAATCACATGGTAGAGGAGAAAACCAGGAAGATACTTCAGTCGGGTGAAAAGCTCACCGCATCACAATTATGTAAACTAATAGCCGACAGACCCAGGGTTGAGAAAATAGCAATCAAGGATATCAAGTTGCGGACCTTCATTTCCCAGGAAAAAACCAGGGATGATCTTGCAGCTCATGTTTATGATATAACTTACGGAACAATTAACGAAGGCAGGGATAATCTTGTAATTATTGATGATTCAATAGTAAGGGGAACCACATTGAGAAGAAGCATATTAAGAATTCTTGACAGGCTTTCTCCCAGGAAAATTATAATTGTCTCCTCCTCTCCCCAGATACGGTACCCTGACTGCTACGGCATCGATATGACCAAACTCAGTGATTTTATTGCTTTTCATGCTGCCATTGCCCTTCTTAAGGAAACCGGCCGGGAAGAGATCATAAACGAGGTTTACAAAGCTTCAAAAGAACAGCAGAACCTGCCTGTTAAACAGATCAGGAATTACGTCAGGAATATTTACAAGCCATTTACGCCTGAGCAGATATCAGCACAAATAGTGAAATTGATAAAATCCGAAGATATACGTGCGGAAGTTGAAATTGTATTCCAGACCATAGAAAACCTGCACAAGGCTTGTCCGAATGACAGGGGGGACTGGTATTTTACCGGCAATTATCCCACTCCGGGAGGAAACAAGGTTGTCAATACTTCCTTTATCAATTATATAGAATCGCGCAACCAGCGTTCATACTAATATTAGATTACCAGTATTCATAGCTTTTTTGAGACTAAGTATCGTGGGGGTTCATAAATACAACATACTGCCTTTCATGTTGCATTTTCTTTGCAATGTCATCGAAAGCCTGATGGATAGAAAATGGAATTGATTTCACAAAGACCGGTTCAGGATAAGAGTTAATCTCTCATCCTTTTCTGCGTATATAGTACTTCACTCTCTGGTAGGTTGAAACATGACGTTCTACCTTTTTATCGTACAGATCGCTCATGGTTATCATAATGCCCGTCTCTTCTACATTGCCGAAACTCTTGTTGAGGACCGTCCCGAAAACTTTCATTGAGGGTGAAAGGTTCATATAGGCATTTATGAGTGGCGGGATTACTTCAGAATGGCTCCTTACATAAGAGGATAGTTTTTTATAATCTTCCTGGTAATTTTTTCCGTCAAGCACCCTTTCGTATCCTGTTGCATTTATTTGGAAATCAAGAGGATCTTTGGGCCGTACAAGATGTTCCGGGTCAGGAAAATATTTTTGCAGAAAATAAATAATGATGTTCCTTGCCTCTTGATTAAAGCTGCGATACATGGTTACCTTGCCAAAAAAATATTTCATTTTCGGATTATCAACCATGATTGCGCCAAGGCCATCCCATAGATTATCCAGTGCAAACAAACCTTTTCTTGCCCTGGCGGTTGACTGGTAGGCAGGCTGTACAAACGAACGCCCAAGTTCTATCAGATACGGCAGGTATTCTGATTTGAATTTGTCTGAAAAATGAAAAAGCTTTGAAGTAGCAAATCTGTCCGGGTTCACCGGTTTGTCGGCCGCAGGTATATAAAAACGGTAACCTCCAAGAATTTCCCTGTGTTTCGGGTCCCAGACTATTAGTTGTTTGTATGGATCATCGGAGATATCAAATTCGTCAAGATCCTCTTTTTTTCCCGTTCCCCCTCCTGCACGTCTGAAACTTAATTCTCTAAGTCTTCCTACTTCCCTGAGTATATCGGGTGAATCAGAATGATCAATAATGTAAAGCTCGTTATTGCCATTGTTGGTCTTTCTGATAAACTTGGAAGGATCAAGCTCTTTTTCGATTCTTGCCGGATTAACAGGAGTTATGATATGTTCCATATAATATCAAGCGTTCATAAACATTTACCTTAAATAAGGTCAAATGGATTTGCTTAAGACCGCTAAAATAATACTTTTTTCGAACGGAAATTTAAAAAAGTTAAGAAAAATAGGAAATTTTTCTCCGGGACGCCAATTAGTATGGGACCCACTGCTGCCGGGGATAAGTGTTTCAATCCTTTAGACTGTAGACCAGGCCTTTCACCTCTTCAGCCCAGCGGGCATAAGGTTTGGATTTGTCAAAAATGGTGAAAGAGATCGGTTTGCCGATTGTTACATTGATTTTCCGGCCCTTTTGCCTGAACATCTCATCAGGCAGGTAAAACATTTCGATATTTGTCTTGATACCGATCCATTGCCTCATATTTGCAAACCGGTAAAAGAAGGGAGAATTTTCTCCTTCGAAATATACCGGTACGATATCCCGTTTATGGTCGATCGCTTTTTTGATAAAGGTTTTCCTCCATTCCAGATCTTTGATTTTGCCTTTCTTTTTTCTTGAACACAATCCAGCCGGAAAATAAAGTACCTGGTTATCTGAGCGGTAAAGCTCCTCGATTTTTCTGACATACTCGGCCGATTGCCTGCCATGCTTATTTACGGGAACAAAGACCGGTTCCAGGTTTTTCAGATTCAGCAGAAGATCATTTACAATAAACTTGGCATTCTTGTGGTATTTTCCCAGAAGATCGAGAAAAATCATACCATCCAGACCACCCAGCGGATGGTTTGATACGAAAATATACCTTCCTTCAAGTGGGATATTACCTTCTCCCTTTATGCTGTAATCGATGCCCATATGTTCAAGGACACTGCTTACAAAATCCAGTCCGTACCTGTGACCGTATTTCCTCAGGACTTCATTTATCTCATCCTGGTGTATGGTCCTTTTGATATAGGAGAGTATAAAGCCCGGAATAAACTTGTACAATTTGGGACTTTTGGTTTTGAATATAGTATTCACATCAATCAGTGATGGATTATGATATGTCTGTTCTTCCGGCATAAGTCATTGAGATTATTTGATCGCTGTAAATTTAAGAGAATTAAATTAAAAAAGTTATCAACAATGTGGCGAAAAATGGCGTAAAGTGGTTGAAAGTGGATAAATTTTATTTATTTTTACCTAATTAAAGAATGGTCTATGGCAACATTCATAGGAGATTATATATGCAGGGTCGATCTCAAGGGCAGGGTGATCCTGCCTGCGGCATTTAAAAAGCATATGCCCGCGGCAGCCATGGACAAATTCGTGGTACGCAAAGATATTTTTGAGCAATGTCTGGTGCTGTATCCAATGGATGAATGGGAGCGGCAAAATGAAATAATAAGATCCAGGATCAATCCTTACAAAAAGGAGCATAGTCAGTTCCTTCGCGGCTTTTACCGGGGAACCGCCGAGGTGGTTCTTGATGCACAAAACAGGATACTTATTCCCAGGCGGTTGCTTGATATTGCCGGAATAGACAATGAGGTCGTTCTTGCCGGACAGGACGGAAAAATAGAAGCCTGGAGCAGGAACCGGTACGATGAACAATCCGGTGAGGCTGAAGATTTTGCAGCTCTTGCTGAAAAAATTTTGGGTCATCCGAATGAAACATAAAAGCGATGGAATATCATAAGCCGGTCCTTTTGAAGGAAAGTGTTGACGGATTGAATATCCAGCCCGGTGGCACTTATATCGATCTTACTTTCGGGGGCGGAGGTCATTCGCGGGAGATCCTTTCAAGGCTTGGCAAAGGAAGGCTTATTGCCTTTGACCAGGATTCTGATGCAAAAGATGAGGCCGGAAAAATCGCAGATGACAGGTTTACGTTCATCAGGAGCAATTTCAGGTTCTTTCGCAATTTTCTGAGATACCTGAGCATCGGAATGGTGGACGGCATTCTGGCAGATCTGGGTATATCATCACACCATATTGATGATCCTGACCGCGGTTTTTCCTTTAAAAAATCAGATAAGATCGACATGAGAATGAACAGGGATGCATCTGTCAGTGCTCTTGAAATATTGAACAGCTATAGTGCAGAAGATTTGCGCAGGATACTGGCAGATTATGGTGAAATTACCAATCCTGGTAGAGTTGCAGATGCAATTGTCAATGCCCGTAAGTCAGTGCCAATCACAGGCGTCCCCGCGTTCCTCGAGATTATTTCATCTTTTGTGCCGGCCCGGCAGGAAAATAAATTTCTTGCAAAAATATTTCAGGCCCTTCGTATCGAAGTGAACAGTGAGATAGATGCTCTAAGACAAATGTTGTTGCAGGTATTGCTGAGCCTTAAAAAAGAGGGAAGGCTGGTGGTGATTTCGTACCATTCGCTGGAAGACAGGATGGTGAAAAATTTCATGCGCACCGGAAAACCTGAGGGCGACCTGGAAAAGGATTTTTATGGAAATCCGCTGGTTCCTTTTAAGGTGGTAACCAGAAAGGCAATAGTAGCTGATGAGAATGAGATCAGGAACAACAAACGTGCAAGAAGCGCGCGATTGCGGGTGGCCGAAAGGAATTAAACCATAAAGGCAATGGATATAAAAGAAGAAAATATTGAATTTATTGATGAAAGACCCGAAAAAAAGCCGGAACCCAAAGGTGGTTCGCTAAAGGATTTTATTGATGGAAGTGTTCTGACACGCGATTTCGTTCTGGAACAACTTCCCTTTATAATTTTCCTTGCAGTATTGGCGATACTGTATATAGGTAATAGTTACCATGCTGAAAAAATGGTGAGAAGAACCGGTGAATTGCAATCGGAGATTAAGGAATTGCGTGCAGAGGCAATTACCGTCTCTGCCGAGTTGATGCACATGAGCAGGCAATCTGAAGTATTGAGACTGCTTGGAAGAAATAATATTGAAATGGTTGAGTCACTTGAACCTCCTGTAAGAATTGTTGCCGGGAAAAGAAAATGATAATCAATGTCAGTCAAAAAGGACATATTGTGGAGAGTTGCACTGGTTTATTTCGGGGTCCTTGTTTTTGCAGCCTTTATTGCCGGAAAGTTGATCTATATCCAGTTTGCAGAGGGAAGTAAATGGCAGGAAAGATCCAGCCGGATGACGATACGTGATATCACAATAGAACCAAACAGGGGCGATATTTATGGCGCAGGAAACCGTCTGCTGGCCACCTCGGTCCCTTATTACGAGATCAGGATGGATCTCCGTGCCCATGGACTGACAGACCGGCTTTTTAATGAGAATATTGATTCACTTTGCCTGGCACTCGCGGGACTTTTCCGTGATAAAACTGCACCGGCCTACAGGGTTGAGCTTATAAGGGCAAGGCAGGAAAACAGGAGGTTTCACCTGCTGCAGCGCCGGGTTACATTTGATCAGCTGAAGGAACTGAAAAAGTTCCCGCTGTTCCGGCTCGGCCGGAATACCGGGGGATTCATCTATATTCAGAATAACCAGAGAATTCAACCACATGGCAATCTTGCATCAAGAACACTCGGTTATACTACCCTGGGAGAATCAGGGAATATTGTCGGGATCGAAGGAGCCTATGATAATTATCTTCGTGGTGTAGCCGGACTGAAACTCATGCAGAGAATATCAGGCAATGTATGGATGCCTCTCAACGATCGAAATGAAGTAGAACCCCGCGACGGTATGGACGTTGTAACAACAATCGATGTGGACATCCAGGATGTGGCTACAAATGCCCTTTTAAGGCAACTGATGACGCATAATGCACATCATGGCACTGCTGTTCTGATGGAGGTCAGTACAGGCGAGATCAAGGCGATAGCAAACCTGGAGCGTAACAGCCAGGGGGGTTATTCCGAAACCTATAATTATGCAATTGGTGCCAGTACAGAACCCGGTTCTACCTTCAAGCTCATGTCATTCATTGCGGCACTGGAAGATGGTTACATAAAAATTGCAGACAGTATAGATACGGGCAATGGTGAAATATATTTTTTCAATCACCGGATTGCCGATGCACGCCGGGGTGGATATGGAAAAATATCTGTGCAGGAGGCTTTTGAATTGTCATCCAATGTCGCTACTGCCAAAATAATTGACAGGTTCTACAAGGGGAGAGAAAGGGAGTTCATTAACCGTCTGTACCGGATGAACCTGAATGAAAAAACGGGGATCGAAATCCGGGGAGAGGCTTCTCCTGAGATCAAATATCCGGGCGATCCTTCGTGGTCAGGCCTTTCCTTACCAATGATGTCAATAGGATATGAAGTCAGGATGACCCCCCTGCAAATCCTTACATTCTACAATGCTATTGCAAACAAAGGTAAGATGGTAAAACCGAAATTTGTGAGCGCTCTCCATTACAATGGCAATATAATTGAAGAATTTCCTACACAGGTGCTTAATCCGTCGATTTGTTCCCCCTCCACACTGAGAAGTGCCAGGAGGATGCTGGAAGGTGTTGTTGAGGCCGGAACTGCCGTAAATTTAAGGAATGCAAATTACAGGATAGCCGGCAAGACCGGAACTGCACAGATAGCGCACGAAGGCCGCGGATACAGGCTGGAATCGGGTATAAGCTACCAGGCATCTTTTGTAGGTTATTTTCCTGCCAATAATCCCCGTTATTCATGTATAGTAGTGGTGAATTCACCATCCAATAATGTCTATTACGGAAATCTTGTGGCAGGTCCGGTTTTCAGGGAAATAGCCGATAAGGTTTATGCCACCGGTTTTGATATGCATGAACCTTTTTTTGCAGATAATAGTATATTTGCAGATCCTCCTTTTTCAAAATCCGGAAACAGGAATGATCTTGATATTGTATTCCGGTATTTTGACGTTCCCTATAATAACGATACACAGACATCCGACTGGGTTACCACAACCAGGCAGGAATCTTATGTTGAACTGCGTGACAGGCACATACCGGAGGGTTCCGTTCCAAATGTCGTTGATATGGCTCTTATGGATGCGCTTTATCTGCTTGAAAACCGTGGTCTCAGGCCAGAAGTAAGAGGAAGGGGCAAAATAGTTTCACAATCACTGGCACCGGGAACGCCATCGGCACCCGGCCAGCGAATTATATTGGAAATGAGTATTAATTAAGAAAATGCAAAACCTCGATAAAATACTGGAAGGTATTGAATGTGAAGAGATACTGGGAAAACGGGATCTGGAAATTGCTTTACTGGAATCGGATTCACGCAAGGTAGTTCCCGGCACCTTGTTTTTTGCATTACGGGGCACAATCAGTGATGGACATGATTATATTAAAAAATCCGTTTTATCCGGTGCAGTAGCAATAGTATGCGAAAATCTGCCTGGCAATCCGGACCAGGATATAACATGGATCAGGGTAAAAGATAGCCATAAGGCTCTTGGACTGGCTGCTTCTGCCTTCTACGGCCATCCTTCAAGGCGTCTGAAATTGACAGGTATCACCGGAACCAATGGCAAGACAACTACCGCGACCCTGCTCTATCAGATGTTCAGCCGGCTGGGATACAATGCAGGACTTATTTCAACTATCCGCTACAGTATCAACGGCCGTGATTCGATTGCAACACATACTACTCCCGATCCCATCAGGCTGAACCGGATGCTTGCCGAAATGGTGTCCGGAGGCTGCAGTCACTGCTTCATGGAGGTGAGCAGTCACGCGATAGTTCAGCAACGTATTGCAGGGCTCCATTTTACCGGTGGTATCTTTACAAATATCAGCCATGATCACCTTGATTATCATGGCACCTTCAGTGAATATTTAAAGGTAAAAAAACATTTTTTTGATATCCTTTCATCAAAAGGATTTGCCCTGATCAATAAAGATGATCGCAATTCCGGGTACATGGTGCAGAACACAAAAGCACGTGTCATCACCTATGCGTTAAAGACAATGGCTGATTTTAAAGGGAGTATCCGTGAAATTCATCCCGCGGGAATGCAGCTTGTTATCAGCGGAAAGGAGGTTTGGACCAACTTTATCGGCGGGTTCAATGCCTGTAATATTCTCGCTGTTTTTGCGTGCTCGATCCTGCTGGATGTAAATGAGGATGATGCCCTTGGAATAATAAGTCTTTTTGATCCTGTAGAGGGCAGGTTTGAAACAATAAGATCTTCAAATAATGTTACTGCCATTGTTGATTATGCACATACACCAGATGCTCTTGCCAACGTGATCGAGGCAGTCAGGCAGTTACTTGGCCCTGATGGACGGCTTATTACCGTTACCGGCGCAGGGGGTGACCGTGACAAGGACAAGCGGCCGGTCATGGCAAGGATAGCAGCTGAAAAAAGTCACCGGGTTATTATTACCTCCGATAATCCCCGTTCGGAAGACCCGGTAAACATAATCAATGATATGATGGCAGGTGTTGAAGAAGGTCTAAAAAGCAAGGTATTATGTATTACCGCCAGGGATGAGGCCATCAGGGCAGCATGTATGTTTGCAGAACCCGGCGATTTTGTGCTGGTAGCTGGTAAGGGGCATGAAACATATCAGGAAATAATGGGCATAAAGCACCATTTTGATGACAGGGAAGTGGTCAGGTCTGTGCTCGGTTCAGACCTGCTGTTAAAATTTTAATGCAGGAAAATACGGTAGAAAATGTTGTATTATTTATTTGATTGGTTACAGGATCTTGATTTTCCGGGTGCGGGAGTATTTTACTTTATATCCTTCAGGGCATCTATGGCAATAATTCTTTCCCTTATTATATCTCTGCTTTTCGGCAAGCGCATAATTAATGTTTTGATCAAGAAACAAATTGGCGAAACAGTACGGGATCTGGGGATTAAAGGTCAGCTGGAGAAAAAGGGAACACCCACCATGGGAGGAATTATAATCCTGATATCAATAGTAATCCCGATCCTGCTGGTCGGCGATCTTACCAATATATATATAATCCTTATGCTGGTAACCACTGTATGGCTGGGTCTTGTCGGATTTGCAGATGATTATATAAAGGTTTTTAAAAAAGACAAAAAGGGACTCAGCGGCTGGGTCAAAGTCCTTGGACAGGTAGTCATAGGACTGATAGTCGGTATAGTCATGCTGGCAAATGAAAATATTATTGTAAGGGAAAAAGTTATGCTCCCTTCAGGCGAGCCAAAGATGGAAATAGTGGATGATGAAGAGTTGAATGGAGAGATTCCGGCTTTTGTAACAGTAGATGTAAAGAACACAAAAACAACCATACCTTTTTTAAAACATAACGAGTTTGACTATGCTTCATTGCTCTGGTTTCTTGGAGAAAAAGCCTACCGGTGGAGCTGGCTGATATTTATACCTGCAATTATATTGATTGTTACTGCCGTGTCAAACAGCGCGAATATGACTGACGGACTGGATGGTCTTACTACAGGATTATCTGCCATTATCGGCACCACCCTGGGCATACTTGCATACCTTTCCGGTAATATCATATATGCTGATTACCTTAATATCATGTATATCCCGTTTACCGGTGAACTGGTCATATTCATGGCGGCCTTCATCGGCGCCACAGTCGGGTTTTTATGGTATAATTCATATCCGGCCCAGGTTTTTATGGGTGACACCGGCAGCCTGTCTATTGGCGGCATTATAGCCGTATTTGCCATTCTTATACGAAAGGAATTGCTTATTCCCATAATGTGCGGGATATTTTTCGTTGAAAGTCTCTCGGTAATGATCCAGGTAAGCTGGTTCAAATATACAAAACGCAAATACGGAGAAGGAAGAAGGATTTTCAGGATGGCGCCCCTGCATCACCATTATCAGCTGGGTGGTTATCCGGAACCTAAAATTGTTACAAGGTTTTTCATTGTAGGGATACTTTTGGCAGTTATTTCAGTAGTTACACTTAAGATTCGATAACAGGCAATGGGAAAAAAGATTGTAGTTCTTGGAGGGGGTGAAAGCGGGTGCGGCGCTGCTGTGCTAGCTAAGGCCAAAGGACTGGAAGTTTTTGTTTCCGATTCCGGCGAACTTAAGTCCCCTTACCGCGAATTGCTTGCTGATTACCATATTGACCGGGAAGAGGGCGGACATTCCGGCGATTTGCTGAAAGAAGCTGCCGAGGTGATAAAAAGTCCCGGTATCCCTGATTCGGCACCGGTGGTTCAGGATGCACTCCTCAGAAAGATCCCTGTTATATCGGAAATAGAATTTGCCGCAAGATATACCAAAGCATTCACAGTATGCGTAACCGGCAGTAATGGCAAGACCACTACCAGCTCGCTTATTTACCATATGATGAAAAGGGCAGGTCTCAATGCCGGACTGGCAGGAAATATCGGGAAAAGTTTTGCCAGGATGGTAGCTGAACAGGATCATGATTACTACAGCCTGGAAGTAAGCAGCTTTCAGCTCGATGGCATAAGCCGGTTCAAACCCGATGTGGCTGTTCTGTTGAATATAACTCCCGATCACCTTGACAGGTACGGATACCGGCTTGACAATTATATCGATTCAAAATTCCGGATAATTAAAAATCTTGATGAAAATGATGCTTTCATATGGTGCAGTGATGATCCGGTATTGGAAAGTGAAATGAAAACAAGGAAAACGGCTGCGGTGCATTATCCGTTTTCCCAGATCACGGAACATTCCCGGGGAGGCTGTATTAAAGAAAATAAACTGATCATAAAATCACATAATAAAAAGTTTGAAATGGAACTGGATGAATTAGCATTAAGGGGCAGACATAATATTTACAACAGCATGGCTGCTGGCATTGCCGGGCAATTGCTCCGGATAAGAAAAGAGGTGATAAGGGAGAGTCTGTCCGGTTTTCAGGGTATAGAGCACAGGCTTGAACCTGTTTTAAGGATCCGGGGCATTGAATTCATAAATGATTCCAAAGCCACGAATGTAAATTCAACGTGGTACGGGCTTGAAAGTATGAACCGTCCTGTGGTCTGGATTGCAGGGGGGATTGATAAAGGAAATGATTATTCTATGCTTGAGAACCTGGTAAGGGAAAAAGTACATGCAATTGTATGTCTCGGGAAAGATAATTCAAAGCTTCTGGATTTCTTTTCCGGCAAAGTACCTGCAATCGTTGAAGCATCATCAATGGAGGAAGCCGTCAGATCAGCATATTATCTGGCAAAAACAGAGGATGCAGTGCTTCTTTCTCCGTCCTGTGCCAGTTTTGATCTTTTTGAAAATTACGAAGACCGTGGCCGCCAGTTTAAAATTTGTGTAAGAAACCTTTAATAGCAGATGACCAGAGCATTCAGATATCTCAGGGGGGACAAAGTGATCTGGGCCGTGATCATTTTTCTTTCGATCGTATCCCTGCTGGCTGTTTACAGTTCGACAGGAACCCTGGCCTACCGTTTTCAGGGAGGGAATACAGCCTACTACATTCTCAAGCATTCTACCATTATGCTTGTCAGCCTGGCAATTATTTTTATAACCCATATGATCCCCTATAAGTTCTATTCAAGGCTTTCTCAGCTCTTTCTCTTTGTCTCGGTCATCCTTCTATCTGTTACATTGTTAATGGGCACGAACATAAATGAAGCATCAAGGTGGCTCACTCTCCCCGGACTCGGGTTTACCATTCAGACAAGTGATTTTGCCAAACTTTCCCTGATAATGTACCTGGCAAGGCTGCTTGCCCAGAAACAATATGAAATAAAGGAATTAAAAGACTCTTTTATCAGCATTCTTGTACCGGTCCTGGTAATATGCGGATTAATAATGCCAGCGAATCTGTCAACTTCCCTGATACTTTTCACCACCTGCATTATCCTGATGTTCGTGGGAAGGGTAAGGACCCGCTACATGGTTGTGTTAACCGGTTCAGGTTTATTGTTACTTTCGATATTTGTTGCAATTGCAATGTACAGCCGTTCCGAAGGACGGCTGGGAACCTGGCAAAACCGCATAGATAGCTTTGTTTCCGGCACACATGAAGGAAACTACCAGGTGGAACAGTCAAAGATTGCTATTGCTACGGGCGGAGTTCTCGGGAAAGGCCCTGGCAACAGTACCCAGAGGAATTT
>SLGC01000384.1 GCA_007123885.1 Bacteroidales bacterium | reverse complement strand
TTTCATATTTTTCGGACTCTGCCTTTCTCTCGACGGTAACATCCTTGGCCACCAGCATTTTGCCCCGCTCTGTATTATGATTATCCTGAAGCCTTATAATTGTACATTTAAGGTACCGGATGTCGTCAGCGTTATTCAAGGAAAACTCAAAATATTTTGTTTTGGCATCCCCTCTCATGTTCTGCAGTATATCCGGCCACTTCTTGAAAACTTCGGTCGAGAACCTGCCTATTGCGCTATTCTCCAGGGCAAATAAGCAGGCCGCCGGTTTGTTCATATCCACCAACCGCATTTCATGATCCAGAACAGCTACAGCGTCAGGAATATTGTCGAACAATATATTTCTTGCAAGAGGTGAAATGCTGAACAATTTGTACCTGTATATCCCTATGAAGATGATAACTCCTGATATGGTATAGGAAAAAGGATTGGCATCAAGTCCCCCCGGGAAAATTCCGGCAATATATAAAAGATAGATCAGGAACGGGACTATGGATCCGGCAAGAACAACACCTGCCTGGTTCCGGATTGCGGGTGCAGCTGTTATATACATTCTGAATAAAAGTATGATCGACAGCAAAACAGTGCCCATGGCATAAACCTGATTAACCATGTACCATGGCCCGGCACTGAAAATATAGCCCTGAAAGGGACCGGTATTATCCAGACGAGCTTCTCTGATAAAAAAATCGTGCAGATTGGAGGTAAAAGCAAAAAGAGCTGTTAAAACCGGGATAGCGAATATAAGGATCAACACCAGGGGGTTTCTGACGTCATTATTCCTGGTATAACCTGAGGCAAATAAAAGAAAAAAGGCAGGAATGAAAGGTATCCCGATATATTGAAGTTTATAGAAGATCTCTACCCTGATCAGTTCGCCCGAGGAAATTTCCAGGGCATAAAACAGTGAATATACTGCAGCTGAAAACAAAAGACAGGAAAAATATTTAACACCCGGGGTCGATCTGTAAGGAAGGATCATGTAACCCAGGATGGCGGTCAGCATCGCAGCCACTACTAATGGCATTGAAAAATAATTGAAATACATAATGATCGTTGAAATGACTATGCCTTCTTAATCGGCAGCAACTCGTTCCAGGTTCCTTTTGTTAAAGATTAATGTTCCGGATGTCAGCTTTTGCCGCCTGTTCGGTTGTCTTTCTAAATATCTATCATGGCCTTCATTACACCGTCTTTATAACCGGCTACAAGATTGAATGCATCCAGGGTTTTTTCGAACGGGAACCTGTGGGTAACCATTGATTTTATCCCGGTCTTTCCTGAATTCAGTATTTCCAGGGTTTCCTGAAGGGCATGATTCTGCCTTCTGATGTTTATAAGGCTGATTTCCTTACGACGTATTTTATCTGCACTGAATGACCAGTTGTCAAATTCAGGTATGCCGACAATAATTATCTTCCCCCCGGGTCTGGCCAGATCAACCGCCTGATCCATGGCTTCCTGGCTTCCGCAGCATTCAAAAATTACATTTAATCCGTATGGCTCCCTTCTTAAAATTTCGCCCACCACATCGTCCTTATCGGGGTTTCCCGACCAGGCCGCACCCGTTCCAATCGCCCTTGCACTTCTTGCATCGATCTTGTCGGTAACATATACCTTATCTGCTCCCCGGTCCAGGGCAGCAATCATTACACTCATTCCAATGGGACCGAATCCAAGGATTCCTGTCTTGAATTTTTTTTCAGCCAATGCCTGCTTTACAGAATAGACTCCAATAGCAAGAGGTTCGGATATGGCAGCTTCATCGTAGCTAACCTGACGGGGAACGGGAAAGCAGCATGATTCAGGCATGACAAGATATTCAGACAGGCAACCTTCAGCCTGTCCGGGACATCCCAGAAACCTTAACCGGTGACAGGTATTTTCTCTTCCTGACAGACATTGTTCACATTCCTGGCATGGCACGGCGGGTTCAATTGCAATCCTGTCACCCGGCCTGACCCGGGTAACGGCAGTACCCGTTTCAACGACCTCTCCCGCACCTTCATGCCCAAGGGTGAAGGGAAAATCAACAACCTGGTTGCCGATCTTCCCGTTTATAAAATAGTGAATATCCGAACCGCAAACTCCGACAACTTTCATTTTAATTTTTACATCGGTATCATTTACGATAATGGGATCAGGAACGGTGAATACATCCATTTTCTTAATCCCGGTCAATAATATCGAGCGCATTGGTAATTGTTTAGCTGGTTCAGTACCGGAATCGGTAACCGGTTATGTTTACTGTCCCGTTTCCCCGGCAACATCAAATACAATTATTTCGGCCGGCCTTGATGCAAGCCTTCCGATCTTTTCGCCGTACGCGGCAAAACAGGGTGCGGCAAAATGAGCCTCCAAATTAAATTTAATTTACAGTCAGACAAAAGTAGTAAAAACAAAATAACTAAAAAGCAAATCCGGATCATTTGAATCAAGTCTTGTTCTTTCAGGGTGTTTCCGGCAAAATAAAAGCAGGCTTCAGGTTGACAGCAAGCTTTTTAACCGGGGGATAATATGGATTCCCTAAATGAAATATCGTCATAACTTTTTAAAGATAATGGTTTTTACATATTAATAAATTAATTTTATAAATAACATGATATCTTTTGAAAAGAGAAGGAATTGATTGAAAAGAATAACATTTCTCCGGATTATCAAGAGTTTCAGGAATATAGTAAAATATTCGGGTATGTATCAACGTTTCAACTGTCATGAGTAATATTTATTTAATTAAGGTGGTCTGATATATCCTACCATATGGACCTTTGGTCGAACTCACATGATCAGGAAGATATACGGATCCACGGACTTTAAAATTTGAAATCATGAAAAAAAAGTCACAAAGCGTAAGACTGGGTATCTTCATAATGGTCAGCGGGGCTTTCCTCCTGCTGATCTTTGGCTGGTTCACCGGCCGGGGCCTGTTTGAACCAAAGCATACCTACTATGTGGCATATAGTGATATTTCCGTTAGCGGACTGGAAGTCGGGAGTCCGGTAAAATATCTTGGAATAAATGTCGGATCAGTGTCTGATATAAGTATTGATCCCTACGATGTAAACAAAATAATCTTTGAGCTGAATGTGGCTACCGATACCCCTGTGAAGGAAGATGCCGTTGCCGATATCACAGCCATAGGTATTACCGGCATGAAAGCTATAGAGATCCGCGGTGGTACAGTAGAAGCAGATTTCCTTGATCCGGGCAGATATATAGGAACAGGGTCCACGGCAGCTGCTGATATTAGCGGACGGGCCGAGATAATAGCTTTTAAGGTGGAAGAATTACTCAACAACCTCCATGATTTCACCCTGCCTGCCAATCTGGATAACTTTACCCGGGCAGCTGAAAATATCTCGGTGCTGGCGGAAAATTCCAATACAGCCGTTTTAAGGATGGACGGAATGCTTTCTGATAACCGTGATGATATAAGAGAAATAGCCGTTACATTGAACAGTGTTACCGGCAGACTGGATGCTGCATCAACTGATTTTTCGGCCTCGATGGAAAAGTTCAACGAAATAATGCAGGGGGATGATATTGCAGAAGTGCTGGGCAACCTGAGGGAAATATCTCTTTCAATAAGGGAGGCGAATATGAAGGAGCTTATTGATAATCTGGCCGATGCTGCCATGTATACCCAGGGATTCATGGAAACCCTGGAGCTTGATTTCGAGACCAGCCGCGTAAGGGTGAATGAAAATCTTATGATGCTGCAATATGCCCTGGAAAATCTAAATGATGCAGCAAGAAAGATCAGTACAGATCCCTCTATTCTTATAAGGGGCCAGAACATCAGGAATACGCCGGACAGAAATCTGAACAGGAA
>SLGC01000275.1 GCA_007123885.1 Bacteroidales bacterium | reverse complement strand
TTTCGAGATCGGAGGAAAAAATAAAACTGCAAAACAGTTGTATAACCGGGAAAATTCTTTCCTTGTTAAGGATGATATAGAGATAGGCACCGAACGCTCTGTCCCCTTGTGGATGTATGGATTTTTATATTGAGGTATGTCTGCAAGCCCATTTAGTCTCCGGGAGTTGTGTTTTAAAAAATTATAAAATGGCTGTCAGCCTCGCAATAATATTTCTGTTTGGAATAATTTCTCACCGGTTGTTTGTAAGACTCGGGCTGCCCGGTTTTCTGGGAATACTTTTTCTTGGAATGGCAATTGGTCCCTATGGCGCTGATTGGATTGATGACAGCATACTGCATGTTTCTGCCGATCTCAGGAATATCGCCCTTGTCATAATTCTGCTTCGCGCCGGATTGGGACTTAATTTACAGACACTGAAAATGGTAGGGATGCCGGCCCTGCGCCTGGGGTTCATTCCGGCCCTGGTGGAAGGGACAATGGTGATGGTTATTGCAGCATGGCTTTTGGATTTCACCCTTGTGGAAGCAGGGATGCTCGGCTTTATCATCGCAGCAGTTTCACCCGCGGTCATTGTTCCGAAAATGCTTTCTTATATAGAGCTGGGTAAAGGTGCCGACAAGGGGATCCCTTCCATGATCCTGGCGGGTGCCTCCCTGGATGATGTAGTGGCTATCACTATTTTCTCCAGCTTTGCCGGTTATTATGCCGGGACAGGTCTTAATATTGCCAGCCAGATATTTATTATACCCATATCCATAATAACAGGGGTATTGGCAGGGGCAGTGGTGGGCATTGCGCTTCTTTTTATCTTTAAGCGCTTTAATATCAGGCATACCAAAAAAATACTGGTCATCCTTGCATCTGCCATTTTTCTGACCCATGCCGGGGACATGCTCCGGAATATAATTCCCCTTGCCTCTTTGCTCGGGGTAATGGTGATCGGCTTCGTTATACAAGAGCGTCGGCCCTCACTCGCGGTTGAAATGTCTGCCAGGTATAGCAAGATATGGGTATTTGCCGAGATATTGCTTTTTTTCCTTGTTGGTGCAGAGGTGAATTTTTTACTCGCTGGCGAAGCGGGACTGACAGGGCTCGTTATAATCTTCGTGGGCCTGCTTGCGAGAAGCGTGAGTGTTTACTTTTCCCTTGCAGGCACCAATCTAACCTTGAACGAAAAAGGCTTTTGCATGCTGGCATATAGTCCGAAAGCAACCGTGCAGGCTGCCATAGGATCTGTTCCCCTTGCCATGGGTGTTCCGGCCGGTGAAACTATCCTTATACTTGCTGTGCTTGCAATTGTCATCACCGCACCGCTGGGGGCAATTTCCATGAATTTAGCGGGAGAGAAAGTGCTCAAAGGAAAAATGTCCTGAAATGCTTTTAAAAGATGATTGTGATTCAATCGGACGGGTATTGTCGTTAACAGCATAATGCCTTTCGGCGGAACAAACTTCATCTACCGGGCTCATGACGGTTTTTACAAATGAGAGGCTTGACAGGCATTTGTGATGTTTGCGATGTGCCCTCTCAGTACCTCTCAGGGCATCTGAGGGATGAGCAAGAATGACTTCTGGATCATTCATCCCGCAATACGTCGACCGGATTCAGGTTTGCTGCGCGCCAGGACTGGATGCCGACGGTAAGCAGCGAGATGATGTATGTTATTACCGAGGCCGCTAAAAAGGCTGGTAACCCGGGCTCGATCCTGTATGCGAAATTGTCAAGCCACCTGTTCATCAAAAACCATGCTGCAGGCCATGATATTATGGTTGCCAACAGCACGAGCATGTTTATTTCCCTGGAAAGCATTAGCATTATCGACAGGGGGGATGCTCCCATAGCCTTCCTGACCCCTATCTCCCTGGTTCTTTTCCCGGTATTGAATGATGCCATACCCAATAATCCCAGGGCAGCAATAAAGACTGCCAGCAGGGCAAAAATTTCGAATATTCTCCTTGCGCGGATCTCCTGTGTATAAAGCTGCATCAGATCGTCCTCAAGGAAAGAGTATATGAACGGGGCATCTCCTGTAAAATCATTCCAGTGTTGCTCGATATGACTGATGGCTGAAGGTAAATCGGTGCCGTCAATCCTGGCGGCCATTAACCGGGCGGGCCTGCCCGGCGGTCTTATTACCATGGGTCTGATATTGCGGTGCAGCGACTCAAAATTGGTATCATCAATAATTCCGATCACCGGGCTTATAAGATCATCATGAGGAAAGGCGATCTCCCCGCCGGGCGATCCGTCAAATCCAAGTATCGCTGCGAGGGGCCTGTTTATAATGACTGCATCCCTGTCAGTTGGAAAGTCTTCAGAAAAAAACCGGCCTTCTGCCAGCCTCATGCCCATAGTCTCAAGGTAACGATGGTCGGCAGTTACGACCGATACCTGGGTTAACTCTTCAAGGGGCTTTCCATGCCGGTATATGGCGGTGCCTCCCGTAGGATAACCCGGAAGGGCATTGCAGTAGCTTATATTGATGATGCCTTCATGTTTCAGTAGCTCATCCCTGAAGGCTTCCTGCCGGTCACCCAGTATCTGGGTGCGCTCCAAAACCAGCAGTCCTTCCTTTACATATCCGGGATCGGTGGAGTGAATGAACCTCAGCTGCCCTGATACAATTAATGTTGCAATAAACAGTGTAATTGTTATTGCAAATTGAGCCACAACCAGGATTTTTCTCAATGAACCGCTCCGTTTGCCTGTGCCGGTTTCGCCTTTAAGGACCCTTACAGGCTTGAAGGATGATAGGAAGAAGGCCGGGTAGCTTCCCGCAAGGATGCCGGTAATCAGGCTGAACATGAACAGGCCAGGAATAATATACCAGTTGGAGAAATAATTCAGCCTGAATGATTTGTAGGTAATCTCGTTGAAAAAGGGGAGAGACAGTTCTATCAGTGATATGGCAATGATCATTGAGATCACACTCACCATCACCGATTCAACAAGGAACTGCCGAATCAGGGTACCCCGGCTGCCTCCCAGGGTTTTTCGTATCCCTATCTCCTTCGTCCGGAAGGAAAATCGTGCCGTGGCAAGGTTCGTAAAGTTGATACATGCAATGATCAGGATAAATGCCGCTATTATCGAAAAGAAATAGACGGTTGTCATGCTGCCCCCCTCGTTGATCTGGTGGTCGGCATCCGAATGGAGATGTATATTTTCAAGCATCTCGGTCCTGAACCTGTAAAAGCCCCCTTCCTTTTCAAATGCCTCAATTCCCTTGCCTACCGACAATTCGGACTCGGGACTGACATACCTGTATACAAGTTCCTGCAGCTTATCGGTGAATGCTTCCGGCTCGGTGCCTTCAGCGAGGACTATATAGGTGTACAAATAGTTGTAGAGCCAGCGCTGGAAATATATCATCAGTTCAGGGATCACAGTTTCAATGGAGGCCAGGTAATTGTACCTGAAATGGGAATTGTGGGGCATATCTTCGGAAACGCCCGTTATCTCGAAAAGGTGTTCTTCATTAAGAAGGATAGTCTTACCTATCGGATTTTCACCGCCAAAAAGCCTTCGTGCGGTTTCCCGGGAAATAACAACGGTGTTGGGCCTTGAAAGAACAGTTGCCGGATCACCTTCGATCAAAGGCACTGTGAATACCTCGTAGAAGCTGGGGTCTGAATAGAAAAAACACTCTTCCAGGAAGTTCCTGTCACCAACCCTGATAATAGCCGTGGGTACAGGGTATATACGGCAAGTCTCTTCAATCTCGCCAAATTCTACGTCGAGCGCCTCCTTCATTGCCCCCGATGTCAGGGATGAGAAAAAATGGCTGCCGCCATGGGCAGACTCAATCCCTATCCTGTAGGTGCGGTCAG
>SLGC01000353.1 GCA_007123885.1 Bacteroidales bacterium | reverse complement strand
CGTAGCTTTTGCTGATATTTTTCATTTCAGCGACAATGCTTCCGGCACGGGGAGCCGGTGCAAACCTTATATTGATGGTATCCAGGTCTTCCAGGTCAACCTCTATTATATCAAGTTTTTCCAGTTGCTTTATCCGCGACTGCACCTGAACGGCCTTGGTCGCCTTATACCTGAACCGTTCAATGAACTGTTCGGTGTCTCCGATCTTTTTCTGCTGATTCCGGTAGGCTGCAATCTGCTGTTCCCGCCGCTCCCTTCTCAATTCCACATAGATGGAATATGGTGCCTGGTAATCGTATATCTTTCCCAGTGATATTTCAATTGTGCGGATGGTTACATTATCAAGAAAGGCACGGTCGTGAGAGATCAGAACAACCGCCCCCGGATAATTCATCAGAAATTCCTCCAGCCATTGTATGGATTCTATATCAAGATGGTTTGTGGGTTCATCAAGCAGGAAAAGATCCGGTTTTTGCAGCAGCAATTTGGCCAGTTCGATCCGCATTCTCCATCCACCGCTGAATTCACCTGTTTGCCTGCCAAAATCACTATCCCGAAAACCAAGGCCCTTTAACGTCTGCTCAACCTCCGCGTGGATATTACCGCCTCCGATAAGCTGAAAACGGTCGTTAGCTTCTGCAAGCCGGGCGATAAGTTGCATATACACGTCAGATTCATGATCTTTTCTTGTTGCCAGCTGCCGGTTTATCCTTTCTATCTCTTTTTCAAGTTCAATAACTTCCGAGAAGGCTGAAAGCGCTTCATTCAATACCGTTTTATCATTTTTGTGGACCATCTGCTGGGGCAGCCAGGCAACCCTCAGGTCTTCAGGAATAACAATTTCGCCTTTATCCGGCATGGTTATTCCCTTGATCAGCTTTAAAAGGGTTGTTTTACCTGCACCATTTTTCCCT
Organism: Bacteroidales bacterium; assembly: GCA_007123885.1. GTDB lineage: Bacteria > Bacteroidota > Bacteroidia > Bacteroidales > PUMT01 > PXAP01. The sequence goes on along the minus strand of SLGC01000353.1, from coordinate 12,799 downwards.
ACCAGTCCGATACGGTCGCGCGGATTTATCTGAAAGGAAATTCCGCTGAAAAGCTCAAATCCACCGAATTGGACTGCTACCTGATTTACTGATACCATATAGTTAAATTTAAAGGGCACAAAGATAAGCATAAGCAAAATAAAAGACCACAATGGTACGTACATGACAGGATAGCTTTTAACGATCTATCCCCGGATCAAATTGCGGATAATGTTAACTTTGCCGGTCTATCCGGCTTTTAGCCATAAAACAATCAATCAGGTGAGAAAGAAAAAGCCCCTGCCTCTGCTCAGGAATATTGAAATAAGCACTATAGCTGCTGAAGGAAAGGCTATTGCGAAATACGAAGATATGGTGATATTTGTTCCTTTCGCCGCCCCCGGCGATGTAGCCGATATCCAGATCACCAGGAAAAGAAGAAATTACATGGAGGGCACGATTGTCAGACTTCATAACAGATCGGGATTCCGTAAAGAACCCTTCTGCGAACATTTCGGTGTTTGCGGAGGCTGTAAATGGCAGCATCTGGATTATTCCCGCCAACTTGAGGCAAAGCAGCAGCAGGTAATTGACCATTTTAACAGGATTGGCAAATTCAGGTTTCCCGATCCCGAGCCTGTTCTTGCATCCGAAAGAACCATGTTTTACCGCAACAAGCTTGAATTCACCTTCACCAGCAGGCGCTGGCTGTCAGATGATGAGGTTTCCGGCAATGAAATTATTGAAGATAAGAGTGGTGCCGGTTTTCATATACCGGGTCGTTTTGACAAGGTGCTAGATATAAAAAAGTGTTACCTGCAGGATGAGCCATCCAATGAAATAAGACTTGCCGTAAAAGAGTATGCAAGGGAGCATGGCCTTGAGTTTTTCGACCTGGTTAAACAGCAGGGGTTCCTCAGGACGCTTGTTATCCGTACCAGCTCAACAGGCGAGGTTATGGTCATAGTTGTCTTTTTCCATGAGGACAAACCGGTGCGGGAAAAACTGCTAAGCCATCTTGCCGGAAGGTTTCCCGGATTGACCTCGCTGATGTACGTAATTAATCCCAAGGCAAATGATACCATTGGTGATCTGGATGCAAAACTTTTCAGCGGAAGGGATCATATCCTTGAATCCATGGAAGATCTGCAGTTCAAGATCGGACCCAAATCGTTTTATCAGACAAATTCCCTGCAGGCAATTGAATTATACAGGATAGCACGTGAATATGCGACACCCCTGAAAGATGAGATAATCTATGACCTTTATACCGGTACCGGTACGATTGCTGCCTTTATTGCGAGGTACTGTAAAAGTGTTACCGGACTTGAATATGTGCCTGAAGCCATTGAAGATGCGAAATTTAATGCAAAACTGAACGGCCTTGACAATACAGCTTTTTACTCAGGAGATATCAAGGATACGCTGACTCCCGATTTTATCCGCATGAACGGAATGCCCGATACGATAATTACAGACCCTCCCCGTACAGGCATGCACCAGTCGGTCGTTGAAAAGATCCTTGAGATCGCTCCCCCGCGGATTGTCTATATAAGCTGCAATTCAGCCACCCAGGCAAGGGATATCGGGTTGATGGATTCCCGGTACAGGATTGACCGATTACGGGCCATTGACATGTTTCCCCATACCCATCATATTGAAAATGTCGTTTTATTGCACAGGAGGCAGGCATGAAGCCGGCGGAACAAAGTGAGGAAGCAGAGTGGGGGTGGGATGAAAAATCATGATTTGTCAAGATGAAAGATTATTTTTCCGAAGCCTTCGATCGCCCTGGTATTTAGTTTTTCTACGCTTTGGGTAATTCCTGCTGCTTTTTCGATCAGCATTTTTTCATACGAACTCATTTTACCGAGATTGAACTCTCCTCCAAACAACCCCTTTGCGACGGCATGAGCTCTCAAAGTCTCACTGTAAGCCTCATTGAATTGCCTGGTCGCACTCTCACCTTCAAACATATGGCACAGATAAAGTCCGAGTCTTTTGGTAATCAGCTCCCATTCATGTTCCTGGCAAAACTTCCTGATCTTACCCTGGATTGAACCCATATGTACCGACGCACCTATGATCACTGTACTGTAATTATCAAGCCGTGGCGGATCCTGAAATTTGAGATTGACAAGATCCACTTTTTTCCAGGACATTTCACTGAGCAGGATGGCCGCTTTTTCTGCGCAACCATGAAGAGACATATAAATGATGACAGCTGACATATGCTTATTTTTCCTACCGGTTAAATTCTTTTTTTATTTGAGATATATTGATGAACTAGCAGTTCGTATTCATGGGTGAGCTTTTCAAGCAACGGGTTGCCGGCGTTAAAAAAAAATGGACCGATATTCCTTACCGCCAGTAACCCTGGCGAGGTACCGCTTATAAAGCATGAAGCAGAGCTTTCAAGACGGCCGGAAGCTATTTTTTCCTCTTTTATTTCAATTCCGGTCCGGTAACAAAGTTCAAAGATGTGTTTTCTGGTGATACCAGGAAGAACATCCTTTTCAGGCGGGGTAAGGATATTGTTTTCAATGATCAAAAAAAAATTTGACTTGCTGCCTTCCGTTATGAATCCCTTACTGTCAACAAGAAGAGCATCCCAGGCATTTGCATTTATGATTTTCTGGTTGACAGTCCTTCTGAAATCAAGGTCAATTATTTTTGAATGAACATGTTTTCTTTCCGCTTTTATCATCACCAGCGGCACACCATGGGCACGCTCCTCAGTGGAAGGATAGCGGTGAGGTATATAATATACATATATATGGGATCCGTCATGAAGTTTTGCCGGAAAATGCAGGATCAGCCTGATGTTTCCTTCATAAACGGATGGATTAAGATCTATAAGAAGTTCAATATTTTCAATTATCAGGTGAAGCGGGGGTGCAACACCGGTATTGCTTTCCCTTAGTGAAATGGTAAGTCTTTCCAGGTGATCTTCCAGGAAAAGTGGTATTTTCTCTTTTACTTTAAGGACTTCATAAAATGAAGTACCGGAATACAGGAAATTGTTGTCAAATTTTTCTGCAGGTTTACCCTTTCCGTTACTTATAAAAAATTCCCCCAGGCATTCATTGGTGATCGTTGTAGCAGGCATGGATGTAATGGTGCTGATAAATATAATAAACAAGTTATTTAATTCTCTGTGCTTGCAGAAAGTCCGGCTTCGTTATGGATCCTTATCCTGTCAAGTTTTTATATAAAAAATAAACAGTGAATAAAGATTCTTGTTTAAATTTTGTTTGCATTTTCCGGATAAATTAGTAAATTGTATGATGTTATCAATTTCATTTTCACATTGTTTTGGGCATATACGAAGATAAATGGCAAATAAAAGGGAAATAAAGAGGGACGTCAATAACCGGTGTTATGAGGTAATTTACGAATGTATCACTTTTCTTGAGCATACCCCCTCTCTTAACCAGGAAAATGTTTACCAGATTATTTCAGAGACTGTAGAACTAAGGAATGATCTTATCCACCGCATAAATAATCCTGAGAGCAATAATTCCGATCATAAATCAAGGGTCTTTTACAATAAAATAAAAAAGGACCTTAATGAGGGCAGAGTCTCTTTTATTGACCGTTTGAACACCTTGCCAAGATAGTTTAAAATGAACCTGCCGCGCCGCTTCTTCCTTTTAAAATATCATCTATTTCCCTGAAAAAGCTTGAATTCAGCCTCCTTACCGCCTGCCTGTACGCTTCATCAGCCGCGTGGTCAGGATCAAAATGCGCCCCCCGGAATCCTTCAAGTTCCCTTTGGTACAACATATTCCCATCTGCCGTTTCCACTTGTATATTTCCCTGCAGCACGGCATTCTTAAACGTACCTGCTTCACCGGCAAAAACAGCTTCTGCATGGATCCTGACTATAAAATCGGCATCCTGATAATTATTACTGAAATGGTAGCCTGCTTCAACCCCGTTCCTGCGGAAACTGTCAGCCAGGTTACTCCCGGATTCCCTTCCTGCCATTTTTTCACTGGCGTCAATCCATATTACAGGTGGCAGGATATTTATCCTTATTTCCCCTTCGGGAAGGGAAAACCGGCTTATCATTCTGCGGATCACAGGATCTGAGGTAGCTTCCGCCAGGATATTTGCAATATCGGGCCTTAAGGAGAATGTCTCAAAATTCCTGGTGGATCTGACCCTGTCTATGCCCATACCGGCATTTCCATTGTTGTCGGAACGTGTGGTACTGTTTCTCAGAGGTCTTTCTGAATATGTTGCAATCAGAGGAAAACCGGCTACCGGCTCGCCCCGGCTGGTTAACCTGAACGTCAGCATTGAAGAGGGTATTACCCGGCCGTTCTTTATTTCTATTTCTCTTTGATGCGGGGTAATCTCGATACTGGAAATTGAGGTGGATAATTCTTCAAATATCCTGCTTCCAAGCTGTATGCTCTCCCCCCTTAATTCTATGGGTAATGGCTGGTCAAAATAATTTTTAATGGCTTCCAGTGAACCTGTCAGATGAATAAGGGATTGACGCAGATTCCCCTGTTCTCTGCTGGTCAGTGCGTTTTCCAGCAGTCCGGCTGCACGGGAAACGGCATCATTTTTTCGCCGTTCCTTAATTTCACTGTGCCTTGCGGCAGAAAGCCTGTAATAAATCCAGTAATTGTCCTGATCTTCCCATGTTCCGGCAAGTTCAAAACCTTCCAGTTCCTCCTGGGTCCGTGCCTGTATTGTGGAAGAAAAATCTTCCCTGAACCCAAGATTTGATTCAAACGCATGCAAAACAGAATTGAGGGAAATACTTACGGTGATCTCACTGGCCAGATCAGCCAGGGCATTTTGTTTGGCCGATTGCTGGTAAAACTGGATGTTGGCTGTCTTCTGAGCCCATCCGATACCGATATAATGACCCGGAACGACCGGGCGGCTTCGCACCCAGTCAGGCTGTAGTGATAAACTTTCCCTTGCCACCCGTCCGGGACCGCAGGCATGTAAAAATACCACAAGGCATAAAAGCACTGAATATTTTGAGCCACGGAAGATCATTGCTCGGGATTATAATTGTTTAATGCCCTGCCGACCTCACTTGCGATCTCTTCAATAATTTCATTTCTTAATACTGCAGGTGATTTGATCGTCTGCCTTGCCGAAAAAAGGCTCTGAAGGTTTCTTACCCTGGCCGGATCATCCAGGATGTTATCCCTGGGTGAGGTCCTGTCTTTGTATTCCCAGTGCCCGGGCACAAGATTTTTCACATTGCCGTCAAAAGCAGCGTAATGGATCCTGTCGGCAGGTTTTAATTCTACGACCCCTGAGGTAAGGACAGCTCCTGTTTCTGTGGAACTCAACTGAAACTGGAAAGCACCGGCTGCCGAATTCTCCCGCTGATATTCGTTGTAGGTGACCTTGTGGTATAAGGTTTGCCTGCTTTTTTCTCCGGAGTCATCTTCTGTTTCAATTACCTCCCTGAGATATGCCCTTCGTACGGTGCGCTGCAACCTTCCTTGCCGAATATCAAGGTTAAGCAGTGTTCCCGTCAGTATAGCGCGTGTTGCCATCAGGTGACCGATTTTCATTTCGCTCCCGGTGCTCGCAGCCCTTTGCTGTTCCTTTAAAAAGATCCCGGTGTTCTTATCATCTACGATCTGTATAAAAGGATTGTTAAGTCCGCTTATTTCTGCATTGATCCTGGAACGGATGATCTCATGGGCGTTTCTTTGTCCTGATCTGTTATCGAATTCTGCTATGCCAATTGTAATTCTACCCCTGGAAAGAGCATCTTCCCTCAGCTCGGTTGCGTCTTTATAGGTACCTTGATTATTTATCAGGGTGGTAAAAGTATTGTATGCCCTCCTGTAAAAACCATTATCCAGCTGTTCCACACCCAGCCGGTATACAGGTTCACCTCTGGATACCCTCATGTACTGGCTAAGATCCCGGTAATCGGGATCTATCCTTTTTATTTCAGAAAATATCGATTCGGCCTGGCTGAAATTTTCTTCTTCAAGCAGCAGCCTTGCCTCTTCGAAAGAGCTGTCGAGAAACCTGGGTTTTGCTTCCTCATAATATGTCTGTGCCTGCGGGGGAATGGATAATTGTATCCCTATATTTCTGATTTTCCGATGATAAGCCTGTGCATCAAGATACTTGTATATTGTTTCCCTGTCATTTCCCGAATTATATGCCTGGCTTACTGCAGCGGCTTTCATATCAAGCGTTCTTTGCCCGGTCCTGCGAAGTCCTGTTGCAGCATCTATGTTTTTCTGGTTTCTATTAAAGGATTGAAGGTAACTTTCTGCTGCCAACTCATATAGTCCTGCATCTTCAAGCCGTTGGGCCTGTTTGGCCAGCCTTTTGGATGCGCATCCCTGAGCTGAAAAGATGAGCAGCATCAGGAAAAAAAGAAATCTTACTGAAAATTTTTGCACGTGTAAAAAATTAATAATTCCTGAAAGATTAAAAGGATAAAGCCCCGGCATTTTAAGTTTAAAGAGTGGCTCTGCTTATTTGCCGGGGGACTTTTTCGTGTATTTCCATGCGTATTGATCAGTATCCCCGGTTCTTTTGCATCTGTTCCATTTCCTGGTTGAAAGTATCCTTGAACTTTTCATAATCATAATCCAGCCTGAGTCTTTCATCTGCTGCTATGCGCTGGTTCATGGCATTCACTATGTCCTCGCCTGAAAGTTCTATGGCAATATATGTTTTGTACATTCCTTCGGAAGTCCTTACCAGGTCTTCGCAGATCACCCTTGTGCCGGCAAGTCTCTGGTTTATTACCTCCCTTGACATCCCCTCGTATCTCTGGTTGAATTCTGAACGGTTACCAACCGTAACATCCTGTATGTAATTATCGATAACGCTTTTAACGGTTGTTTCAATCTGGCCGGCCAGTTCAGCCCTTGCATTGCTTAACGCCATTCTTTTGGAATTGGCCTGGTTACGGCTTTCGGCAACAGAATTTGCCCTGAAATATTGATTGTCGGTCCAGAAATCCGGTCCGCTGCAAAGTACTTCCACCCTTGTTTCGCCCGGGGGAGGTTGTGCTGTCCTTTTTGATCTGCATTGAGTAAATGCAATTACTGCAATCAAAAGGATCACTGATACGATAGAGTAAGACTTTTTCATAAATAAGTATTTGGTTAAACAAATGGTTATATCCATAATATTTTTGACCGTTGCAATTCCATGCTGACTGTATTTTGGTCTTACCCCCTGATGTATTATCATTTGATTTTGAACCGGGCAAGTATAAAAAAGTAAGCATTAACAGAGTAATGTTACGTTGGAATCATGAAAATGTTCCATTTTTTATCCGGCGTCATCCAGGAAGGTTTTCAGATCTTTATAATATTGTTTCATCCGGGTGAAATGTGAACCCTCCCAGTATATCCTGCCGCAATTTGTACACCGGAAAAATTTATCGAAATTCCTGCTTGTGCCCGGTTTAAGAAACTTCTCAATTTCCTTTTTTTTTACTTCTGCAATAATACCATTGCATTCCATGCAGCGGCTCAGGAACTGTATTGAGGATTGCAGCTGGAAGCGCAGAATGGTTTCCTTCAACTGTTCCCATGGATTTTGTGAACGTATATAGTATCCTTTCTGCACCAGGCTGTTTTTCAGGATGCCCTTATCCCTGGTCAGTATAATGCGGTTTTCTTCAACCGACCGTTTAATGATCTCATCGTCTTTGAGATCGTTGCGATAGAAGGTATCAAAGCCGGCCATTCTCAGGTATTTTGCAAGTTTGCCAAGATGCACGTCAAGAATGAACCTGGAATCCCGGACAGGACCGGAATCTTGTTTAACCCCGCTTATATCGAAACTTTCAAATACCGGGTATACCGATACCCTGTCGCTGTTTTTCAGTTTATGATCAAAGCTGACCGGCCTGCCGTTTACCAGGATCAGGTCCACCTCGGTATGAGGTATATTCTGCGCTTCAATAGCATCTTTTACAGACGGATTGCCCCTGAAGTAATAGATCCTGTCCCTTTTCCTTTCACCGGCAGGCAGAAAATCATTCAGCTCTTCATAGAACCGGAAAATGGCTTTTTTATCATAGCCTTGCTTCATAAAAACATGTTTGAATGAGGGTCAGGATCATATTCCGGATCATTTATATCCGTGCCGGAAAAATTTGTTCAGTATTTGATCTGGGAATCTTATTCATATTTCAGTGTTTTTACCGGATTGGAACGGGCTGCCTGCCAGGAATGCCATGTTACAGTTAACAGGGCAATCAATAGAGTCAGAAATAGTGAAAGAATAAAAAAATACCAGCTTACCTGGGTCCTGTGTGCAAAATTGCTCAGCCAGTTGTTCATGCTGTACCAGGCAACCGGCCATGCAATAACGTTCGATATCACCACAAGCACGGAAAATTCCCTTGCCAGTAATTTGATGATACTGAAAGAGGAAGCGCCCAATACTTTCCTGATGCTCATCTCTTTCATCCTGGATTGCAGAATAAATGCAGCAAGGCCGAAAAGCCCCATACCGGCAATGATGATTGCCAGTAATGAAAGGTAGCCGAACATACTTACCATAAGCATTTCACTCCGGTAGTTCCGGTTAAATGATTCTTCCAGCCATGAGTAATTAAATGGTTCATCCGGTGCATAATCATGCCAGACTTTTTCTATTTCATTAAGAATATCCCGGGTATCGGAAGTGTCGATCTTTATGTTGAAGGTATTATATCCTGAATTCCTGAAACTCAGTCCCAGTGGACCTATATCACTGTGCAGGGAGTTGAAGTTAAAGTCCTTCACCACTCCGATTATGATCGCATCTGCATATCCTCCCGGAAGTTTCATGCCGACAGGTTCTTCATATCCCGTCATCCCGGCCAGTGTTTCATTTATTATTATTGTTTCCCTTATATCACCCGGCCTGTCCCAACTGAAACCGCGTCCCTCTGCCAGCTCAATCCGGAATAGGTCCAGGTAATCGGGATCGACCGGAAGAAAGGAAAAATTATAGGAGTTTCCATCGATATCGGTAAAACTTTCCTGCCACTGCACAGATCCGGGCTTTGAATTTGAACGTGAAATTCCGCTTATGCCCGGTATTTGAAGTATTCTTTCCCTGAAAACATCATAATCATAGCTAGCCTGACGGGGGATCCCCATATTCAGGACCTGATCCTTATCCAATCCGGTATCATAATTTGCAAAATATTTCAGCTGACTGGAAATAATCAGGGTGACAATAATTAGTCCGGCAGAAACGGAAAACTGAAAAATTATCAGTCCTTTTCTGAACCAGCTTCCGCCCGTTCCTCCCGGACTGTTACCCTTGATTATCTTTGCCGGGTTACAGGAGCTTAAGTAAAGAGCCGGATAGAGACCGGATAATATTCCCACTGCAAACGGCAGGAGAATGATGATAGCCAGAATATTTGGGGTAAAAGCAATGCCTGTTTGCCTTTCAACTAGTGTGTCAAATACGGGTCCGGCAAGCTCAATGAAAGCAAGGGCCACAATCATTGAAAATGTTGCAGTTACAACAGATTCAAGCAGGAATTGAAGAATAATAAGAGTCCGTGAACTTCCGTTCACTTTTCGTATACCTATTTCTCTTGCACGTAAAGCGGCCCTTGCCGTACTGAGATTGGTGTAATTGATACCGGCCAGCACCAGTATCAAAACTGCGACCATAATCATGATACCGATAAATTGCAGGTTTCCATGACGGACAGGCCCTTCAAAAGGCAGGGCTCCCCTGAAATATATGTCAGCTACAGGCCTTAGTGAAAAGTCTTCAATCTGATGCGATTGATAAAGCTCTGCTATATGAGTTGTTATCCTTTTTTCTACATCTCTTTCATATGACCCCGAAAACAGCTTTACATAAGTCGGGTTGTTCATGTCGGTTAAAAATTGTGACCGCCAGTCGCCATGATCAAATATGATTTCCTGTATGCCGAAGGAAACAAGGGCATTGAAGGGCAGGTGGAAATGCAATGGATCTTCCATTACAGCCCGGACTGTCAGGGGCTGGTCATAAAAATTGATCGTTTTACCAACCGGATCTTCTGTTCCATACAGGCGTAAAGCCTCACTTTCGGTCAGCACCAGGGAAAAGGGATCATCAAGCGGATTGGCTTTATCACCGCTGATTATCCGGAAGCCAAAAAAACCGATGAAATTTTCAGTTACAGGTAAATAATTGTCTATGATTGTTTTTTCACCATCATCCTTTTCAACCAGCAGATTGTTGAATAAATAGGTGCGAACGGATACTGCTTCTTCTACCTCCGGACAAATTTCCTGCGCCATTGAGGCAAAGCCGGGACCAAGCAGCGCCCAGTTTCCGTATTCTATCCTGTATATTCTGTCGCTGTCCCCAATGAACCCGTCCATCCGGTATTCATGTGAGACAAACAGCATTACAAGCAGGAAAACACCGGCACCTGTTCCAAGACCAAGGAGATTGATGACGGAGACAAGCCTGTTCCTTAATATATTTCTTAAACTTGTTAAAAGGATGTTCCTGAACATAAGTTAACGGGTCTTAATAATTTATGACGGTAAAATTAAAAAAAAATTGCAGTGCGGACTGGTTATCAGTAATATTGATTAATAAAGAGGTTGATCTACCCCGGTCATAACCTTCCGGCTGTATTATGCCAGAAAGAGTGGATACGGAATTCAGAAATTTGACAGGCAGGCTGAAAATTCGGGATTATTGCTTATTTTGTAGCCAGAAAAAAAGTTCTATGATATGAGCAACAGGTTTTTTTTATACAAAAGTGCCGTTGTGGCTTCCCTTGCGGGATTTTTATTCGGGTTTGATACCGTGGTAATTTCAGGTGCGGAACAATCCATTCAGGCCCTTTGGGGACTGGATAGTACGTTGCACGGGCTTGCCATAAGCATGGCCCTCTGGGGCACTGTCCTCGGTTCGCTGACAGGCGGATGGCCCACCGAATATTTCGGACGGCGTACAACCCTTTTATGGATAGGTGTCCTTTACCTTGTATCGGCATTTGGCTCGGCACTTGCTCCCGATGTTTATATATTCATGATATCACGGTTTATCGGGGGACTGGGAATAGGGATATCGACCGTTGCCGCGCCGCTCTTTATTTCTGAAATAGCTCCTCCCAAATACCGTGGCCGCCTGGCTGGAATGTTCCAGTTCAATATCGTCTTCGGCATACTGGTTGCCTTTCTTTCCAATTCGCTGCTGGCGGGCCTGGGTGAGCATGCCTGGCGGTGGATGCTTGGTGTGGAAGCGATACCTGCATTGCTGTTTGCGATATTCTGCCTCGGAATCCCCGAGAGTCCACGCTGGCTTATCATACGAAAGAACGACCTGGAAGGCGGGATGAACATCTTCAGGAAAACCAACCCTGAATTGAACGAGCAGGAATTGACCATCCTTGTACAGGAAGTGGAAGCGACGGGAAACAGAAAGCAAAAAGCCGGCAGATTTTTTTCCAGGCGACTGATGACACCCATTCTGCTTGCTTTTTTTATTGCTTTTTTCAACCAGCTTTCGGGGATAAATGCAATTCTTTATTTCGCTCCCCGCATATTCCAGATGACCGGTCTTGAGGCCCAGGCCGCCCTGCTGCAATCGGTCGGCATAGGTTTTACCAACCTTATCTTTACGTTTATCGGACTCTGGCTGATAGACCGGCTGGGGAGGCGGACATTGTTATACATAGGTTCGTTCGGGTATATACTTTCGCTCGGACTTACTGCCTGGGCATTTTCTTCCCAGGCCTACGGCATAGTTCCTTTTACCATATTCTTTTTTATAGCCGCCCATGCCGTCGGTCAGGGGGCAGTCATCTGGGTCTTCATAAGCGAAATATTCCCGAACAGGCAGCGTGCATTCGGTCAGTCCCTGGGAAGCTTCACCCACTGGTTTTTTGCTGCATTGATAACTCTTATGTTCCCCATAATGGCCGAAGCCTTTAATCCTGAATTGATATTCGGCATATTTTGCGGGATGATGGTGCTGCAGCTGGTATGGGTCAGATTTTTCGTTCCTGAAACCAAGGGAGTTCCGCTTGAGCAGCTTGAGAAAAAGTTATAGCAGTCGACGGAAAATAACAGGGTAAAAAAATGATCCTGTTTTTCAACCCGGAAACTAATGAAAAAAAGGGCTTTATGCCGGCGGGAAACAGTGTCAATCGCGGGATGACAGGTTCCGGTAAAAATCCCTTACTGCCTTTTTCTCTTCGTCCGATGCATGGTTTTCCATGTAATCTTTCACACGGTCAGGGGGTTCTTCATCAACACCAACGAAAATCATGGCCGCACTGTTCATGCAGTACCTCAATCCGGTGGGAGGGGGGCCGTCATCAAAAACATGCCCCAGATGCGATCCGCTCGATGAGTCAATGATCTCGGTCCGCACCATTCCGTACGATCTGTCCTTCCGGTAAAGTATTGCTTCTTCCGTTATGGGCTCAAAAAAACTGGGCCATCCGCATCCGGAGTCGAATTTGGCTTCGGAGCCGAACAGTGGCTGGCCAGTTGCCGCAGAATAATAGATCCCCGGTTCCCTGTGATCATTGTAGATGCCGGTAAATGCCCCTTCTGTGCCTGCCTTTCTCAATACCTCATACTGCTTCGGTTCAAGTATCTCTTTCCACTCCTCCTCGCTTTTCCGTACCTTGTATTCTCCCGTATCATTCTCACGGGTCATTGGCTTTCTCGATCTCATATCAGCAGGGTTTTGGGTGTACACCAGAAACGGCAGTAACGCAACGACCGTCAATAGTGAAAGTACTGTTTTTGCCATCCTGTTAACTCCTTTACTGCTCATAACAATCCCGGGAATAAAATGTTCAGTAGCCGTTTGAGGGTCGGGATTCCGCCTG
>SLGC01000453.1 GCA_007123885.1 Bacteroidales bacterium | reverse complement strand
GGCAGGAGCGCCTTAGTTTATCCAGGCCTTTACCCCCCGGTAGGCCTCAGATCAAGGCCCACAAGCACTCTTTCTTCCTTTGAAAGATTCCCGATGATCTTTACGATTGGTTCGGGAAGCTTGCGAACCAGTGTGGGAACGGCAACGATCTGGTCGCCTGCTGCCAGTTCGGGCCTTTCAAGCAGATCGATAACCTCAATGGAGTATTCGCCCCTGAGTTTTTCTTCACAAATTTTCTCCAGGTTTTTTAAAGCCTGGCTGCTGTTGCCGGTTAGTCCGGCAACATATAGCCTGAGTTCCCATTTTTTCCTTGTCATTGAGATATTTTATGCGTGGTGTTTGCCTTCAACTCCCGAAGCTCAATTCCATTTTCTGACATTATAAGTTCGCAAACCTGATCGAAATGCTTCATGCCCCTGGCTTTTATTATGGTAAGTGTTTTCATGCGCAAACCGTCTACTTCCATGTAGCGCAGCAATATCCAAGAGTCCATCAGGGAAGAAATTTCCATGGAGCTTTTTTCAAGATTATCAAGATCAGCGATCTCAGTAAAAAGACAGGTTATCCCAACTGACTGGATATAGTGAAGTACACGCAACGCAAGGCTTCTTGATTGCTGGTGTATATTGGTATTTGACAGGCTTGAGAGAGGATCGATAACCAGCAAAGACGGCTTTTCCCTTTCCAGGGTATCTATCATATTAACCAGGTGCGCTTCGATGCCAAGGGTAACAGAACGGAAATTTTCAAAATGGAAGAGTCCCTTATCAATCCATTGCTTGATGTCAATGCCAATGGATGCCATATTGCGAAGCACCTGTTGCCGGGACTCCTCAAATGATACATACATTACCTTTTCACCGCGCATGCATGCTGCATTTAAAATCGAGGCGGACAGTGAACTTTTGCCGCTGCCCGCGGTGCCGGAGATAAGCAGCGCCGAACCGCGGTACAGGCCCTTGCCGCCAAGCATTTCGTCAAGCTGTTTAATGCCGGTAAGGTAACGTTCCTGAGGAGCCTCATAGTCAAGTGAGACATCGGTGACCGGCAGAATAGAAAATCCGGTATCGGTTATAAGAAATGGATATTCATCAGCACCATGCTTTGATCCCCTGTACTTAACAATTCTCAGCCTGCGTGTGGATACATTATCTATGAGCCGGGAATCGAGCTGCATCACAAAGTCAGAAAGGTATTCCTCGAGTCCGTATCGTGTCAGGCCGTTCTCCCCTGCCTCTGCGGTAATGACTGCCGTAAGCTCCTTATCTTTGAGCCATTTGAAAAGGCGCCTGATCTCTGCGCGCAGCAACTGCTCGTTGGTGAATCCCGAGAAAAGAGACTCCAGGGTATCTATAAGTATACGTTTGGCCCCGGTAACCCTTACTGCCTCGGCAATGCGGATGAACAAACCGTCCAGGTTAAAATGCCCGGCCTCTTCTATTTCGCTGCGCTCGATATATACATAATCAATGAAAAGCTCCTTTGCGTCCACATGCTTTTGCAGGTCCCAGCCCAGTGAAGCCACATTGGCGATAATATCACGTGTTCGTTCTTCAAAGGAGATTATCACGCCGGGCTCATTGAAATTTCTGATGCCGTTGACAATAAACTCGATTCCAAACAATGTTTTGCCTGCTCCTGCAGATCCGCAGACAAGCGAGGGGCGCCCCAAAGGCAAGCCGCCCCTGGTGATGATATCAAGGCCTTTTATTCCGGATTTTGCTTTTTTAAGTACATCCATGATAGTTTCAAGTTTAAGGCATTTATTGACAACTATCCCGGACAGGCTGATAAATTAGCACCTTTCAAAGGCAATATAATCAAAATACGCGATCTTCAACTCACCCGGGTACAATAATCTTTTCAATTAGAAGATAAAACAGGTATAACCTGCTTTTAAAGGTTGAAAGTTAAAAATGGATGGGCACTATCCGACTTTAAACCGACTTATTTGTATAATTGGTTTTAAAACTAAGAAAATTATTCAAGATTACGCACGGTGGAAAAACAACTCTTCTGGGCCAGGATGGCTGCCTTCCCTAAGGGTGGAGGAAAACACTAATCCGGAAGTGTTGCCCTGCGACGGATTTTTTAGGCAAATGTGCCTTTAAGAAATTAGTTTAAAAGCTCCCTGATGGAAGAATTTGAAGTATCCAGGTAAGGTTGCGTGTAGGATGTGTTTTGAAGTTTAGAACCATTAAACTGCGGAAATAACATTTGTTTTTTCCGCAGCTGTTTTCAATGAAACCTGGCATTAGAAATCAACAACTTACAAGAAGAAAACCTGGAGGGTTTTTTCCGCACTCGAATAATTTGATTTTATAGCTCATTCTACTCAAAAGATATGTAACAAAATGTTTTCACTATTCACAAATGATCAAAAAAACGGATGATCTTTGACATTAAGCTGATGCACGAATCTTTCCGGCAGACAAGGCAGCTTTCAGAACCTGTCTGCTGGTATTTATGAGCAATGAAATACGATATGTCCAGAATCAGATCACCATTAAAGGGAAAGGACCGCTTGAATGAGATAGCATTTTTCGCCAGAATACTATCCATCCGGATCAACGAATCATCAGGCACCAGATCGGCATTGTCTTCTGCCATATTAGCCAGATGATGTTCAACCAGGGTGTCAGACTGGTCAAGAGAATTGCCATTTTACAAGTCGGTATTTTCGTTATGAGTGTTGTGGTCCGGCAGGGATCCTTTTTTCCGGTCTAATTGCCGCTGATCATACCTTTTATGCGTTCTATCTGCTTTTGTTTATTCACCTCCCGAAGGTTTTGGGCGGTCTCTGTATAATACTGATGCCCGGAAATAAACTTTATCTGCAGCCTGTTCCATTCGGACAATGATCCTATCTTATCCTGCCGCCGCAATTCCTCGTACAAACTGTTGGATATGGGCATGAAATCACTGCGCCCAAGATAATCAAGATCAGAATCGCACATTATCTTTTCAAGCAGGTTCTCCGGGCTGGGCGGCATTTTGGTTGCCATGATCAGACTACAAACCTGCTCTATCTGGCCGGGAGAGAAGTTGTAGCCGGGCAGGTACTCCCTTGCAAGCTCACATCCAAAATACTCATGGTCGTCATACCCTCTTATATGACCTGAATCATGAAAAAGGGCTGCAGTTTTAAGTAGTAAAACTTCATGCTCCCCGACTCCTTCTGCCCATCCGATGAGTTCAACCTCGGTAACCACATCAATGGTATGTTTAACATTATGGTAATACAGATAATCGGGTAGTTCCTTTTCAAGCCTGTCGAGGATAATCTCCTGCAGGTCATTGAACTGAACCAGCTTGAATTTGATATCAAATTTCCAATCTGGTAAAACACCAAGGCCGTCCAGGGATATTTCAGGAACAATTCCCTGAACATAATACATT
Source organism: Bacteroidales bacterium (assembly GCA_007123885.1). Classification (GTDB taxonomy): domain Bacteria; phylum Bacteroidota; class Bacteroidia; order Bacteroidales; family PUMT01; genus PXAP01. Next base: position 33,205 of record SLGC01000453.1, on the reverse strand, counting down.
CCAAGGTTTCCAAGGTACTTTATAGGTATCTTGCCGTTATATTCGCAATTAAAAAACTCCTTGACCAGCTCATAGGTATTAGCCGATATGTTCACCTTTCCGGGAATGCAGGAGGAACCAAGCCTGCTTGCTATATTTACAGTATCACCCTTAAGTTCCCATGAAATTTTTCTTTTTCCATTTGCGGTTGCTGTAAGCGGACCTGTATGAATTCCTATACGCATATCCCAGACCGAGTTCCAGCCAGATTTTTTTTTCAGCTTTTCCAGATAATGATGCATATCCCAGGCCGCCATTACAACATCAATGGGATTTGTACTGTTCTTTACAGGAACTCCACCTGCACACATAAAGGAATCGCCTATAGTCTTGATTTTTTCAAGTTTATATTTTTTTACAATCGAATCGAATTTTAAGAACAAGCTGTCCAGGTCATCCATCATGCTTCGGGTGTCCATTTGCTCTTTAAGCTTCCCGAAACCGCCTATTTCAGCATAAAGGACCGTTGCCGTTTTTACCTTCAGTATGTTTTCCTGATCATCCTCAGCCACTTGCCTGCCTCCGGTGTTGAGACGTTCCGTCATTTGCCGGTAGTTTTCAACCTGCTTGGCCAGCCTGTCATTGATCACATTTAATTGCCTCACCTGCTGGTGGAGTTCCTTGTTTTGTTTTACAAGCCTTGCAATTCTTTTCGATAGATCCCTGTCTTGACGCTCGTCCATACTGGCAATAATATACTGATGATGTTGAAGGATAATCCCGTTTGATCATTCACAGTCCTTTTCTGCCCGACTGGGAATGGATCAATAGTAATATTTAACGGTAATAATGAACAACTGTTACCATATGGCATTAAAAAAGTTTAAATGGTTGTAAATTTATGGCAAATTGGATAAGGTTATTGAGGAGATGTTCGAACGTAAAAGGTTCATAGAAAAAATATTCAGAATTTCTTCCCGTGGTGAATTCGAAGAAGCAGCCATGGAACTTTTCCGGTTTCAGTCAATTAATAACCCGGTTTATAAAAGGTATCTTGAACACCTGGGGATCAACGGACCCAATATTAAAAGCATCTGTGAAATTCCCTGCCTTCCCGTTTCTTTTTTCAAAAGCCACCAGGTTATAACCGGTAAAAGAAAAACCGTTACCGTTTTTAAAAGCAGCGGTACCGGTGGCGGACGTCCCTCCAGTCATTATGTGCATGATCCCGGCCTTTACCTTTCAACTCTTTTGGAGTGCTTCCGGTTTTATTACGGCCATCCTGACAAATGGTGCATTCTTGCCCTGCTTCCTTCATATCTGGAAAGAGGTAATTCTTCCCTTGTTTATATGGCCGGCAAACTTATCGAAAGAAGCCCCTGTCCGCAAAGCGGATTTTATCTTCATAACCTCGATGATCTGGCCTCTGTAATTGAAAAACTTGAAAAGGAAGATGCAAATATTCTTCTGATCGGAGTGAGCTTTGCTCTTGTTGATCTGGTTGAAAACCAAAACCTTTCATTGAAGAACACCATCATAATGGAAACCGGAGGAATGAAGGGTAGACGAAAGGAAATTACAAGAGAGGAACTGCATGAAATTCTGATATCAAAAACAGGGTTAAAGAAGATCCATTCGGAATATGGGATGACCGAAATGTTGTCGCAGGCATACTCGGCAGGCTATGGAAAGTTCCTCTCTCCTCCCTGGATGAAAATAATGATAAGAGACAGCCATGACCCGTTTACATATGTTGATGCCGGGAAAAGTGGCGGGATCAATGTCATTGATCTGGCAAATGTCGATTCCTGTGCATTCCTTGAAACATATGATCTCGGACGGATGCTTCCTTCCGGAGAATTTGAAGTGCTGGGACGGTTTGATCATTCCGATATCAGGGGATGTAATCTGCTTGCAGAATAGCGGCAGTAGTTTCTTCAAGTCCCGCAGGATCGAGTAAAAAATTCGCTGAAATCGGACTATCCACACCTGAAAGAGGTGGCTTTAACCCCGATTTTTTGCTACGCACCGCGAATTAATCGCACATGCCTTTCGGACAAAACCCCGCCAGGAAATGATCGCGCCTAAAAGCTTCGGGTTTATAAGTTAAACTAAATCATTGTCAAAATTTTTACCCTGTTGCATCCGGAGTTCTTCCCTCGATCGGCGGCTCAAACCTTGAACAACAATTTCATAGGAGTGATCTATAAGTTCTTTTACAAGTCCCCATTTCATGGTTCCATCTATTACAATGGTATTCCAGTGCTTCTTGTTCATATGATATCCGGGACTGACGGCAGGGAATCTTTCTCTCAGATCCAAAGCCCGGTCGGGTTTGCATTTGAGGTTAACCGAAAGCTCCTCATCAAGGGAAACCAGTGCAAATATCCGGTCCATGACTTTGAAAACAAGGGTAACTTCATCAAAAGGGAACTCTTCGGTTACCGCTTTTTTTGAAAGGCAATATTCCCTGATTTGTTCCGCATTCATATCTAACTTCTTACTTGTGGATAAAATGCATTTTCAATATGATGTATCTTATGTTTTTCTTTTGAAGAAAAGATAACCAGAATGATGTCAAACCGTACTTCAAGGTCCAGCCTGGCTTTGCTGATATATGCGTTGGCGGCCCTTATCAGCATTCTTTGTTTTCTTCTGCTAACTGCCTCAACCGGTGAAATCAAATAATCATCCATCCTTGATTTTACCTCTGCAATGATAAGTTCGTTCCCAAGCCTTGCAATAATATCAATTTCCATCCGGCCATTTCTCCAGTTTCTCTCAAGTATGGAGTAAGAATTTGCCATCAGATGCCCGGCAGCAATTTCCTCACCCCGTGTGCCAAGTATATTGTGATCAGCCATTGCATCTTCTTGTTCCTTCAGAGGTCATACACCGAAAACCAGGCTGCTGGTACTGTCTCCAACAGAAACAGTAACATTGCGTCCCATCACCAGTGGGTTGTTTTCGGGTTGATGCCCTGCCGGAAAACCGAAAAAAAGAGGATAATCATAGTCTTCCACAGCCTCTGCAATTATCTCCTCTGCAGTTTTGCCGAAAGGCACCTTATTGTCCTTCATTCCCGTCATTCCTCCAACCACCAGTGCAGCAATATTTTCCAGTATCCCGCTCCGCCTGAGAGACATCATCATCCTGTCTATATGATACAGATATTCACCCACATCCTCCAGAAACAAGATCCGCCCTGTGGTATCAATTTCAGATTCTGATCCCAGCAGGCTGTGTAGAACAGACAGGTTCCCGCCGGTAATTATTCCTTCTGCCTTACCCTTGCGGGATAATGAATGATTTGGCAGGTAATAGGCAGGAATTGTTCCAAATAAAGCTTCCTTTATTAGCTCCATTGATTTTTCCCATACGGCAGGTTTCTTTACCAGATCTGCTGCCATTGGTGCATGGAGGGTTTCGATGCTGAAATTCGCATTGATATGGCTGTGAATTACCGTTATGTCACTATAGCCTACTATCCATTTTGGATATGCCAGAAACCGGCTGAAATCGATGTGGTCGATGATCCGTACGGTACCATATCCTCCCCGCGAGCAAATAATTGCACGGATATCAATATCATCAAGCATGTGCTGGAGATCGGAAGTCCGTTCCCGGTCTGAGCCGCCGAACTGGTTAAACACCGAATAAACATGCTGACCCGTTACTACGTTTAATCCCCATCCGGTGAACAGTTCCTGCGCCTTAACCAGTGCTCCTTCTTTCAGTTTTCCTGAAGGAGTAATGATCCCTATCTTATTACCTGGCTTTAGTGAGGGCGGGACAATCATGGCAATAAAAGATTAGTACCTGTAATGACAGGTCTTGCAGGGGCCGTTAACCGGCAACCTGATATATGATCAGTACCTGTAATGATCAGGCTTATATGGGCCGTTAACCGGCACCCCGATATAATCGGCCTGTTCCCCTGTCAGTTTTGTAAGTTTAACTCCTATATGTTCAAGATGCAGCCTGGCTACTTCCTCGTCAAGGGATTTTGGCAGCCGGTATACACCATTTTTATATTTTCTCTTCCACAGATCGATCTGCGCAAGAACCTGGTTGGTAAACGAATTGCTCATAACGAACGAAGGATGGCCGGTTGCACAACCAAGGTTCACAAGCCTGCCCTCTGCAAGAAGAATTATGGCATGTCCCCAGGGAAATACATATTTGTCAACCTGGGGCTTGATATTGATCCTTTCAATATCAGGATAGGCTTCCAGTTTATCTACCTGTATCTCGTTATCAAAATGGCCGATATTGCATACAATAGCCTGATCCTTCATCTTGGCCATGTGTTCGACTGTCAGCACATCCTTGTTGCCGGTTGCGGTAACATAGATATTTCCTTCATCCAGTGTATCTTCGATGGTTTTCACCTCAAAACCTTCCATTGCGGCCTGCAGGCCACATATCGGATCAATCTCGGTTACAATCACCCTGGCACCATAGGCACGCATTGAGCGGGCACATCCTTTGCCAACATCGCCATAACCGAGCACAACAACAACCTTTCCGGCAAGCATAATGTCTGTAGCCCGCTTTATACCATCAGCAAGCGATTCCCTGCATCCATAAAGATTGTCGAATTTGGATTTTGTAACAGAATCATTTACATTGATGGCAGGGAAAAGCAGTGTACCTTCGGTATTCATCCGGTAAAGACGATTCACCCCGGTCGTCGTTTCCTCTGAAACTCCCCTGATACCCTTTGCCATCCTGTGCCACTTATCCGGGTCCTGTTCCAGGTAATCCCTGAGTATGGCTACTATTTCCTTTTCCTCCGCACTTTCGGTTTTTTCGTCCAGGACAGATGCATCATCCTCTGCCTGAAAGCCTTTGTGCACGAGAAGGGTTGCATCACCACCATCATCAACGATCAGGTTGGGTCCTTTTCCGCCGGGAAAGGTTAAAGCCTGGGCAGTACACCACCAGTATTCCCGTAATGTCTCTCCTTTCCAGGCAAAAACAGGAATGCCCGCTACTGCCATGGCAGCAGCGGCATGATCCTGGGTAGAAAAAATATTGCAACTGGCCCACCGTACTTCTGCACCTAGTTCAGTAAGAGTCTCTATCAGAACAGCCGTCTGGATGGTCATATGCAATGATCCTGTAATCCTGGCCCCCCTGAGGGGTTTATCATCTGAATATTTTTCTCTCAATGCCATTAATCCCGGCATCTCTTTTTCAGCCAGGTCAATTTCCTTTCTGCCCCAATCGGCAAGGCTGATATCCTTGATCTTGTAAGGTAAAACGTCTGTAATTGTTCCCATTATGTTTCGTGAATAAGGTTATTATTATTACTATTATATTCTCCGGGTTTACCGGCATTACGATTCTCATGAAATGGGGGTTGTTCAGGTTCCGGGCAATGCCAAAGCAAAGATAATAAATTAAATCACCTCCCCGCTTTAATTTTTCGGTGCATTGGTATCACTGCCTGACAGGATCTTTACAGCCACCTCCTTATCCTTTTTTAGCTGGTTTTTCAGCCTGTCAATTGTTTCAAACCTGATTTCATCCCGTATACGGTCGATAAAACTGATCTTTATATGCTGGTTATAAACATCACCCTTAAAATTGATGAGGTGAACCTCCAGGCTCTTATTTCCCTGATATTCGTTAATTGTTGGCCTGAAACCGATATTCATCATTCCCATCAGGGATTTTTCACCCATTCTGACCCAAACTGCATAAACACCATCTGCAGGAATGAGCTTATCGGTATCATCAGGTTCCAGATTGGCTGTCGGGTATCCGATTTCCCTGCCCAGTCTTTGTCCGCCAATGATAGTACCCTGCAGACTGTAATGATAGGAAAGAAGTTTTGATGCAAGCTTCACATTACCGGAGGAAAGGGAATCTCTTATGGCAGATGAGCTGACCATAATGCCATCTTCTACAACAGGATCCAGCTGCTCAATGGTAAATCCGTAATTTTCTGCGCAGGTTTTCAGGTTCCCGTAATTACCTTCTCTTTTCCGTCCGAAATGATGGCCGTGACCAAAGACCAGATGAGTCAGTCCGGCCCTGTCAACCAGGTATTCCTTGACGAAATTGCAGGCAGGGAGCCTGGCAAATTCTTTTGTAAATGGTATGATAAACAGATGATCTATTTTATGATGACGGATAAGTGCCTGTTTTTCAATCAGGCTTGTAAGAAATTTCAGCTTGTCACCGTTTTTTCCCAATACCCGCCTGGGATGGGGCCAGAAGGTCACTATGGCAGATTCTCCATCTCTTTCCCTGGCTCCCTGCCGTACTTTTTCAAAAACAGCAGCATGTCCCTTGTGGACACCATCGAATATTCCAATGGAGATAACAGGGTTTTTCAAACGCTCAAGACCGGTTCCGGTATGTATTTTCATAGAATTGTAAATATACACACAAGAACTCTAAATAATAATAACCATTATTAACCTGATCTTTTCACATAATCTATTAAATTACTTAAATTTACTGAACAGTTTATTTTTTTGCAGGATTTTGCTGGAAACTTCTTAAAAATCCTCTACATATCAATAACCTATGCATAACCCCGGGATAATCAAACAGGATCCGTGGCTCAGGCCATATGAAGGAAAGATAATCCAGAGACAAAAATATGCCTCGCAAATGGAAAGGGAACTTACCGGTGGTCAATCATTGAAGGATTGGGCCAACGGGTATTTGCATTTTGGAGTTCACCGCTCTGATGGCCGACTGGTTTTTCGTGAGTGGGCTCCAGGAGCGGAAAAGATCTATTTGAGCGGCGACCTTTCAGGCTGGGAGGATCGTAATGAGTTCCTTTTTACAAGGATCGAAAACGGTATCTGGGAGCTTTACCTGGAACAGGACCGCCTCAGGCATCAGGATCTGTACAGGTTATCGGTCCACTGGAACGGCGGAAGGGGTGACCGGATACCGGCCTATGCTAAAAGGGTTATCCAGGATAAGGAGACATACATATTCAATACTCAGTTTTGGGATCCTCCGGAGCCTTATCAGTGGAAGAATAAGTCACCCGATCTATCCGGCAAACCGGTCCTGATCTACGAAGCTCATGTGGGGATGGCCACTGAAGAAGAAAAAACCGGCACATTTGATGAATTCAGACAGCAGGTATTACCAATGATTGCCGATGCCGGATACAACACCCTTCAGCTTATGGCTATTCAGGAGCACCCTTATTATGGTTCTTTTGGATATCACGTTTCGAATTTCTTTGCAGTATCATCACGTTTTGGAACTCCATACGATCTGAAAAAGCTTATTGATGAAGCCCATGGCCTCGGACTAGCTGTGATCATGGACCTTGTACATTCGCATGCAGTGAAGAATGTAAACGAAGGGCTTGCAGAACTGGACGGGACAGGCTGGCTCTACTTTCATTCGGGAAGCAGAAGGGAGCATGTTGCGTGGGATTCCCTGTGTTTTGATTACAGGAAACCAGGAGTGGCCCACTTCCTTCTTTCAAACTGCAAATACTGGCTGAATGAGTTCCGTTTTGACGGATTCCGTTTTGACGGGGTTACGAGCATGCTATACATGGATCACGGACTGGGACGCGATTTTACCCACTATGACTTTTATTATGACGGAGGTCAGGATGAGGATGCAATAGCTTATCTGACTCTTGCGAATAAACTGATACATGATGTAAAACCCGGTGCCATCTCTATTGCGGAGGAAATGAGCGGTATGCCGGGACTTGCCGCACCGGCCGAAGAAGGCGGGATTGGATTTGATTTCAGACTTTCGATGGGTATTCCGGATTTCTGGATAAAAATTCTCAAGGAAAGGAGTGACGAACAATGGAACCCTGGAGAGATTTTCAATGAGCTGACAAAAAAACGCAGTGAGGAGAGGACCATAAGCTATGCTGAATCCCATGACCAGGCGCTGGTGGGGGATAAGACCATTGCCTTCCGGCTAATGGACAAGGAAATGTACTGGTGCATGGACAAGAACTGCCAATCGATAATAATTGACAGGGGAGTGGCATTGCACAAAATGATCAGATTGCTTACAGCAGCAACTGCATGGGGAGGTTACCTGAACTTTATGGGAAATGAGTTTGGTCACCCGGAATGGATCGATTTTCCAAGACAGGGCAATAACTGGTCATATTTTTACGCACGCAGGCAATGGAGCCTGATTAAAAACCAGATGCTCAGGTACCATTACATGGCAGATTTTGACCGGGCAATGATATTGCTTATAAAGAAGGACCCCTTATTTTACACTTACGGTCAGCACCTGATACACCATAATGAAGGTGACCAGGTTATGGCATTTACCAGGGGGAGTCTTCTATTTGTATTCAACTTCAATCCTGCGATATCATTTAGCGATTATGGCGTCAATACAGGACCCGGCCGTTACCGGATCCTTCTTGACAGCGATTCCCCTGAGTTCGGAGGTTTTGGAAGAGTTGACCGGAGCCTCGAATATATTACGGAATGGACCGGCAAGGTCAATGCACCTCATTATCTGAAACTTTATATCCCTAACCGAACCTGCATGGTTCTGGAAAAACAGAAAGTTCGCGATGCCTATTCCAGGAGATAGCAGCCGGTCCTGTTCTGCCTGCATAAAGAGCAGGCTTCCATGCAAAGGTTCAGAAAATTGCTAATTATCAATTTCAATAATGAATTCGCCAAAGCCCAGTCCCCCTTCAAAACCGGTTCCCTCTATAGTTATTAATATCCTGTCCGTTCCTTCCACCACCGGTACAACGGTACTGAATACACCATCGTTTCCGGTTATAAGTACAGGCTCCCATTGAAGGGTTTTGCCGCCCCGCCTTTCTACCTCTGAAAGATTTTCCACTGAGAAATTATCGAGGTAAAATTCCGAGGGAGTATGATATCCAAGCATTACCAGCTCCATAGAATCTTCAAAACCACTATAACCGGGTCTTCTTGAATAGGCAAGTATAACTCCTGTTCCGCCCCGTACCCCAAAGATGGCGGCGCTGGCACCCCGGAATATTTCAATTCTTTCTATATCTCTCGGGTAATTATTAAGGAAGGTATTGGCATCAATGAAAACTCCATCGAGCATGAATCTCGGTTCATTGCTCAATACCAGGCTCGAGGGACCGCGTATCATAATGGTGCCCCCCTCGAAACTCAGGCCTGTTGCCCTGTTCCTGAGAACCTCATATAAATTTCTCTCAGTTGATGTTTCATAATCAATATAGATGGTCTGATCGGGCACGCCGTACAACTGTTCGGTAGTTTCCTCACGTGTTGACCCACTGACCCGGCCCCTTGGCGGCCTGTTCCGGCGGCTCCAATCATCGCCCCTGCTTGTAACTCTCCTTTCCCTTGTATAATATCCAATATCATAATCATAACCCCTTGCCTCGGTTATATCAAGAGATATTTCAGGAGGATAGTTTCCAGGAAGGCGCCGGCTGGACAGGGCAATTTCGATCTGTCCCTCATAATAAAGTCCCGGGAAGTTGAACCGGCCATTCCTTTCAGTGGTTGTTTCAAAAATATCATCATGTCCGCTTCTTACTTCCAAATTCACGGGATAATTTGTAAGAGATTCATTCTTTGCCGGGTCCTTCACGGTTCCCCTTATGGCTAAACCCCTGTGCTCACTCTTTTCTATTTCAGGGAAATCCGATGCCAGGGCTTCTTCCCAGTCAAACCTTCTCCATCCATGGGTCAGTAAAAGATTGTCAATGGCCTGGCCGTTATTATCATCCCCGTCAAAATACAGATCGTGAATATCGGGGGTCAGTCCCTGAAGTTCCGAACTTAATAAAATGTAGGTAAGTAGGTCACTTCTGCGTTCCGGGGCGTCTGCCGATTTGCCGGTAACTGCGGAAAGTGAAAAATTACCTTCAACCCTGCTCCCGGTTTTATCTCTCACAATTACCTCAACTCCAAGAAATCCGGGCTCAACCCCCGAAGTTTCAACCCAGGGTGAAAAGGTCAGCTCATCATCTCCCCTGACAAATACAAGCCTTTCGGCAACCGGAACATGATCTGCCGTAAAGAGGGTAAAATGAGTTATTCCTGATGGTAGTGTAGTTTTATCAACGACAATCTCCTTCATGCCGTTTACAAGCTGGACAACTTCAGAAAAACGGGGTGTTCCCCTGGTATGGCCGATAAGAAAAAGCCTGCTGCCCTCCGGCTCAACTCTGCTTCCGGGAGTCATGACGGTTATCTTCAGATGGTCCTGCTCACTATTTACCCTCAGGGTATATCCATCGTTTCTGGGTTCAGGGAGTTCATAACCACTTGCCCGTTCATTATTAATGGATAGTCGTGCTGTATATGTATTGCCACTTTCAGGCTCAATATCAAATACGGCAATACCACCTGAATCGGTTTCCAGTGAGGCAACTACCTGGCCACGCTGGTCAAGCACTTCACCTTCTGCATTTTGTCCCTGTCCCAGGGGATCTATAACTTTCATAGCTACCCGGTTGGTTACTCCTGCAATAAGTTGTCCCCCTTCGGGGAAAAAAGCAACCTGGTAATCGTATGAAGTGAAGGGTGCGGTGATAAAATCAATTACCCGCGCCGCAAAGGAAGCCTGATCCTGTTCTCCCCTCATCCTTCTCAGCTGCCGGTTAAACCTCCTGTTCCTTAATACATCCCATCTGCGGATGGCATTTTCCCATTCAGGATTATTAATATATAGAGGCCGGGTGAAAAAGAATTCATCATCAAAATTTTCCATCCAGCCCGAATATGCTCTTATCACATAATTACCATCAGGAAGTCCTTCACCGAGACTGATCTCACCTCTGGCGAATCCGTCTTCTGACAAAAGTATCCTCATATCACGGGTCATGCCGTCAGAATGGATCAGTTCCACATAAATGTTGCTTGTATCCACATAAGGAAGGTGGGTTATGCCATCAAACAGGTAAGCCTTGAACCATATGGTTTCGCCAACGGTATATTCAGACTTGTCAAGATGCAGGTAAACCTTTTGGGGGGCTGCATATGAAGAGTAACTTTCCAGGTTTTTAATAACCGGTTCTTTCAGCTGATCATACTGCGATCCAAATGCAGCCGGTAATCCCAAAGAAAATATAACAATTGTCAGCAGTCTAATTTTCGTTTTCATAATTGTCTTAATTATTTCTGATGTATCTTACCGTCTCTTATCTCATCCGGAGATTATTACAATTATATGCTTCAGGTAATCCACATCTGTCATTATCATAATATTAAATGCGCAAGGATCGGGCCAAAATATTGAATGCAGGTTCCAGACGGCTGTTTATAACTGCCTGTCTGAAAGAAGGATTGGATCGAGAGTCGGTTCAGCCAAACACCCATGGCAATCTATGCATGGATGTTGGTTTTGTTAAGAAGTCATCATATAAACATCGCTGGATATAAAATGTTTATCACAGAATATATAATGATTGTTAACAAAATCCGGCACCAGGATTTTGAGGGGGCTTAAAGAATTTCAAGCCTGAAGAGGGAAGGTCTTATCAAGGGTCGGACTTCTCACGTTTCGTTCGGGAGTTAATCAGAAATTTATCCGGGATCTCCTCCGGTCATTCATCAATTTCAATAACGAATTCAGCAGAACCGATCCCTCCGTTAAATCCGGTTCCTTCAAGTGTAAGTACCATATGTTCCTCCCCTTTTGCAAGGGGTATACGCGCATTTATAATCCCATTCCGGGATATAAGATCGGGATCCCAATGAATTGTCTTACTGCTTTTGGCTGAAAAATAGTCTGCAACGGTTATATTGCTTGAATAAAATTCACTTGGTGAATGATAGCCCAGCATCACCACTTCCAGGGCATCTTCAAAACCATGATATCCTGGTCTCCTGGTATAGGCAAGTATCACTCCCGTGCCTCCCCTGACCCCGAAAATGGCCGCACTTGCCCCCCTGAAGATCTCGATCCTTTCAACATCTCTTGGATAAATGTTCAGGAAATTCTGTGATCCCACAAAAACCCCATCAACAATGAATCTGGGCTCATTACTAAGCATAAAGCTCGAAGGACCTCGTATCATGATGGTTCCACCCTCAAAGCTCAATCCGGTTGCCCGGTTACGAAGAACTTCATATAAATTTCTTTCAGTAGAGGTTGAATAATCTATAAAAATTGTCTGATCTGGCACACCATATAATTGTGGACTTTTGTCCCTGTCTGTCGAAGCTGAAGGGGAAAGAGGTCTTCTGACTCTTCTCTGGCGGCTCCATTCATCCCCTCTGTCTGTTATTCTCAACCGGCTGGTATGAAGGTTTGGCCGATAATTATACCCCCGGCCTTCATTGACTCTTAACGTTATGGTGGGAGGATAATTTGCCGGAAGCCTTTGGCTTGACAATGCCAGCCTGACATTTCCCTCATAGAATAGCCTGTGGAAGGCAAAGGATCCGTTACGTCCGGTCCTTGTGGAATATCTTTCCTGATGATCAGGTAAAAACAAGTGTACCGGGTAGTTCATCAGTGACTCATTTTTTGCAGGATCCGATACCCTGCCTCCGACAGTCAGCCCTACAGAAGGTTGAAATTCTATTTCAGGGATATTCCCTGCCAGTACATCATCCCAGTCGAATCTCCTCCAGCCATGGGTAAGCAGCAGCAAGTCAACAACATCCTCGTTTTCCGGACCTTCACGGAAATACTCCTGGATATCATTTGTAATTCCCTTAAGATCGGAGCCAAGCAAAATATACGAAAGCATATCATTTCTATGATCCCCGTTGCCCTGACCTGAAACTGCCGAAAGAGAGAAAGTCCCTTCCACAGGATTACCCGTATAATCTTTTACATTAAATATCAGATCCACATAATCTCTGTTACCGATGCCCTCATCCGGGATCCGGGGACTGATTACCAGCTCATCTCTGCTGTTGGCGATATACACGAGCCTTTCGGCAACAGGATTGTGATCAGGGGTAAAAACTGTAAAATGGGTGATCCCTGAAGGAAAAATGTCCTTTTCGATCATTACCTCAGCAATTCCATCATCCGCAATGATTGTCCTGCCAAAATGGGGTATTCCCCTTGTATGACCGATTAGGATAAGCTCTTTTGAAACGGGGTAGGGTTGAAGATTTGAGGGTGCAATTACATTCACTTTCAGCAGGTCATCATCGCGGTCAATTCTGAGTGCATAACCGTCAGAGGATACCACGGGCAGTTCCCAGTATGCCGGCCGGCTACCGTTGATAGATATCCGGGCATGGTACGGACTGTCGGCACCTGGTTCAAGTTCGAATATCCCTATGCCTGCAAATTCAGTTTCCAGCGAAGCCACTACATCTCCGTTCACATCTATCACCTCGCCTTCTGCATGGTGACCGTTGCCAAGCATATCGGCAACTTTGAATGCTATCCTGTTGTTTCTTCCGGCAACAAGGTTCCCTCCTTCGGGAAAAAAGGCAACCTGGTAATCCTGGCTCAGCCTTTCAAGCTGGCGGTTAAACCTCCTGTTCCTTCTAACTTCACGCCTTGGAATAATATTCTCAAAATCCGGATTGTTGATGTACAGATATTGAGTAAAATAAAGATCTTCCCCGAAATTCCTCATCCAGTCGGTATAAGCTCTTAATACATAATTACCGTCTGAAAACTCTTCACCAAGAATGATCTCTCCTTTGGCATAACCTTCACTTGCCAGCAATATCCTCATTGCTGCAGTATGCCCGTTCGAATTTATCAGTTCAACATATATGTTGGTCGTATCGGCATAAGGTATATGGCTGATCCCATCCATGAGGTAGGCCTTGAACCAGATCGTCTCGCCGGTGATATATTCCGATTTGTCCAGATGCAGGTAAACTTTCTGCGGCACAAAACTGGCAGAATAAAATTCAAGATTTTCCTTGATCTTCAGGTTCGTCGGATCGTTTTGCAACCCGTATGCAGCCTGAAACATCAAATATGACGTTACAGCCAGTAATATCTTTGCTTTCATAACGGTATATTTTCAAAGTTTAGAGGAACCCGGCAATTCCTTTATGGATCTTGTTGAAGATTTGTAAAAAAAGGCAGGAATCCTCAGAGAGCTTTTATTTTGATATCTATAGATATATAAACATATTATGCCTGTAATTTGTTTCAGTCAGCGTGACCCGGCTTCCTGGAAAAAACCTGTTAAAGAACCTTTTGATTTTGATGAAGTAGCGAAGAACCAGAAAGAAGAGCATTCCCGGTAGCCCGAAAAATTTTTATATTAAACCTGTATTTAAGAATTATTAATAATTACCTTCCTTATATTATTGATGAGTTTGACGGTAACTGAGGAAATAATTCCACGTTTATAGTATCGGGATTATTTTTGCAAGTTAAACAAATTTCGCCGAACGAACATTTTAATAATGCTTTAAAAATTCAGGAAAGTTACCTCTGTTAAAAACCTTTCCACATGGAACAACCGTTAAAAAATCAGGCTGAAGCCCGGGCCATGACCGGCATTGAAGCCGTGGTAAATAAAGATAATTATAATAATAACAGATATTGAATATATTTTATTTTGTCTTTATCACTGAAATTCATAATTTGTCAATAATTACCAGGTTGTAAAAACTTTTCTCCATGCGCTAAAGATGTTCGGGGAACGGATGACAAACAAGGAAAGTAAAAGAGGGTTCAGGCATGGTAGTTCTGACGAAGCGAAATGAAACAGCTAACTTTTACATAAACAGGCATTATCATCTTGAATATTAACTGATAAAACATTAATAATGGATCTTGATCATTCGACCCGAAAGTTTTCATTCTTATTTATTTTTCTTACTGTTACATTATTTTCAACTGCAGCCGGGAGTTCTTCAGAATTTATTGCCTTAAGCAATCTGGAAACAGAATATAAAGTTAATCCGGTTGGTATCGACAATCTCAATCCGGGAATGTCATGGCAGATAAAAAGCAATCGACAGAACACCGTACAAACTGCATGGCAGTTACAGGTATCAGTATGTCCGGGATCGCTTGAAGCCGGTGATCATTTTTGGGATAGCGGGAAGGTTCTGTCAGGTGTGTCGATCCACAATATATATAACGGGCCTCCTCTTGAATCCAGGCAACGTTATTTCTGGAGGGTAAGGATCTGGGATAATCAGGATATTGTCTCTTCCTGGAGTGAAACTGCATTCTGGGAAATGGGCCTGCTGCATGGTAATGATTGGCAGGCAACCTGGATAGAGCCAGATCTTGATGAGGATCATTCTATATCACAACCTTCACCAATGATGAGATCCGAATTTGAGACCAGGGGTAGCATTATGGCTGCAAGAGCCTATGTTTCCTCATACGGTCTTTATGAAATGCATATTAATGGATACAGGATAGGAGAGGAACTTTTTACACCTGGCTGGACAAGCTTTCACAACAGACTTCAATACCAGACTTACGATATAACCGAATATATTGAAGAGGGGAAAAATGCTACGGGAGTGTATCTTGGTGATGGCTGGTACCGGGGATTTATAGGATGGGGCAACCAGCGCAATTATTATGGAAAAACACTTGCATTTCTGGCACAAATAGAAATAACCTATGAGGATGGAAGCATACATGTGTTTGGTACGGATGATAACTGGAAATCATCAACCGGTCCGGTTTTAAGATCAGATATCTATAATGGCGAATTTTATGATGCCCGGCTTGAAAAACAGGGATGGATCCTGCCCGGATATAACGACAGCCAGTGGCAGGGAGTAATTCCTGTCGACTACCCCTTTGACAACCTTATTGCACAGCAGGCTCCGCCGGTAATAAAAATACAGGAATTAAAACCCGTTGATATTTTTAAAACCCCGGAAGGTGATCTGGTGGTTGATATGGGGCAAAATATGATAGGGTGGATAAAATTAAGGGTACAGGGCAATGCCGGCACAAGGATTGTATTGAGGCATGCTGAGGTGCTTGATAAGGAAGGCAATTTCTATACAGACAACCTGCGATCGGCAGACCAGGCCAATACTTATATAACAAGGGGAGGCGATACCGAAACCTGGGAACCTAAATTCACTTTCCAGGGTTTCCGCTATGTGGCGATTGAAGGTTATCCCGGATCCCTTGCTCCTGAGGATATTACAGGAGTTATTATCCATTCGGCTATGGAACCCACCGGTCATTTCCAATGTTCCCATCCGCTTGTTAATCAGCTTCAACATAATATAATCTGGGGACAAAAGGGGAATTTTCTCGAAGTGCCAACCGATTGTCCCCAAAGAGATGAAAGGATGGGGTGGACCGGCGACATACAGGTTTTCGCCAATACTGCCAATATCAATATGAATACTACCTCTTTCCTGAGCAAATGGCTTGGCGATCTGGCGGCTGACCAGAATCAGGCGGGCAGCGTACCTCATGTGGTACCCAACGTTCTTGGTGAAGGGTCTTACGGGTCTGCTGGCTGGGGAGATGCAGCACTTA
Organism: Bacteroidales bacterium; assembly: GCA_007123885.1. Lineage (GTDB taxonomy): Bacteria > Bacteroidota > Bacteroidia > Bacteroidales > PUMT01 > PXAP01. The sequence continues at coordinate 16,840 of SLGC01000453.1, read as the reverse complement.
TTGTCCCCTGGTCACTTTATAATTATTTTGGAGATGTAAGGATAATCGGGAACCAGTATGAAAGTATGAAAGCCTGGGTAGAATTCATGAGAATGCAGGCAGCAACAAATGAAAATCCATATCTGTGGGATGTTGATTTTTCATTTGGCGACTGGCTTTCATTCAGCACATACAGTAACGCACATTATCCCGGGGCATATACCGATTTCAGGATGATTGCCACCATGTTTTTTGCACATTCCACCAGTCTGCTGCTACAGGCAGCCGAGCTTCTGGGATACCGGGAAGATATTGAAGAATACGGCAAATTACACGAAGCCATCCGTTCGGCTTTCCTGCAAGAATATGTCACCCCTGGTGTAAGAGTAATGTCGGATACCCAGACCTCATATCTTCTGGCTCTTGCCTTTGATCTCATTCCCCGGGAACTGAAACCTGCTGCAGTTGAACATCTTGTTTCTGCAATCGATAGCAGGGGACATCTCACTACCGGTTTTTTGGGAACTCCTCATCTGAATCCTGTGCTAAGCAGGTACGGCCAAAGCGCTTTAGCCTACAACCTGCTGCTCAGGGAAAACTTTCCTTCCTGGCTTTATCCGGTAACTATGGATGCGACAACTATCTGGGAAAGATGGGATGGAATAAAACCTGATGGTACATTTCAGGATGAGGGTATGAATTCATTCAACCATTATGCCTACGGTGCAATAGGTGAATGGCTGTATGAAGAAGTAGCGGGCATACGGCCATTGTCTCCAGGTTATAAAACCATCGCGATCAAACCGGTTCCGGGAGGAGGTCTGAACCATGCCAGGGCAATTATAAACTCCATGCACGGACGTATAGAATCTTCCTGGGAATTTGAAAATGGCCTTTTTACCCTTAATGTCCAAATACCGCCAAATACAGAGGGTATTATTACTTTGCCATCTGCCAGGTTAGAAGATATTCATGGAAGCATCAGGGAAAAGGACTTGAATCCCGGATTGCTGGAAGTAAATCAGGAAGAAGAGAATGTAACTGTCCTGGTTGGTTCCGGAAATTATACATTTAGGTATACATCTGACGAACTGGTTAGAACCGGCCGGCTGGATGACTATGACCATACCCCTGAGTTCAGCGGTGAAAATACCATTGGCGAGCTTCTGGCAGTCGCCGGTACCCGTGAGATCCTTTACAGGTATCTTCCGGAGTTAACAGGTTCTCCATGGCTCAGCCAGGTAATGGGCTTTACACTCGAACAGGCTATGCATGCATTACCCTCCCGTTTCAGAATTTCAGACATTGACATGGCAGAACTCAATAGGGACCTTGGGCAGTTTCATTCGGATTAATACTGGAAATTACCGGCTCACGGGACCAGCTTTCGGGTTTACGGATGCCATTCGGACGAAAAAGAAAGATCTCTCCTGACCTCTTTGATATTCTCCGCGAGGAAGATGATACCGGAATGGATCCGGCATCAATGTGCTTCCAGGTTATATGACCAATTCAAATTACCTCCTTCCGGAAAATTCATTAACGGCTCTTCTCATTGCAAGAAGGTTTTCCGGTGGAGTATTGACCGGTATCTCGCATCCGGCAGACATTATAAACCTGTTTCCCCTCTCTTTTTCCAGAAGTTCCGATGTTAAGACATATACCTCGTGGGAGGTTTTGTCCTGTACCAGTACGGGATTTATATTTCCACACAGGATGGTTTCCGGGCCGAGTATCTTCCTTCCTTCTGCCAGATCAACCTGCCAGTCGAAATCAACGATATCTGCTTTTATTTCCTTTATAGAATGAAGGAGGTGAGTGATATCACCGCAGATATGCAGCTTAACCAGTGCGCCCTGATCATGGATAAAGGCGATTATGTCCCTGTGTCTTTCGAGGATAAACTGGTTGTAGGTATCAAGGTCGATCTGGGAGCAAATTGCATCGCCAATTCCTATAAGATCGCAACCGGCATCAATCTGTGCCTTCGCAAAGTTTTTGGCAACCGTCACACATTTGTCCATCAGTAAATTTGCATTTTCCGGATCCATCATAAGCATAAGAAGCATCTCGCTTACTCCGGCAAGGTCCGAAGCCTCAGCAAGAGGTCCTTCTATCCATCCTCCCACCGATACCTCATTACCCAGTTCCCCTGCTAATTCCCTTGCCCCGTTTATCCTGTCCAGGGTTCTGTAATCTTCGTAAATATCAGGGATTTTAAGGCTGTGTATATCCCCGGGAGAATTGATAACCCGGGTAAGACATTTTGGAACGCCTTCATCAATAAATTCTATTTCTGCACCAAATGCGGAGGTTTCGCGGTAGGGATCGGATATAAGTGATGCCATATCCATCCCAAATTCTCTTACTGCATGAACATTTGCCCTGACAAGAACCTTGTGGTCGGAGGCGAATTCACCATAGGTTTTCCCGATCTGGCGGGCGGCAAAATGCATAAGGATGGGTGCAAAAATTACCCCATCAGCCTCTCTTCCGGCTGCTAGATTATAAAGAGCTTCCTTTCGGGTCATTTTTTGTCTGATTTTTAGTTTTTATCCAATTTACCAGAAAACAATATAAAATACTACTATTATCAGTAGAATAATTACTGTATGAACAACATCATGTACATTCCAGCCGGCTCTTGTTTCCTTTTTCTGCTCATCGTTTGCCGATCCGTATGTAAGACCTACAGTTTTCGCAGGGTCACCGGGTTTTGTAAAATAGGAAACTGCTACAATTACACAAATACAGAGGAAGAAAAGATAGATTGAGTAATGAAGCCAGTTTGGCTGCAGGATGATCCTGTAAAACAGACCCCCGGGATCAAGGAATGGTTCAAAAACATTGGCAGCCAAACGGGTCATGCCCAGTACAAATCCGGTAAGAAGACCGGAGAATCCTGCCGCAGGCGTTGCCCTCTTCCAGAAAACCCCCATCAGGAAGACAGAAGCAATGCCCGGGGAAAGAAGGGACTGGACATCCTGCAAATAGGCATAAAGCACCTGGCCTATGCCTCGCATAACCGGTATCCAGAGAATGCCCAGGATAACTATTACTGTAGTTGCCCAGCGGCCAACCGTCACAAGATGTCTTTCACTGGATTCGGGACGGAACCTCTTATAAAAATCGACCGTGAATAATATTGCCGACGAGTTGAAAAGAGATGCCAGAGAGCTCATCAGGGCCGCAATCAGTCCCCCGATAACCACTCCTTTCAGTCCAACAGGCAGCAGGTTGGCCACAAGAGCAGAGAAAGCTGCATCGGAGCTGCTCAACTCCATCAGCCCTTTCTGGTGAAGTGCGTATGCTATTATCCCGGGAACAAGAAAGATAAATACGGGAAGCAGTTTCAGGTACGCGCCGAATATTGTTCCCCGGCGGGATTGCTGCTGATTCCTTCCTGATAGTACGCGCTGTACTATATACTGGTCGGTGCACCAGTACCAAAATCCTATAATGGCCGAGCCAAGGATCACCCCGGTCCATGGAAAATTCGCGTCCCTGTGGGAACGCATAAGGCTCATCATGGGATCACCATGCTCGGTGACATTTGCATTGGCTATCTGCACCAGCTCTCCCCACCCTCCAATCTCTCTCAGGCCCACAACGAGAATAACTATCGAACCCAGAAGAAGGACAGGCATCTGTATAATAGATGTATAGAGCACCGCTCTCATACCACCCAGCACCGTGTAAATACCGGTAATAACCACCAGCCCGATAGCTCCGATCCAGAAAAAGTCAATACCCATCCACTGATCGATCCCGAAAACCTCCTTGAAAACAATTCCACCGGCATATACGGTTACTGCAACTTTTGTCAGTACATAGCTTACCAGCGATATGATCGACAGGAAATTACGTGATGCTGAATTATATCTTCTCTCCAGGAATTCAGGCATGGTAAAAACGCGGCTTCTGGCATAAAAAGGTACGAACACCCAGCCAAGAATAAGAATCATCCACCCATGCATCTCCCAGTGTGCCATGGCCATGCCGCTTTCTGCCCCGGCGCCTGCAAGCCCCACAAGGTGTTCCGATCCAATATTGGAAGCAAAAATCGAAGCCCCTATTACGAGCCATCCGGCATTTCTGCCCGCAAGGAAATAATCGGCTGAGGTTTCTTCTTTTTGTCTGATCACCCACCAGACCACCATAAACAGAAGAACAAAAAAGACGCCCAGTACGATCCAGTCAATTGTTGTCATAGCCGGGTACAGTTTCAGGTTGATATGGTTTCAAATCTAAGATTTTAAAAACAGAATTCAAATAAATTACCATTTACAGGTAAGAAAAAAACCGGGATCGTTAACCCCGGTTATTAATATGCAATAGAAAGTTGTTTAGATCCATTTAACAAAACTCATATCCTGCCTGTGAGGCAAATCCGGATGCTTCGGGAATATCCGGATGCCATAACTGAATGTTCCTGCACGTGTGGGATATATATCCAGGCGGTACCTTGCAACAGTGCCATTCGTTTCAATCAGCTGGAGCTCCTGTATATCAATGACCTCTATTTCGTCATTCCCTGACCTGTTATCAATTATTATCTGTTCAACCCCGATAGAAGATGCATGTGTTTCCTTCAGGTCAAGCACGATCTCGCCGGTGTGCTCCTGTCCGAGCATCAGCATTTTACCTTCGGTTTCAGGATGAGTCATGCTTAAAACCTCGATCCCCTCCCAGCTTCTGTACATTCTCCCCTTCCATGAAGCCAGCTGTCTTGCAAGTGCAAAATTATTGTCTTTTATCCTTAGAGATCGCTGATACTGTTTCTTGTAAAACTTGTCGATATAATCCTTAAGCATCCGGCGCATATTGAACCTGGGAACAATCCAGGTAATTGAGTTTTTGATCGACTGAACCCATTTTTCAGGAATATCATCCTTGCTCCTGTCATAGAACATCGGTACGATCTCTTCTTCAAGGGTATTATAGATCATGTTGGCATCAAGTTCATCCTGAAAATCCTGGATATCATATATTCTTTCTTCAGGAAGGCACCAGCCTGCACCGGGCCTGTATCCTTCTAACCACCAGCCATCCAGCACACTGAAATTAAGAACTCCGTTCATGGCAGCTTTCATGCCGCTGGTTCCTGAAGCCTCCAGCGGGCGGGTGGGTGTATTGAGCCAGACATCGACCCCTTTAACCAGCACCTGTGCAAGCTCCATGTCATAGTTCTGAAGAAAAATTATTTTCCCCAGGAATTCGGGTCTTTTGGATATTGTTATTATCTCCTTCATGACTTCCTGTCCCTGCCTGTCATTGGGATGAGCCTTTCCGGCAAAAAGGAACTGAACGGGCCTTTCAGGATGATTTACAATGGCCGAAAGCCTTTCAACATCCCTGAAAAGAAGCTGTGCGCGCTTGTATGTTGCAAACCTCCTGGCAAATCCTACAGTCAGATGATCAGGATTAAGTCTTTCACGGATTTTGATAAAGTAGCGGGGACTCTCATGCTTTTTTATCCATTTGTATTTTGTGCTTTCAATTATATAATCAACCAGCCGGTGCCGCAAATACCTCCGGATTTTCCAGATCTCTGAAGAATCAGCTTTTAAAACCGGATTCCATGTAGCTGGAAGATGCTGGGTTTGGGTATAGTTTTCACCCAGTATCCGCCGGTAAAAATCCTTCCATATCCCGGAGGTCCATGTATCATGGTGTATCCCATTGGTAACATAACCGATATGAAGTTCCGGGGGAAGATATCCCTTCCAGAGATCATTGAATATACGCCTGCTTACCTTCCCGTGCAGGAGGCTTACCCCGTTGATTTCCTGTGACAGGTTTGCTGCAAGGTAAGACATGGAAAAATTCTCATGTGGGTCCTCAGGATGGATCTTTCCCAGATCCACAAACTGGGTCCAGCTTATATTCAGCCTTACCGGGTAGTGGGATATATATTTTCGCAGCAGGTTTTCATTAAATGAGTCATGACCTGCGGGTACGGGAGTATGTGTGGTAAATAGTGTGGACGCCCTTACTACCTCAAGTGCCTCGGAGAAAACAAGTTTATGTTCATTTATATAGTGATTCAGCCTTTCAATCCCTATGAATGCAGCATGACCCTCATTGCAGTGGTAAATATGCGGTTCGATGCCCAGGGCCTTCAGGGCTCTTATGCCTCCGGTGCCCAGCAGCATTTCCTGCTTGAATCTGTTTTCCAGGTCACCACCGTACAGATGGTGAGTTATGCTCCTGTCCTGGTCCTGGTTCTCATCAATATCGGTATCAAGAAGATAAAGGGGAATCCGACCGACATCTACCCGCCAGATACGGGCTGTGACCTTTCTTCCGGGAAAAGAAAGACTCACGGTCAGCGGCTCACCATCGGCACATTTTACTGTTTTTGCGGGTATTTTAGTAAAATCAGTCGGTTCGTAGCTTGCGATCTGTTCTCCGCCTACAGCAAGCTGTTGGCGGAAATATCCGAATTTGTAAAGCAAGCCGACCGATACCATATTTATTTGGGAATCACTTGCCTCTTTAAGATAATCACCGGCCAGAATTCCGAGACCGCCGCTGTATAATGGTATGCTGTTGTGAAGCCCGTACTCCATGCTGAAATAAGCAAGTCTGGGTCCATCCCTGGCAGGTGCATCCATGTACTCCCTGAAAGAATTGTAAATATCATCGAGTTCTGTCAGAAAAGCCTGGTCTTTTTCCAGTTCCATGAACCTGGTATAGCTTACTTTTTCAAGGAAATGTACGGGATTGGATTCACTTTTATTCCACAATTTCTCATCAATTCTGCACAAAAGGTTTCTTGCCCTTTCATTCCAGCTCCACCACAAATTACACGAGATTTCCTCCAGCGCCGACAATCTTTGCGGAATGTTTTTGTGTACCAGGATGGTTTTCCATTTGGGCTCATGAACCTTGCTAATTTTGTACGCCGGGGCTACCGCCTCAACCACCTCTGTAGAAGGCAATTCACTTATTCTTGGTTCGGCTCTTTTAAGAGCCGTATCATATGCATTGTAATAATGAACGATTAGCTGCTCCCACAGGGAAATTGACGATATCTGCCGGGCATTTTGTTTAATGTTGACAATTTCAGATTCTTTGAGTTCTGAAAACCAGACTATCCGGGCAGCTATATGATCAACAACCTGTTGGTAATTATCATCATCACGGTTTACTATATCAATAGCCGGCTTTTCATCCTGGAAATGATCATTTACCCATAAACCGTAACCGGTCAGATTTGTTGTTATTGCAGGGATCCCGAAGGCAATGCTTTCCATCGAGGCATAGCCCCAGGGTTCGTAATAGGCGGGAAACACACCTGCATCCATCCCTGCAAGCAGATCGTAATAGGGCATGTTAAATATTCCGTCATAGCCATTAAGATAACTTGGGACAAATATTACCTTAACCTTGTCTTCCGGATCATTTTTCAATCCGGCAGCCTGAAGCTTCTGAACGATAGGATCATAATCCTTGTCATGAAGGTAATGCGTCAGCAGTTTATCAGTACCCCTCTTATCGGTGCCACCCTCCAGTATCCTTCTCAGGTCATGACGCGGACCAATCTGGTTTGAAGGAACCATTATAAAAGCTATCACCTCTTTTTTTAATCCGGGATGAACTTTAAGTGCTGCCATGGAATAGATAAAAACATCTATCCCCTTGTTTTTCATCTCATATCTTCCGCTGTGGATAACAAATATGGCATCTTCGGCAGGAGGATCATCAAGCAGTGCCTGGCATACTTTCCGGAGCCGGTTCCTGCCGTTATTCCGCTTTTCCTGCATCTGGTCATCCGGAGGTACCAGGCTGTTTTTAAACCCGTTGGGAGTAATGATATCAGCATCCTTTCCAAGGAACTTCCTGCATTCACGGGCAGTTACCTCACTTACAGTTGTAAACACATCGGCATGTTCGGCAGAGAGCTTCTCGAGCGAATATTTGGAAACAACATTGAATTCCCTGGCTTTGGCAAGCGGATCAAATTTTTCAAAATCCCTCCAGAGAGGCTGATAATTGCCTGCAAGAGAGCGTCCTGTTACCGTGGCATGAGTTGTGAACACCGTGGCAACGGAAGGAACCCTGTCCCGCAGATAAAGTATTCCGGAACCCGTCATCCACTCATGAAAGTGGGCGATTGAGCGTTCACCATTTGAACATGTAAATTTAACGAAACTTTCAATCAGGTGGCCCACGGCATACCCGAATAATACAGGCTCTACGTAATCCCAGTGTCCGCTTATTGAATCCAGTCCGAATTTTTCCCACAACTCTTTTAAGATCGCATCCTTTTGTGAGATCAATGGTGTAAAATCAATCAGGATTGCAATGGGATATCCTTCTATCTTCCATTTTCCAATGCGAAGATGCAATCCATCAAGTGTGGCAGCTTCCCGCCATGCTGTGAAAAGACTCTTGTCTTCAATAAACTCGGGATTCTCGGTATCGCCTCTCCAAACATCCGGGCCTATAAATATATAATTACCGTTCAACTTCTTTTGCAGGAAGCTTGATTTTGTAGACAGAACAGTATGGATACCACCGATCTTGTTACATACTTCCCAGCTTATCTCAAAAAAATAATCAACTGCAACAAGTTTCTCTTGCATAACTTTGTTTATGTTTACTATGTTTCTTCCAGCATTACATTTCTGGATGCATCCTCACCTTTCCTGGAAATACCGACAGGACCTATAACTGCCTTTTTGTTTTCTTTAAGTTCATCTATAATCTTTTGCAGACTCTCTATCTGTTTGTCCTTATCCATAAGGATCCTTTCCATCCTGACCATACTCAACTCCTCAGCACCTGCAGCCTCCTTCAGGCGCTGTGTAAAATCGCTGAGTATGTTCATGTAATTGATAAAGGCATCGTATGGTGATTCATATGGATTGTAATATTTATGTACTTCTTCATCGGTAAAAACCTTTGTGGACATGAAATAGAAATGATCACTTGTTTGCAGATTATACCAGTCAGTCAGTATCTTGTTATCTGAGGTTTTCCTTACCAGGCTCCGGAGTCCGAAAAGCTTGTTGAAGGCTTCATTTTGCATGTCATTGCCCAGCCAGGCAGAAAGATCCCGCTCCTCATCGGTCCACGATACCGGATATGGAACACTGATCGGACCAACCGGCTGCATGGAGGATATGATCATCGATGGGGTTGCAAATTCAAAATCCCGGTTTTTAAATATCTTTTCAGGCAGTGCTTTGAAAAAATCAAAAATACCGCTTTCAGCTTTATGATTCTCACCAAAGGTTTCGTAATCGAGAAATATGTTCACCAACTCATCCTTCCTGTTAAGCTTTTTCAACCAGTAAGCATATTTATCGGCAGTTAACGGCCATTCCTTCCAGCTTTGCCTTGAGAAACGGAATGCCAGGTCGTCACTCAACCTGAAGTTTCTCAGCAGGACCTTGAGCCTGGGATGTGAAGCATTGTAATAAAGATAATTTGGACTCTTCCAGCCAAGTATATGTCTGGCTCCCTCGGATAAAATGCCGGCAAACCCCATATCTGCAACCCGGTTGCCGATTTCATCCGAATAGATCAGTTCCGTGTTCCGGAAAACTTTTGGCCTTGCACCAAACAAAGATTCAATCCGTTTGCTGTGTTCTGTTACCTGAAAACGGAATTCATCACTGTCGGCCAGGGATACAAGGGAATGGGCATGTGCTTCTGCAAGGAATTCAACGTGTCCTGTACCGGCAAGGTTGCGGAAACTATCTAAAACCTCGGGAGCATAAAGCTCAAACAGGTCCAGCGCAATTCCGGAAATCGAAAATGTAATTTTAAATTGTCCTTCATATTTTTTTATCAACTCAAGCATCATCCTGTTTGCCGGAAGATAACACCGGGAGGCAATTTTTTTAATAGCAGATTCATTGACATAATCATCGTAATAGTATTCCGATTCACCTATATCAAAAAACCTGTACCTTCTGAACCGGAAGGGTTGATGCACCTGGAAATACAAGCATATCGTCTTTTTCATAATTAACAGCAATTTTTATGATCATAGATTAGGATGCTGAGAGAACTCTGTCGTAAACTTTCTTCACCTTTAAAGCCGAAGTCTCCCATTTCAGGTTATTGACTTCATCTTTACCTCGTTTTTTAAACATTTCCGAAAGGGCATTGTAATGCAATAAGCCGTAAATTGCATCCGCCATTGCATCTATATCCCAGAAATCAACTTTTACCACATGTCTTAATATTTCAGATACCCCCGACTGATAGGAAATTATTACCGGCACATTTGAGCGCATTGCCTCAAGGGGAGAAATTCCAAAAGGCTCTGATACCGAGGGCATCACATAAAGATCACTCATAAGGAACATCTGATTGACATCCCGTCCCCTTAGGAAGCCGGTGAAATGAAACCTGTCCGCTATCCCAAGACTGGCGGCCCGCTTGATCATCCTTGGAAACATATCGCCGCTGCCAGCCATCACAAAACGGACATTATTTGATTTTTTCAATACCTTGTTGGCCGCTTCTATGAAATACTCAGGACCCTTTTGCATGGTGATCCTCCCGAGAAAAGTTACGATCTTTTCATTTGCCATTTTGCGTAACGAGCTGACATCATGTTTTTCTTCAGGCTCGACGGCATTATACACAGTAATTACCTTTTCCGGGTGTATCCCGTATTTTTCAATGATCGTTTGCCGTGTCAGGTTGCTTACCGCTATGATCATATCGGCAATTTCCATTCCCCGCTTTTCTATTTCAAATACGCCCGGATTCACTTTTCCCCCGCTGCGATCAAATTCAGTTGCATGGACGTGAATAACCAGCGGCTTGCCGGTTGCTTCCTTAGCTGCAATGCCGGCGGGAAAAGCCAGCCAGTCATGGGCGTGAATAATTTCAAAATCCCGTTCTTCTGCAATTATACCGGCCATAAGAGCGTAATTTGCGATCTCCTGGAACAGATCGGGGCCATATGTTCCTGTAAACTTCAGGTTCCCTGCCTGTTCAGTATTGAAAAATATCCGGGTACCCGAAAGGCTTCTCCTGCCGGCCTTTTCGTATTCTTCGGGCGACATATAGGGCATGAGCCGGGAGTGAACCTCCAGGAAGGTCATCTGTTTTAAAAACCCCCACATTTCAATATATTTGCGTTTTACAGGAAAATTTTCAGCGGCAACAAGCTGAAGGAACGATTGGTCTTCATCTCCCCAGGCCTTAGGCACGACAAAGGTCACCTCCAGTCCGGGAATATGGGACATCCCCCTGGTCAGTCCATAGCAGGCTGTACCCAATCCGCCGCTTATATGCGGAGGAAATTCCCATCCGAACATTAAAACTCTCATTGCTATGAATTTTTATAGTATAAAATTAACTGCTCCATCCTGAGAAGCTCAGCCACATTCCAGGCATATGAAATTGCACCTCCCGGATAATGTGGCGGATCGCCGTCATATAATTCAGATATTGTACCAATACCGTGTATTTCCATTTCCTCCTTGAAACCATTAAATAATCTCTTAATATTATCGGCAGCTGACTTATTGTACAGCCTGAAATAAGCCTCGGCATAATGGCCGAGAAGCCAGGGATAGACCATTCCCTGGTGTGAAGAAATTTCACGCTCTGCCTGGGTCCCTTCATATATACCTCTGTAAGCAGGATTTTTCGGGGCCAGGGTGCGAAGTCCCTTTGGAGTCAGTAGTTCACTGGTAACAACTTCAAGCATTTTTTGTTTCATATCCTCATTCAGGGGACTATAGGCCAGTGACCCAGCAAGTATCTGGTTGGGCCGTACCGACCAGTCAGCCCTCCCGTTCCGGATATTATCGGCCAGGTATCCTTTTTCCTCTTCCCAGAAAACAGTTGTAAATGAATCTGCAATTTTTGGAGGAAGTTCTTTCCAGCTTTTTATAAAAGATCTTGCTCCTGCAGATTCTGCAACCTCCAGCGCGAATCTTACAGTGTTATACCACAATGCATTTATTTCAACAACATATCCATAACGGGGAGTTACCTGACTACCGTCAACAATGCAATTCATCCAGGTGCGGGGCCTGTTTTCCTCAATGCAATACAAAAGCCCATTATCATGCATCTCCACAATACCGTCAATGCCTTTGAGGAAGGCATTCAATATAGTGGTTATCTTTTTCCCATAACTCTTCCAGATCTGACGGTTATCGCCGGTATAATGCGCATATTGCTGCAGGGCCCAGATAAACCATAAAGGATCATCAATACCCCTGATAAAGTTTCTTTCCTGGCGATAGGATGCAGCATTCAAAGATTTCAGGATATCCGGGACCAATGTATCAATAACGGCCTTAAATGTTTTAATATCTCCCACCGACAGGGTTAGTCCAGGCAGGGCGCCGAATTTGTTTCTCATATCAAAATTATACCAGGGAAAGCCACTCATTATGGTGGCATTTTCTCCCCTTTTGACAAAGAACTGCTGGGAGGAGTTAAGCAGGCAGTTATGAAAAGTGTTACGGGGAATTCTTTTGCCAATTTCATTTTCAAATTTTCTTTTCATGCCCCGAGGGTCGATTTCCCGGGTACCTGCCGAGAATACAACCGTTTCGTTATTTCTAAGCTGCAATTCGAAATATCCGGGCGTGTAAAGATCTTCCTTATATTCATAGCCCCTTTTCTGCTCCTGGAAATATTCAATATTGTAATTCCAGTCGGGAGCCTGAATAAACTCGTTATGTTTTGAAAATTGCAGGTAAAGATATGGATAGGGCTGATACATCCGTGTCCGAATCCCGTTCCTGACTTTTTGGATTGTGGTTATTACATCCATATTTGCCTTGCTGAGCGAATGAATGTTCCTGAAAGCAAGATAAGGCCTGAACCTGATAACAGTATTGGCAGTGGCACCCTCCAGTTTGTACCTGACGAAGATCCTTTCCTCATTCTGTGCAAGCATCATCTCACGCGAAAAAGTAACTCCTCCTATACGAAAAACCAGCCTGGAAATAGGTTCGGTATAATAATCCAGCAGGTACTTGTGACCTTTGGGGTGATAATTATCGCCGTCATATTTATGTATCCCCAGGTTAAATTCCTGCTTGTTCTGAACTATTGTTTCATGTAACCCCGACAGAAGAACATGGTGTCCTCCATCAAGATATTCGAGCGGACACACCAGCAATCCGTGATACTTGCGGGTATTGCTGGTTATTACAGTAGTAGATGCATATGAACCTGCACGGTTTGTCCTGATCACTTCACGGTTAAGGGAATAGGAAAGGTTGATCAATTTGGTATTATCCAGGTTAATAAAGTTCATCTGTTTTTGTAAGGCAATTTCCAATTTTTTATTTGATGATTAAGTTTATGATATCAATATAACCAATTATCTGTTAAAGTAAGTGCATATTATTGCCGGTCCACAGATCCAAAGTCCGGCATTATACATCCGAGCCCGCCTTTTTGTTGCCTGCCCTTAATTTTCAAAATTACCGGAGGTGGTATCTGTGCGATATAAAATTATAATAATTTACCGTGTAAACCTTGTGGAAATTGAAAAAAACCAGCCTGATTAAAAATTATTTAATACACTTGAAGGTCAGCTTGTATATAATTGTAAAAACCAACACAATAAATCATAAAAACAATCATTATAGATAAATGTTTAATGATTCTTTCACTATTTTTAGCCTTTTATGACCAGTTAAAATTTAGTTATCTTCACATCACAAAAAGTTAAATTCATATGGTTCCTGAAAAATCCTTAAAACCTGTTCATTTCCTTGCGGCTTCCGGCAAAATTTTTTCCGGTATATTCCTGTTGCTGATCTGGTCATGTTCAGAACCTGACAGGAATTTTTCCATCAGCGGTCAACTTGATAATGCTGCCGGATCAACAATTCATCTGTATGAAATGACCACCTATGAACTTATTCCCGTTGATTCTTTTGAAATCGGACGAAACGGTGAATTCCGATTCGAGGGCGAAATCAACGAGGCAAGATTTATGTCTCTCAGGCAGGACCACCTTAATTATCTTACCCTTATTGTTTTCCCAGGCGAAAAAATCCGGCTTAGCGCTGATTTTAACAACCTCCAGGGTACTGCTGAAGTAACAGGTTCGGATGAATCAGAGCTCGCTGCAGAACTTAACAGGAAAATGCAATCTACTATCATGAGTCTTGATTCACTCGGCAGATTATACCGTAACAGTCTCGATGAACCCGGCATTGATATTGATGCCCTGAGATTCCGGATCAGGGAAAGTGTTGATGAGATAGCCGGATCACAAAGACAATATACAATAAATTTTATTGAGAATAACCCGGGATCACTTGCCAGTCTTATGGCCCTTTATCTTCAGACAGATCATTCTACATTTGTCCTGAACAGGGAAGAAGATTTTAAATATTACCTGCAGGTTGATTCAATACTGATTGAAAAATATCCTTACCTGGATTATACGGTAACCCTTAATGAAAATGTGCAGGAAATGAAACGGCAGATCGAACTGCGTGAACAAAGGGAAAGTCATCTTGCCAATGGAACAGAAGCCCCGGAAATATCCCTTCCTGATATAGAGGGAGACACGATTAATCTTTCATCATTAAGGGGCAACTATGTTCTTCTTGATTTCTGGGCATCGTGGTGCGGACCATGCCGTGAGGAGAATCCCACCAAAGTGGAAGCATATAACAGATACAAGGATAAAGGTTTTGATATTTTCCAGGTTTCACTCGATCGTGCAAGGGAAAACTGGTTACAAGGGATCCAGGATGACAGACTGTACCAGTGGACACATGTAAGCGACCTGCAATTTTGGAGTTCGGTAGTAGTACCCATGTACAACATCCAGGGTATACCGGCAAATTTCCTCCTTGATCCTGAAGGTCGAATTATTGCAAGAAATCTGAGAGGTGCAGCACTTGGAAATAAACTTGAAGAACTGCTTAATTGAAAAACCATTAAGTCGCCGGCATGGTCCGGTAATCGAACTCTCCTGCATGAATACGTAGACCTGCAGGAGAACCAAAACAAAAACTACTATAATGAGGCACCTATATTTCATATTCCCTTTACTTTTCTTTATTTCCTGCGACAGATCCGATAAATTCAACATAACAGGAGAAATTGAGAATGGCAGCGACCTGATAATCTATCTCGACAAACTGGATGTCGGTACCCATTCGGTACTGGATTCGGCCAGAATAAGATCCTCCAACATTTTCTCCTTCTCAGGGAGGATTTCAGAACCTTCATTTTACAGGGTAAGGATCGGCGATAATAATTTTGTCACCCTTCTTGTTGAACCCGGCGAAAAAATTTTCATTGAAGCTGCTGCTTCAAATTTATCCGGAACCTACCAGGTTTCGGGTTCAGAAGGATCGAAATTGCTAAAAAGACTTAACGACAGGCTTCTTTCTACCAGGAAACAAATTGATCCTCTTATAAAGGAAATTATGGCGCTTGAAGAAGGGTCCGAAATGGCACAGGAAGAGGTCAGGATCAATGAAGAACTGGAGGAAATCATCAATGCACAACGAAAGTTTTCAGTTGCATTTATTCTTGATAACATGGAATCACTTGCAGCAATAACAGCACTTTATCAAATGATTGATGAAGAAAATTATGTGCTGAACCGGTTTCGCGATATCCAGTACCTTAAGATAATAGCTGAATCTCTTACAAAGAAATACCCGGATTCACCCCATGTCAAAGCACTGGCCAGAGATGCTGAAAATCAGGAAAGGCAGTATGAACTATTCCGTATTGCTTCGCTGGCTGAACAAAGCGGTGATGTGGTTTCGAACTATCCCGATATTTCAATGAAAGGGGTTGAAGGTGATACTATCAGGCTGCATTCACTTCCCGAAAAATATGTGCTGGTTCTTTTCGGCTCTTCACTGAATCAGTCGAGTGTAGAATACACCCGTGAGTTGCTACCCATCTACAAGGCCTATCATAACAAAGGCTTCCAGATCTACCAGGTATCCGTTGAACGGGAAAGGCAGGAATGGCTTAGAAACATAGAGTTCAATGAACTCCCATGGATACATGTTGCAGAGTTCGAAGATGAAGATTTCAGGGCTGCAATGTTATACAACGTACAGCAGATCCCTTCAAGCTATCTTATTAACCGTGATGTTGGAGTTGTAGCAAGGAATCTGTCTGCTCCCGAACTCAGGAGTCGACTTGCAAGAGTGCTGGATTAAAAAGAGCCATCTTGAAATACAGAAAAAAAATATATTTTGCTTCCGATGCCCATTTCGGTTTGTCCGGTCCGGAAGAAAGTATTCCCCGGGAAAAATTATTTGCCGGATGGCTTCAGAAAATACGGGATGATGCACATGAAATTTATCTGCTTGGCGATATATTTGATTTCTGGTTTGAATATAAAAAGGTAGTTCCAAGGGGATTTACCAGGATCCTGGGAAAGATCTCAGAGATAACCGACAGCGGGATACCTGTCCATTTTTTTACCGGCAACCATGACATCTGGGTATTTGATTACCTCGGCAGTGAAACCGGGATGACGATTCACCGGGGGGCACTTGTAACCGAAATATACGGAAAAAAATTTTACCTGGCACATGGTGACGGATTGGATGAGAATGACAGGTCGTTCAGGATCATGAACCGGATATTTACGAATCCCCTCCTGCAATGGTTGTTTGCCCGCCTGCATCCCAATTTTGCCTTATGGTTCGGACAGAAATGGTCACACTCCAGCCGCTATTCCAAGGAGCTGATCACTCCTTTTCGCGGACAGGAAAACGAGGAGCATATGATATTTGCCAACCGCTTGCTGGAGAAGGAACATTTTGATTACTTTATTTTCGGTCACCGCCATTTCCCGATTGATGTGCCTCTGAAAAACGGTAAATCACGTTATATAAATCTGGGAGACTGGCTCTGGCATTTTACCTAT
>SLGC01000162.1 GCA_007123885.1 Bacteroidales bacterium | reverse complement strand
TTTTCTGGCCCCAATGTCATGTTGAACAGGCTTTTCAACAACACAACGCTTTTGGCAGAAGCGGATTCCCCTTCAAATCAAGCGAATATGCCAGTCCGGAGAGCGTTGATTATTCTGATGTCCTCGTGCCTAATGCCCTGTGGCATGAAAAGCATACTTTCACTTGTTTTGCATTTCCTACATTAACAACTGAAAATTGTGAAGAAATCGGGGATGCCCTAAGAAAGGTTATCCTTGCCTATTCAAAATAATGTAAAAAACTATTATGGAAAAAATAAAATGGGGAGTCATCGGTTCGGGCGGAATCGCAAGACGAAGGACAATTCCGGAAGGCATTATTCCATCAGACCTTGCAGAGCTTGTCGCCGTTTATGATATCAATACAGCTGCCAATGAATCTGTTGCATCAGATTTCAGAGTTTCCGCTTCAAAAAGCATCAATGAACTGCTGGATTCTGATATTGATGCGGTATATGTTGCTTCACCCGTTAATATGCACCTTAGTCATGTCATGGAATGCGCAAGGGAAAAAAAGCATGTATTATGTGAGAAGCCCCTTGGGTTGACAGTCAAAGAAGCAGAGCAAATGATCGATACCTGTAAGAAGGAGGGTGTTCTCCTGTGTGCAGGATTTATGATGAGATTTCATGCTCAGCATGAACTGGCCAAAATATTAATTGCTGAGGGTAAGCTGGGTACACCGGTATACGGAAGAGCCCAGTTATCATGCTGGTATCCTCCCATTGCTGATTCATGGAGGCAGGATCCGGTTATGGGGGGAGGTGGCTCCCTGGTGGATATGGGTAGTCATTGTATTGACCTGCTCCAATGGTTTTTCGGTGATATAAGGGAAGTAAGCTGCTTCATAAATAACAATGTTCATCCATATAAATCTGAGGATAGCTCTGTTGTGACCATATATTTCGAAAATGGTGCATTAGCAACTGTTGATGCTTTCTTCTGCATTCCCGATAATAGCAGTAAAAATGTTCTTGAATTATACGGATCGAAAGGAAGTATCATTGCAAGGGGGACGATCGGGCAGGGTGAATCAGGCCAGATGATTGCCTACCTGGAAGAGGATATTTCGGATTATGATGCCCAACAGGCGAGAAATAATAGTGACGGCATGAACATTGACCCTAAACCTGTCAATACATACCTTGGAGAAATTGATGAATTCTGCAAGGCTGTTAGAAATGGGTCAATCCCCCGCAATAACGGCAATGCTGGGCTCCAGAATATGAAAATTATTGAAGCTTGTTATAAATCGGCAGAAACAAAACGAACTGTTGAGATAATGGATTGAAACATGAATTTAGATAACCTGGTTTAATGCAAAAAACGGTTTTAGGAATCTTTGCGCATCCGGATTATGCCGAAATCTTCTGTACAGGGATTCGGCGGCTGACAAAAAATGATTAATAAAACAAAGGTATACTGCCAATTGAAACGCTGAATATGAATTACCTGCTAAACATAATATTAACTTTATTAACATGTTTTATCAGGATGGTTTCAATATCTTCACAAAATAATATGAAGACATGCCGTGGTAAGATACATGAGACCAATGACTTAATGTAAAAAATTCGCTAAAATCGGACTATTCACCACCGGAGGAGGCTTTAACCCCGATTTTTTCTTCGCACCGCGAATTTTTTTAATCGCACATGCCTTTCGGGCAAAGCCCCGCCAGGACATTACCGCGACCATAGGACGCGGGTTTAAAAGTTAAATTAAATATTTACTACTAATGAACAGTTCGGATATAATCCTGATTTCCGGCACAGGATGTGCTCTTGGAGATTACCTTTACGGGCAGGTTTCATACAAAAGCCAAAATTTCATGAAATACCTGTCAGAAATTCCCGGCGACGGGGGACTAAGTCCCGGGAAACTGGTATTTACAGAAGATCTTGAAGCTTTTTCCGGAAAATCTTATCATGAAATTTTAGAAGAGATTGTTGGAAATAACCCGGATACTTCCTTTAATGCAGGAGGCCCATCACTGGTCTCACTGATCCATGCCTCACAACTGCTTTCAACAACCGGCCATCATGTAAAGTTTTATGGGATTGCGGGGGATGACCAGATCAGCGCTGACCTGTTCAGGATAATCGGCAAAACTTCTTTAAATACAGACAATTACCATAAATTCACGAGTTTGCCAACACCTTTTACTCATGTGTTCTCTGACCCTGATTATGAGAGGGTGGCCGGAGAACGTACATTTTTGAACAATATAGGAGCTGCTGCGGGTTTTACCCCTGAAATGCTTGACAATAGCTTCTTTGAGTCCGATATTGTTTGTTTCGGAGGAACAGCGCTGGTTCCCAATCTTCATTCAAACCTTTCGCAACTTTTATTAAGAGGGAAAAAAAATAATTGTATAACAGTGGTTAACACTGTTTATGATTTCCCTTCGGAAAAAAGAAATCCCGGAAAACCATGGTCTCTGGTAAAGAATATAGACGATTATGAACTGATCGATGTTTTGATTATGGATGCAGAGGAGGCTAAAAAGATCAGTGGAACAGATAATATGCATTCGGCAGCTAAATATTTTAAAACCTCCAAAGTTTCATCTTTCTTCATAACAGATGGGACCAACGATGTTGTTTTTTATTCCGGGGGTGGAGTATTTAAAAAAACAGATTTATTATCAGCCCCCGTATCGGAATACGTAATTGACAAATTGCTTGCCCGCCCTGACATGAATGGAGATACTACCGGTTGTGGTGATAATTTTGCCGGTGGAGTAATTGCTTCCCTCTCATGGCAGTTAAAAAACTTTAAGCCCGGACATTTTGATATTGTTGAGGCTGCTACATGGGGTATTGCATCTGGTGGTTTCGCCTGTTTTTATCCTGGAGGGGTTTACCCCGAAAAATATCCGGGTGAAAAACTTCAACAGGTCAGGTTTATTCGTGAAGAATTTCTCAAACAAAAGGACTGTATTAAAAAATGGCGGTTAGCATAAATAAAGTATTGGTTTTTGGTGCCGGGAAAATTGGTCGTTCATTTATTGGCCCGGTTTTTTACAAAGGTGGATATGAGTTGGTCTTTATCGATATAGATAATAACCTTATTGATGAACTGAATATCAGGAAATATTATGATGTAATAATCAAATCAGAAGCTGGTGAAACCTCATTAAGAATAAATAATATCAGAGGAGTCCATTTAAGTGAAAAGGATAAGGTTATTAACGAAATATCCACTGCGGGAATAATGGCAGTATCAGTCGGAATTAATGGTTTGGAATCTGTATTCCCTCTTATGGCAGCAGGGTTACTCAGGAGATATTTAAATAACCGGGAATACCCACTGGATATTATTATTGCTGAAAATATAAGGGATGGTTCAGATCTTTTCCGTAAAGAACTTGGGAAACTGTTACCGGTCGATTATCCCATCAATCAATTTGTCGGGCTGATTGAAACAAGTATCGGTAAAATGGTTCCGATTATGAAACAGAGAGATCTTGATGAGGATAGACTCAGGATTTTTGCCGAACCTTACAATACACTGATTGTTGATAAAAGGGGATTTAGAAATCCAATACCGGAGATCCCGGATATTGCCCCTAAGGATAATATCCGGGCATGGGTAGACAGAAAGCTTTTTATTCATAATCTTGGCCATGTTACAACTGCTTATTCCGGCTTTTTGTTTAACCGGGATTTTGTTTACATATGGGAGACTCTAAGGGTTAAAAGTATATACGATTTTACAAGGAATGCCATGCTGGAGGCATCAGAAATTCTGATGAAAAAACATCCTGGTGTATTTTCCCGGTCAAAACTGGATGAACATATTGATGACCTCCTTGACAGATTTGGGAACACAGCACTGGGAGATACAATTTTCAGGGTAGGTTGTGATTTACACCGAAAGCTTGGGGCAAACGATCGTTTGGCAGGAGCCATTAAAACCGGGCTTGAACTTGACCTGCCCTATTATAAAATCTTATTTGTATTGATATGTGGCTGCTACTTCAGGGCAGTTGATGAACAAGGCAGATATTTCAGTGATGATGCCGGTTTTTTAAAAAAGTTTGATAGTGATGTAATTCACATTCTTGGAGAGGTATCGGGCTTTGACAAAACCAAATATAAATCCTTGTTCGATGCCGCGTTAAAAATTGACCGCAGTATACACCAATTTGAATTCGATAAGGTATTGAAGGAATATTCTATCATTAATGATCCCAGTGCATTCCGGAATACATGAATATTAGTCCCATAGTCGGCTTCCCCTACCAGGATGATCCGCAACAGTCACAATTTTAAAACCCACAAGTGAAAAGAGGCACAAGCCTATGAAGTCCGAAGCCCATTGGTCTTTAGCTAATGGGTAATTCACAAGTATTAGCAAAGAATTGCACGAGGCTGCATGAATTAATCAGTCGGTCTGTAAATGCGTGTTGTGACTGATCGGATGATATATTTATTCCCGTTTTAATATTAATTTCACAACTATGATATTAAATCCTCTTAAATTATGTTACGGACAATCACCACTGAACGGATCCCGATAAAATTATGGGTTGATGAAATTGAGCCCGGAGCGTTGCAGCAGGCAAAAGATATTGCCAACCTGCCTCATGCTGCGCATCATGTTGCTATAATGCCAGATTGTCATCAGGGTTTCGGAATGCCGATTGGCGGTGTTCTTGCCACCAGGGATGTGGTAATTCCAAATGCTGTGGGAGTCGATATCGGATGTGGAATGTGTTCCCTGAGAACAAGCCTGAAAAAGGCAACGAGGGGGGATCTTCTGAAGATAACAGAAAGAATAAGGAGCACTGTACCTCTTGGATTCAAGCATCACAGGAAACCGGTTGGCAGGCATATTCTTCCCGCAATACAGGAAAAACTGCCGGTTGTTGACAGGGAATTCGAAAATGCTGCATACCAGCTCGGGACTCTTGGCGGGGGAAACCACTTCATCGAACTGCAGATGGGTTCAGACGGATATATCTGGATTATGGTGCATTCAGGCAGCCGGAACCTTGGGAAGCAGGTGGCCGATCATTATTACAGAAAAGCAGCCAGCCTTAATGAAAATACCCTGAAAAAACAGGGGATACCAAGACAACTTGCCTTCCTGCCCCTTGACTCGGAAATTGGCCAATGCTACCTGAAAGAGATGAAGTATTGTGTAAGTTTTGCTTTTGCCAACAGAAAGCGAATGATGGAGGTAATTTCAGAAATAATAGGTGATTATTTTAAAAATGTCACTTTTTCTGAATTCATAAATATTGCTCATAATTATGCAAGTATGGAAAACCATTTCGGAGAGGACCTGGTTGTTCACCGGAAAGGTGCTACATCGGCAAAGAAGGGTGAACAATGCATTATTCCGGGTTCACAGGGAAGCAACAGTTATATAGCGAGGGGAAAAGGGAATCCGGAAAGTTTCAGCAGCTGTTCCCACGGTGCCGGAAGAGTAATGGGACGAAAGCAGGCACAGCGGTCACTCAACCTTGAAAATGAAAGAAGCCTTCTCGAAAAAAAAGGCATAATACATAGCATTTACAGGCAAAAGGACCTGGATGAGGCCCTTGGTGCATATAAGGATATCAGCCTGGTCATGAAACTGCAGGAGGATCTTGTAGAAATTGTAACGGAACTGCAGCCGCTGGCGGTAGTAAAAGGTTAAATTGCATATTCCTGCCCTGCAACGGACGGGAATATGCAATTATAAGGGATTTCTCAAATTCAGGGTACCTGGAGACACAGCATATATTACCCAAGATACATTCTGAGAAGCTTGTTTTTTGATTTATGCCTTAATCTCTTGAGTGCTTTTTCCTTTATCTGCCTTGTACGCTCCTTGGTCAGGCCCAGTTCCTCACCGATCGCTTCAAGCGACATCTCCTGCCTTCCAAGGCCGAAATAACATTCAAGAACATTTCTTTCTTTTTCTGAAAGTATGCTAAGAGTACGGGAAATTTCCTTGCGAAGCGAATCGGTCATCAATTGAGAATCAGCCACCGGAGAATCCTTGTTTTCCATTACATCAAGCAGGCTGTTGTCCTCACCATCGGCAAAAGGAGCATCAAAAGACATGGGACGGCCGTTTAGCTTCAATGTGCCGGCAACTTTTTCCTTGCTCATATCAAGTTCCTCGGCAAGTTCTTCGGTGGAGGGATCACGTTCATTTTCCTGTTCAAACTTCGAACTGATCTTATGGATCTTGCCAAGAGAACCAACCTGGTTCAGGGGAAGCCTTACAACTCTTGCCTGTTCTGATATGGCTTGCAATATTGACTGACGGATCCACCAAACAGCATATGAAATGAACTTAAATCCTTTTGTTTCATCAAATTTGGTAGCTGCCTTGATAAGTCCAAGATTACCCTCATTAATAAGATCCGGAAGACTTAATCCCTGAAACTGGTACTGTTTGGCCACAGAAACAACAAACCTTAAATTGGCTTTTACCATTTTTTCAAGGGCGGCATGATCTCCTTTTTTGATCCTCTGGGCAAGTTCCACTTCCATTTCCGGACTTATCAGGTCTTCCTTACCTATTTCCTGCAAATACTTCTCAATAGAATTCGAATCACGGTTGGTGATCGACTTCGTGATTTTTAACTGCCTCATTATCTAGTATATTTATTATTAGCGATACTCCAATTGTTGTTTATATTTTATACCTGACTTACAGATCGCATCCGGGCATCTGCCGCAATAACATATGTGATCTTAACCAACGGTCAATAAGGATTATTGATGAATATGAATTATTTTGAATTTTGGATTGCCGCGCAGGTCGAATACCTTGTTTATTATCATGCATACTGTTATGGATTAAACTTTATTTTATCAAGAATATTGCATTTAACCTGAAGCTTCAGCATAATTAAAGCAATTTACTGTTATTCAAGGCCCCCGTTGACCCGAACACAATTGGATCATGTTTTAAAAGACATCTTAACTTGATCATTTTGAAAATCTTCGGCTGTTTTTCCAGTATGTTTTTCAACAATATTATTGACCGATTGTTCATGCAATTATTAATTATTTTTTCCGCTTTTATATTTTCACCCTGATATTGAAACTATTTTATTGTTTCCTAACTATTTATCAAATACTTTCCGCTACTTATATTTAAATGATTTTTTTATCTATATATGCTGAATTCATAACGTGCAATGTTCCCATATAACTGAGTTTGAATTCAACCAGATCACCCACCCGGTATTTTGGTTTTCGGGTTCCAAGATCTACGACAATCATATCTGAACTTGCCCCTGAAATATTTATCTTCCTGTCAACCGGTTCCAGGCTGTCCATGTCTATATCCAGCAGTCCGATATCAAGAATAGCACGAAAGGTAGTTTTCCCCAGGTTCTTTTCATCAAACTCAAGCATTTCACCGGCCACATTTGTTCCTATTTCTCCTGTCGGAACAACAGGTTTCTCAATCAATTCAATAATTTCTGCATGAAGCTTAAATATCCCGTTCTTCATTCCTTTTATCATCTTCCCTGTAAAAAGATCTTTTCCAAAAAACAGGCTTTCCCCGACCCGGAAATGATCTACGGAGGCAGGTAAAATTCCTTTAACCAGCAAGGGGATTGTTACAGATGAACCACCCGAAACATAACGGATCTTTCTTCTGAATTTGGCTTCAATCAACTGCTTATAGAGTCCCAGCTGAATAAGCTTGTCCTGGCTGGGCATTATGCCATAAAGGCAATTAAGATTTGTTCCTATACCAATTACCTCTATATTGGGCAGATTGAAAATCTTACCGTAAAATTCAATCAGATTATCTCCAAGAACTCCCTCACGCAGATCACCCATCTCGATCATTATTATGACCCTGTGTATCTTATCCTGCCTTTCTGCCTCCTCATTAAGTAACTTAATTGTATACAATTCTGTATTCAGGCTGATATCGGCATACTTTACCACCGAAGAGACCGCTCTTTTTGCCGGGGGCTTGATGTAAACTGTTTCTATTTCAGGATCAATACTCTTGATTACCCTGAGATTACTTGTCCTCGAATCACAAATCTGTTTAGCACCAAGATCGATCACCTCTTTCAGATATGTCTTGTTGCCACACAACAATTTTGTAACGATGCCCCAGGCAATATTATTACTTTGAAAAAGATTATTTAAAAAATCATAATTATGTTTCAGCTTTTCTTTATGAAATTCCATGTAAGCCATAAGTGTAATTCTTTTAGTCGACTACCAGCCTTTGTGTACCTTCAGGCAGACGGGTTAGTAGTTCGTAATTTAGCTGGTTGCTGAATTCGCTGAATGAAGCTACCGAGATTGTCATATCATTCTGACAGCCTATCAGCACTACTTCATCTCCGGCCGATATATCAGGAATTTTGGTAACATCAGCTATCAGCATGTTCATATTGACCATTCCTATAACTGCAACCCGCTCGCCATGGATCAGCACCCGCCCCTGATTGCTCAGCGATCTGCTGTATCCATAGGAATAACCGACCGGCACTATTGCTATTTTTTTATCCTCCCGGGCAAGGTAAACCGTCCCGTAACTGATAAATTCACCATGTTTGACCTTTTTAACAGCCATCACCCTGCTTTTCCAGCTAATTACCCGGCACAGCGGATCAATTTTCTCCTTTTTCCTGCCAATATAATGAATAAGTACCTCGGCGCTGGGCCAATAGCCATACTGAAGAATGCCTATACGCACCATATCAAATCTTGCAGAGGGATAGGTCATTGCAGCAGCAGAACTGGCAACATGACGGTATTCAGGTTCCAGCCCCTGCTGTGAAAACCATCGGCATAATCTGGTAAAACGTGCGATCTGCTTCTGGATGCGGACATGGTTAGCTATACTTTCAGCTCCGGCAAGGTGCGTACATAATCCCTTCAGTAAAAAACATGAAGGATTTTTAAGTATACATCCGGCAACCTGCCTTAGCTCTTTCATATTCATCCCGGTACGGTTCATGCCTGTTTCCATTTCAATGTGGATCCTGGCCGGAATACCAAGCGCATGTGAAAGCGGTATGATAGTCCTAAGCCGTTCAGGATCGAAAACAAAAAACTCCACTTCGTTTTCAATAGCCCACCGGATATCAACATCATCCATCCAGCCCATAATCATCAGCCTGGTATCGGATTTCTTTATTTTCATTATTTCTCTGGCTTCGCCTGCACTGAAAACCGAGAAATGGTCGATGCCGGCTTTTTCGGCAAGGGGAACGAAAGTAGCCGCCCCATGACCATAGGCATTAGCTTTTACCACAGAGGACATCAACACTTTTTCACCAAAATGATCCCTGAGGAATTTAATATTCCCGGCTATTGCCTTTTCACTTATTTCAATAACTGATGCGCCGCCCATTAAGCTCTGTTAATAATGTACTGGAGAGATCGTGTATGAATCTTACCCCTGAGTTGATCAGTTCATCGGGAAAATCATAATCAGGATGGTGAAGCTCGGGATGTTCTTTTCCTGCACCCATACCAAACAACATACCGGGATATTTGCGGGTAAACCACCCGAAATCCTCAGACCACCGGAATGTGTTTTCAATATATCTTGTCCTGAATCCTGATTGCTCTGCCACCCTGCCTGCCTGGGATATTAAAAAAGAACTGTTTTCAGTGGCAGGAAATTGCTCTGTCCAGCTTATTTTCAAATCAAGCTTTTCCCGGGAAGAAATTTCTTTTACCAATCCTGCAGCCAGATCCTTTAATTTTTTCATCTCCTCGTTGTCTGATGACCTTAGTGTGGCCATTATAACGGCGTGACCAGGACTTGTTCCAAAGGCTCTTTCCCCTATCACTGCATGAATGATCGTAATCAATGAGAAAGTTGTCAAATCACTGTTTCCGGGCAAAAGGGGCAATTCCTTCAAGATCCTGGATACTGCCAGTGAGGGACTGATCCCTTTTTCCGGTTCACCTGCATGTGCTGTTTTTCCTTTCAGGTTTATGATCATGCCTTCAGATGCTGCTGCAAAAACACCATCACCCAGAACAATCTCGTGAAGATCATAACCAGGCAGGTTGTGCATTGCCAGCACATAATCCGGTTCTATTGATCCAAAAACCGGATCACTAAGGACAGCAAGGGCGCCTTCCCCGTTTTCTTCCGATGGCTGAAACAATATTACCATTTCACCTTTCCCGGGTCGGTTTTCAGAAAACCACATTGCCACACCAACTGCAACGGACATATGTCCGTCGTGTCCGCATTTATGCGAAATTCCCTGATTAACCGACCTGTATGCAACTTCGTTTGTTTCATTAATCGGAAGAGCATCGAGCTCAGCTCTCAGCATTACCCGCGGGCCTTTTTTAGTACCCCTGAATATAGCAGCCACCCCATTACCGCCAAGACCGGTTATCAGCCGGTCTGGTTTGGTTTTCAGTAAAACTTCTGATATCTTACTGGCCGTCATATATTCTTTTCCCGATAACTCGGGAAACTTGTGCAATTCTTTCCGTAAACCGGTCAGAATTTCATAATATGGAACCGCCGCCGTCTTTTTATTAATCCCCATGATACTGCGTCTCACAAAAATTAATAAAACAAGGGGATGCATCCATTTGAAATACTGAACATGAATTGCCTGATAAACATAAATGAATATAAACCTGGTTAATCTGTTTTATTAGGATCAATGATTTAATTTAAATATCAACTAATTCAACGGCTTTTTACTTTTTACCTCTTAACAGCCGCATTTCCATATACTTGTTGGTAAAGCCCAGTTTCTGGTAGAGGAACCTTGCAGGATTATCGTGCTCTACATGCAGCTTAATATCACCCTCAGCCATCTCGATGGCCTTGATCATAAGCTCCCGTCCATAGCCTTTGCCTCTGAACTTTTTATCCACTGCTATATAGACCAGTATATTATCGGGAATATAGCTTTCCATTCCGGTCTTGTTGATCACGACTACTCCTACGGTTTCCCCTTTTTCCTTACCCTCGAGAATAAATCCCCCGGGTTTTGAGGATTCCCCAAGTGCATATGCTACCGCATTGCCTATGGCTTCAGGTGTATCTCGGAACTGGTCCAGGTGGGTATGAAGAAATTTAATAATCTCTTTTCTCTCGTCCTCTTTGGGAGGATTTGATGGATCAAAAATTTTATAATCAAGCATAAATAATAATATGTTTTGGCAGGTTTCCTGAATATCCGGAAAGGTTTATGGGTCATAGCCTGCTTTTGATTGCAGGCGGATATACGAACCTTGATTTATTTTTTCTGCACCCCAAAATTACAAAAAACAGGCCACAATTGCAAATTGAACAGATCCGGGTCTCTTTGCCAACTTATATAAATAATAATGAGTTAATTAATCTTTCAAATCCATGCAGTTAATATAAATTAAAACAAAAATCCTGATCATTTATTATCAAGCAGCCTGAAATTTACGGGATTTTTACCTTATTCAGGGAATTTCACTCCTTTGGCCAGAACCATATTCTTTCTCCCGGGATGTTGCCGGGTAAATGATTCATCCTCAATATAACAGGGGCTGTATCTATTTTGCCGATATCCGGGTAACCTATTGATCGATCAGCAGGTCAATGGCATGGAGGATGTCAACCGCTAAAAAGAATTGGGGGGGGGAATAAACCGGCCATTCTGACCGGCTTATGTGTACTATTTCTCCTGAAACTGCCTATCTGTAGTCTGCCTCAACGTAATCGGCGTCCATGAGGTACTCCAGACTGATCCTTACACTTTCGAGCGGTTCATAATTATAATCCTCAACTTCAACAATAATATATTCCATGCCGGCCAGATCGGCATTTTCAAATGCGGGCCTGAAATCCATATCTCCACTGGCACCTACTTCCTGATGGTCTTTTACGTGGTACATAAGAAATCGTCCGGGATATCTATGGAAATAATCTACTGCATCGGCTCCTGCATCATCTATCCAGTACAGGTCCAGTTGAAAGAAAACAAGCTCCGGATCGGTATTTTCAAGCATGAAATCATAGGCCACCTGTCCCTCGACCTGTTCGGTAAATTCAATGGCATGGTTATGAAATCCGAAATAAGCGCCTCTTTCCCGGCACAGTTCACCTATTCTATTAAAGTATTCAGTCCACCTGCCAAGTGCTTCCTTGCTTTCAAAAGCGGATCTGGGCAACGAAGGCACAACAAGATAGTTGGCTCCGGCCCTCTGATGAGCATCTATAGCGGTTCCCCACCATTGCATTGCCTCGTCATACTCTTCTTCCGAGGGAAGTGCCCGGCTTACATGGGAACTGATAAACTCCATACCGCTGGCCTGGACCATGGATGAAAAAGTTTCCGGTTCCATACCGTAAAACATACCGTTGGCATAACTGGCAGCTTCAACATAGCTGTAACCCATCTCGCCCAGCTCTCTGAGTGTACCTTCCGGGTCTGCCTGCATGTCGCCACGGACGGACCAGAGTTGGATACCAATAAATTTATCTTCCCGCGGCCTTTCACAGGCAGATAATATCAAAACCATGATCAGGGCAGGAAATAGAAATCTGGATAAGTAATCAATTCTTTTCATTATTCTGAAAATTTAAGTTAAATTTTTGATTTAAAACTATTGAAATAATTTTATTTGCTGTTAACAAGTCAGGCACAGAATGTCCGGCTGTATTCATGATCTATTGATTCTTAATTCGTTACCGGCGCATACTTTTAAGAGTATTTGAATATTGCCGGAATAAAAACTTCCGGAATATATATCTGCAACCCCAATTATTACTGATCTGTAGTAAAAGTATGAAAAAAACCGTTCCGTTGCCATTATTATTCAGAAATTTTGCATTACATTCTTTCCTTTTTACCAAATGAAACCCGCATCATACCCCGGCACTCCTATTGGCGGACAATCTTAAACCGCTCTGCCAGGCATGATCTGTCTACTAATAAATGAGGATGATTTGTCAATACGATTTATGGTAAAAAACAAAAATATACACAAACAAATAATTTGTCTTATATCTTTATGTCAGAAAAAAGATATAATGACCTTGAAAATTAAATATGTTCCAAACCTGCTTACGCTGCTCATCAGCTTTACCCTTATTACTGGTTTTAAAACTCATGCCGGACCTGGTGGCGGAAATACGTGGGAATTTTTGAACCTCACCAGTTCGGCCCGTGTTGCCTCACTCGGCGGCAAGAACATTTCCCTTCGCGACGGAGACCTTAATATGGTCTTTCATAACCCTTCCCTTCTCGACAGCACAATGCACCACCATCTGGTATTAAATTACGTAAGTTATTTTGCAGATATCAACTATGGATATGCATCATGGGCATTTCATAATAAAAAAACAGGAACTCTTTCTGCAGGTATTCATTATATCAACTATGGAAAATTTACGGAAACCGACCAGGCGGGAATAATAACGGGAAACTTTTCCGCAAGTGAAAATTCATTGAATCTTTCATGGTCGGCAGCTATTGCCAGCCGTTTTACAGCCGGGGCAACCCTCAAGGTGATCAATTCGTCATTCGAACAATACAGCTCTACCGGTGCGGCATTCGATGCCGGTATTAATTATTATGATCAAAACCGGCTTTTTTCAGCTTCTATTGTAATGAAAAATCTCGGCACCCAGGTCACTTCATGGTACCGGGGAGCCGAAAAAGAACCGTTACCCTTTGAGCTTCAATTGGGTATAACCAAACAACTGGAACACGCCCCCTTCCGTTTTTCATTTTTATACCAGCATCTGCAGGACTTCAACCTTGTCAGTAACAGACAGGCTGACGGAGAACCAAAAAATAACAGCAGACTTGAAAATACCGGTAACGAGTTGCTCAGGCATTTGGTTATAGGCGCTGAGTTTATCCCTGTTCCAAGTTTTTCTCTTCATGCCGGATATAACAGTATGAGAAGACATGAGCTCAAAATTGAGAAGAAAGCTTCTTTAGCCGGATTTTCATGGGGCTTTGGCTTACAGGTAAACAGGTTCCGTTTTGGTTTTGCCCAGGCACGGTATCATCTGGCAGGATCATCAAATCATTTTTCTGTCAGTACAAATCTTTCCTCATTCTACACCAATTAGGGCAATGGTGGGTATTATTGAAAATTCATTACCTTTACATATTAAACTGCATGGCAATATCTTAATATAGAACCAGTTACAAATGTCTGCTCCGGTCAGGAAAATCATTATAGCCATCGACGGCCATTCCTCATGCGGAAAAAGTACCTTTGCAAAGGCCATAGCGGCAAAACTTGATTACATCTATATCGATAGCGGGGCAATGTACAGGGCAGTAACCCTGGCCTGTATGGAGAATTCCCTGATACGGGACGGACATCTGGATGAAAAGCGCCTCCCTGAAATTCTCATGAACATTGAAATATGTTTTCAAAAGAAACCATCGCCGCAGATTACAGAAACATGGCTCAACGGGGTCAATGTCGAGGAGAGGATCAGGTCAGTTGATGTAGCTTCAAATGTAAGCCTGGTAAGTAAATCACGGATTGTCAGAAAGAAACTGGTGTCTATGCAGCGGGAGATGGGAAGGGATAAGGGTATTGTAATGGATGGCAGGGATATCGGAACGGTTGTGTTCCCTCATGCCGATATAAAGATATTTATGACTGCCGATCCGGAAATAAGAGCCGGACGACGTTACCGTGAACTCAGGGATAAAGGCATGGATGTAGATTTTAACGATATACTTGAAAACATATCCGAAAGGGACAGGCTGGATGAAAACCGCAGTGAAAGTCCCCTGAAAAAAGCACCCGATGCCCTTCTTCTGGATAACTCTTACATGACCCCTGAGCAACAGCTTGAGTGGTTCTCCAATATTTTATTAAAAACCGATTTAATGAAATGCCGGAAATGAAGGTAACAATAGATACAGATTCAGGATTCTGTTTTGGTGTCAAACGTGCTATAGAGCTGGCAGAATCATCGCTCGAACAGAACCGGGATCTTTATTGCCTTGGTGATATAGTGCATAACAAGGCAGAAATAAAACGACTAAGTGAAAAGGGGCTTGTAACCACCGACCGTAAGAGCTTCAGGAACCGGAAATCAGGGCAGATCCTGTTCAGGGCACATGGAGAACCTCCCTCAAGCTATGATATAATCAAAAAAAACAAATTATCGTTGATCGATGCCACATGTCCTATTGTAAGGAAATTGCAGGAACGGATAAAAAAGACATGGGCATCACTCAGTGAATGCAACGGACAACTGGTAATATATGGCAACCCCGATCACCCTGAAATAATCGGCCTTCAAGGGCAAGCAGAAAACCACGCCATAATAGTAAGCGATCCATCGGATATTTCCGAAATTGACCCGGCAAGACCGGTTGAGCTTTTCTCACAAACAACAAAAAGCACTGAAGAGTATCGCCGGCTTGAAAAGAACATAAGGGAAAAAATGCAACAGCATTTCAGTCAGGATGAAATGCCATTGAAGGTACATAAGACAATATGCGGTCAGATATCACGCAGGACACCTCTTATCAGGAAATTTGCCGGAAGCCATGATGTTATTGTCTTTGCAGGAGGCAGCCAGAGCTCCAATGCAAGAGTATTATTCGGCCAGTGCCGTGATGCCAATCCCCGCAGCTGGTTCGTTTCACATCCGGATGAAGTGGAAAAAGAATGGCTGACAGGTGCATCCACAGCGGGTGTTTGTGGTGCCACCTCCACTCCATTGTGGCTGATGGAAAAAGTCGCCGAACGTATCAGGGATCTGACCGGGACAGCAAACTCCCAAGATGGGAACGTGTCAAGAACCGAGCCATGATAAAAATTATCTCACATAAAGATGATTATTGTATGGGGAGTTGAATAAATCCAAACAGTTTTTAATATGCTTTACGCCGATCTTATCCTTCCACTTCCGCTTCCCGGTGTTTTCACTTATTCGGTACCTGAAAAAATGAGCAATGATGCAGCTCCGGGTAAAAGAGTGCTGGTCCAGTTCGGTAAAAGAAAAATATATCCTGCCATAATATGCGCCCTGCATGACAAAGAACCCTCCGGTTACAGGGTCAGGGATATAATTTCCATACTGGATGACGATCCGGTGGTTCTGCCTGTCCAGCTGACTTTCTGGAAATGGATTGCCTCATATTACATGTGTGCAGAGGGAGAAGTAATGAAAGCCGCAATGCCTTCAGGCATGAAACCGGAAAGTGAAACCAGGCTTGCTGTAAACCCGCAATTCTCAACAACCGGAGAGCTGGGTGAAAAAGAAGCAATGTTGTTTGACCTGATTGAAAACAATCCGGATTGCACCATAAGGCAACTATCTGTTGCTGCAGGCGGGCTCTCTGTATATCATATTGTTAAATCCCTGGTTGACCATAACGCAATTCTGGCCAAAGAATCCCTCAAAACTTCCTGGAAGCCAAAAACCGAAACTTTTATAAAATTACATTCTCCGCTCTGCAACGCCACGTCACTAAACAGTATAGCCGATTCACTCAACCGTGCACCAAGGCAGCTTGAAATTCTTTACCATTACCTGCACATCTCCGGTTATTCCAAATTTTCAGACCCTGCCCCGGAAATCCCCAAGACCCTCCTGATGGATGGTATAAAGGCTTCACCCGCCGCACTACATGCCCTGCTCAAAAAAAAGATACTGGTGGAAGTGCGTCATCAGACTTCACGTCTTGTTTATCCGGAAACGGAAAAAAAGGGGCTGAACCCTCTCAACAAGTTCCAGGCAGAAGCAATTTCAAAAATAGAAGAGCAATTCAAAACCAGGGATGTAGTACTGCTGAACGGGGTAACATCGGGAGGAAAAACCGAGATATATATGCATCTTATCAACCAGGAGCTTAAAAAAGGCAGGCAGGTTCTTTACCTTCTTCCTGAAATAGCCCTGACAACACAGATCATAGTGAGGTTGAAACAGGTGTTCGGTGATGATGCAGGTGTTTACCACTCCAGGTTTTCAGATGCCGAAAGGGTTGAAATATGGAAAAATGTCCTGAAAAAAGGGTCAGGCAGCTACAGGCTCATCCTTGGTGTACGTTCTTCAGTTTTTCTGCCCTTTTCAGATCTGGGCCTTGTTATTGTCGATGAAGAGTATGAGAATACTTTTAAGCAGTTCGATCCTGCCCCGCGCTATCATGCCCGGGATGCTGCCATAATGCTGGCATCAATGCAAGGTGCAAAAACTCTCCTGGGAACAGCCACCCCTTCTGTTGAATCGGGTTATAATGCTCTTTCCGGGAAATACGGGTTTGTGTCTCTTAAGAAGCGTTACCAGGAGATCGAGCTTCCTGAGATTATCATTGCCAACACCAGGGAAGCAAGAAAAAGGAAAAAAATGAAATCTATATTCACTACCCAACTGCTCGATGCCATTGAAGAAGCACTTGACAATGGTGAACAGGTAATTCTTTTCCAGAACCGCAGAGGTTATGCACCTTATATGGAATGTACCGCCTGTGACTGGATCCCGATGTGCCGGAGTTGTGATGTCAGCATGACCTGGCATAAAAGTCCGGGTCAGCTGGTATGCCACTATTGCGGTGACACAGGGAATATTAGTGCCGGTTGTCTTGAATGCGGCAATCCTGAACTCGCCCCCCGTGGATTCGGAACCGAAAAAATCGAGGATGAGATCAGCATATTCTTTCCCAAAGCCAAAGTAGGTCGACTTGATCTTGATTCTGTAAGGAAAAAAAGTGCCCACGAAAGGATAATTGGTGATTTTGAGGCCGGCAATATCGATATCCTTGCCGGCACCCAGATGATAGCCAAAGGACTTGATTTCGGGAAAGTTTCCCTGGTAGGGATACTTAATGCAGATAACCTGCTCTTTTTTCCTGATTTCAGGGCTCATGAAAGAAGCTTCCAGCTGATCTGCCAGGTAAGCGGAAGGGCGGGAAGAAAGGCAAAAAGAGGAAAAGTAGTTATACAAACCGGCTTCCCCGATCACCCTGTGATCAGGGATATTTTAAATAATAATCCCGAGAGACATTTCAATGAATTGCTTGCCGAAAGAAAAAAATTCCGGTATCCTCCATATGTCAGGCTCATAAGGATTACTATCAAGGACAAAAGCAGGGAACTTGTTCGTAAGGCAGCCTCGGAGCTTGCAGATAAGCTGAGAAAAAAATTCGGATCAAGAGTTCTGGGACCTGAATTCCCGCTAATCGGCCGGATCCAGAACCGTTTTCTAATGAATATATTGTTGAAGATTGAAAAAGGAGCAGATCATTCCAGGGCCAGATTGCTGATCAGAAATGAAATAGGTATTCTCCGGGCCAGGCCCGATTTCAGATCATGTTTTTTTATTCCTGATGTGGATCCGGCTTAACCTGGGAATATCCCGTTTGTATGGTCTGCAGCGCCGAATTTCCTGCAGATAATTAGATTTGACAGGAATTATTGTAATACCGCAGTCTTGTGTATTTTTGGAACTTGAATCAGGTGTGGTAACGAAACCGGAAGGTACACCAGCAGGGAAAGCCGGCAGCTATTTTTATCAACCAAAATCAGGAACGTGACAAATAACGTGACAAATAAAGAGATCAAAAGGATTTTTGACCGGTTCAGCCGAATGAACATTATGATAATAGGTGACGTGATGATTGACTCCTATATGTGGGGCAAAGTCGACAGGATTTCACCCGAAGCCCCTATACCTGTGGTTTCCGTGATCAACAGGGAAAACAGGCTGGGAGGAGCAGCCAATGTAGCTTTAAACATTCAATCCCTCGGCGGGGTTCCCCTGTTATGCTCTATAACAGGCAATGATGCTAAAAAGGATGTTTTCATGGAACTGCTGAGGGAAAAAGGTATGTCGGGTGATGGGATCCTTATCAGGGATGACAGGCGAACAACCCTGAAGACCAGGATCATCGGCAGCAACCAGCATCTGCTGCGGGTGGATGAAGAGAGCAATGAAATAATAGGAAAAGATGCCGAAAATCAATTCATTGACAAAATCAGATCGCTCATCAGCCAGGGAAAGCCCGATGCCATTATCTTTGAGGATTATGATAAAGGAGTTCTTACTCCGGGCGTCATCAGGGAGATAATTTCAACAGCCGGAAAAATGGATATCCCGGTGACTGCCGATCCAAAAAAGAGAAACTTCAACCGCTACCGGAATGTTGATCTTTTCAAGCCCAATTTGAAGGAACTTGCAGAAGGCATGAAAACGGAACTTTCAAAGAATAATGTGGAAGGAATAACCATTGCGGCCCGGAAAATTCAGGAATCACTTAATATCCGTTACCTGCTGGTTACTCTTTCCGAAATGGGCATTTTTCTCAGGCATGCAGGAATGAGCAAGCTTTTCCCAACCGAAGTACTGGATGTCGCCGATGTTTCGGGGGCAGGTGATACGGTAATCAGTGTGGCTACTGCCTGTCTTGCAGCAGGTGCCGACCCGGAGACAATGGCAATTATTTCCAACCTGGCCGGGGGCCTCGTTTGCGGAAAGGTTGGAGTAGTTCCGGTCCACAGGGGACAGCTGCATGAGGAAACCGTAAAACTCTTCAGAAGAAATCCCAAACAGCTCTCGGCAAAACAATAAGATAGCACGGAGCTCCATGAGGCCGGCTTCCCAAAAAAATCCGGGTACCAATGGCACCCGGATCCCGGTGGTTTCACCGAACATTAATTTATGTCGATTTTTTTTGGTGGTTTTTCTTTTGCTGCTTCCTTCTTGGGAATGGTTATATTCAGAACTCCGTCCTTGTGTTTTGCCGAGATCTTGTCGGTTTCAACTGTATTTGGCAATGTAAAGGAACGGCTGAAGGCCCCATAGGAAAATTCCCTTCTCATGATTTTCTCGTCATTAGTCTCTTCTTTCCTTTCCTTACGGCAAGTTATAAGCAATACATTGTCTTTCACATCGATCTCAAAATCATTCTTATCCAGCCCCGGGGCTGCAACTTCAATCCTGAAGTTATCCCTGCCTTCTATGATGTTCACTGCAGGAACGGAAATTCCTGTCTGATAATCATCGAAAAAAGTGGAAAGCAGGTCTTTTCCAAAAAAGTCATCTACGATGTTCGGTAATGAACCTCTTCTGTTGAATACTGGTAACATAGCCTTTTCCTCCTTTATTTTGAAGTTAGACATAATTTTATTTGATACTTGATCTCTTTTCGGTGGTGTCTAGATCAAGAGATATGCCAAGTCTGAATTGCACGTTCAGGCCTGCCATTATGACAGTAAGTGCTACTTATGCCCAGGGCCAAACCCCTAATTATCAATTTTCGATGCTAATTGTCACTAATAATCCATCAATAACAACCTGATATTCATCCCGACCTGCATCGCCCTCTCAGGAACCGGGAAGAAATGACCACGTCCGAAGGATGCGGGTTTGTAAAATTGATAAAGTACAGATTGTTAATTATTGCGGCCTGAGTAAGACATTATTGCGGCCAAACATTATTGCGGCCTGAGGGAGTCATTATTGTTGTTCCTTGGTGAATTCCTCAATTTGTCCTGCCAGTTCATCCAAATTGAAATTATCGGCCGGGTATATTATACGGGACTGCCTGTACCATCCTTCCCTTCCGGAAAGCAGCTTCCTTATATGAGTGATAAGCTTGTCACCCTTTATTCCGGCAATCAGGGGGCGGTTTGAATGCTGTTCTGACACTCTCTGTGCAATGGTTTTGGAAGATACTTTAAGGTAAACAGTTATTCCTGCATTATTCATTTTTCTCATATTATCAAAGAAACAGGGAGTGCCGCCGCCGCAGGAAATCACCATATTGTCATTTTTCAGCAGACTTTCCAGTACTTCTGCTTCAACCCTCCGGAAATACTCTTCGCCTTTCTGCGCAAAGATCCTGGTAATTTCCATGTTTTCCCGTTGCTCTATAAGATCGTCAGTGTCTGCAAAATCATATTGCAGCCTTTCTGCCAGCATCTTTCCTGCAGTGGTTTTCCCGCTTCCCATAAAACCGATTAGAAAAATGAGCACAGGTTACTGGTTTTTATTTCTTGTTTGACGTAATCTTTCTTTGGCCTTAAAAAGACTATCACCCTGCAGGGGAACCGGGAGAACACCGGTACTGCCCGGCAAAATTACAGCTCGAGCTTCATCTGGCTGTTGTCGGGTTCATCCAGTTCGAACAGTTCACCGGCTTCTGATCCGGATTCTTCCTGCTTTGGATGCACCATTGGTTCCAGTTCCGATATTATGGAAACTTCGTAAGTAGTAAGCCGTTTGCCTTTGGCTTTATAGCCTTTTACTCCAATAAATTCAGCCACCTCGATGATTTCGCTGCTCCTGTCTTTGTTCCTGCCTCCAAATTTAACCTCCAGTCTGGGATAATCTACCTCTGTAAGACGAACCAGCCTGGAATCTTCATGATCACCTATGAAGCTGGTAAGATTTTC
Organism: Bacteroidales bacterium; assembly: GCA_007123885.1. Taxonomy (GTDB): domain Bacteria; phylum Bacteroidota; class Bacteroidia; order Bacteroidales; family PUMT01; genus PXAP01. Next base: position 15,270 of record SLGC01000162.1, on the reverse strand, counting down.
AACATTCTCGAATGTAAAACGCTTCAGATAGTAATATTTTTTTTCACCATCATAATATACTGCCGAAAAGACTTTTTGGGGCCTGTATTTTTCTATCAGCATTATGTTATCTTCGAAATGGTTGGATATCTCGAAATCAGAAAGCCTGAACCGGCCGCAGGAGGTTGCCACCAGCATACGATCATCAGTATTGAACTCCCCGAGATATTTTCCTCTTCCATCAATGTTCAGACGGTTGATATCTTCATCAAACCATATCCTGGCACCGCCAAGGGTAGATGAGCCCTTTTCCTTGAGAACGATTTTGTGGATGGCATGCCTTGTGAGGATATTGCCCATGGAACCTTTTCCCTTTATAGCAAGAGTCCCGAAATCAAGCTCAAAAACCAGGCTTTTCAACCTCGGCTTCGGCTTTAGATAGACCTTGACAATCTCCGCTTCGCCATTATTATTTGCACTGAAATAAAGTATTTTTGTGTCCTTTTTCCCCCTGGTAAAGTTATACTCCCTGTCCCTGGTAACCGAACTGACCGGTGAGCGCTTCATCATTATCGCCCCATTAAGTCCGTCGCGATATATCACATTGTAAATGGTCCGCTTATCATTTTTGTTAAATACAGCTATATGAATGATGTTCTTCCCAACAAAAAGTTTTTCAGCTATCTTGGTAACCATGTATGTCCCATCCCGCCTGAAAACTATTATATCATCTATATCCGAGCATTCGCATACATACTCATCCTTTTTAAGACCGGTCCCGGCAAATCCCTCTGCCCGGTTAACATACAGTTTTTCATTTGCCACAGCCACCCTTGTGGCTTCAATTGTATCAAAACAGCGTATCTCGGTCCTGCGTTCCCTGCCCTGCCCGTACTTCTTTTTGATCTGCCTGAAATAATTAATGGCAAAAGCAATCAGGTTATCAAGGTGATTCCTGACCTCATCCATTTCTTTTTCAATAGCTTTTATATGTTCGTCAGCTTTGAAAGCGTCATACCTGGAGATTCTCTTGATCTTTATTTCGGTGAGCCTTACAATATCATCACGTGTCACCTCCCTGGCAAGCAGCTTTTTGAAAGGTTCCAGCCCTTTGTCTATTGTGTCCAGAACCGATTCCCAGGTTACGCATTCCTCGATATCGAGGTATATGCGGTTTTCTATAAAGATCTTCTCAAGTGAAGACATATGCCAGTCGTCCGAAAGCTCGGCAAGCTTTATCTCCAGCTCCTGCTTCAGCAGATCCCTGGTATGGTCCGTACTGATCCTAAGCATTTCCGACACACCCAGGAACCGGGGCCTGTCATTTTCAATCACGCACGCATTTGGTGATACCGATACTTCGCAGTCAGTAAAGGCATACAGGGCATCAATGGTCTTGTCAGGCGAGATGCCGGGGGCAAGATGTACAAGGATCTCAACCTTATCGGCGGTATTATCGTCGATTTTCTTAATCCTTATCTTACCCTTTTCATTTGCCTTCAGTATGGAATCTATCACCTGGCCGGTTGTCCTGCCATAGGATATGTCATTTATTACCAGTGTCTTTTTATCCAGCTTGGTGATCCGTGACCTTATTCTGACCACTCCTCCCCGCAATCCGTCATTGTACCGGGAACAATCTACCAGGCCCCCCCCGGGAAAATCGGGAAAAAGTTCGAAGCTTTTACCCTGAAGCCATGCCACGGAGGCATCCATAAGCTCAATGAAATTATGTGGCAGCACTTTTGATGCAAGACCCACTGCAATCCCCTCCACGCCCTGGGCAAGAAGCAGGGGGAATTTCACAGGCAGTGTCAGGGGTTCCTTGTTCCTTCCATCATAGGAGAGTATCCATTTTGTGGTTTTGGGATTAAAAACCACCGCAAGGGCAAAGGGCGAAAGTCTGGCCTCGATATAACGGGAAGCAGCTGCACCATCGCCTGTTAATAGATTACCCCAGTTCCCCTGTGTATCTATCAAAAGGTCCTTTTGTCCGAGCTGCACAAGGGCATCGCCGATTGAAGCATCACCATGTGGATGATACTGCATGGTATATCCTATGATATTGGCAACCTTGTTGTAACGGCCGTCATCAAGTCTTTTCATGGCATGAAGGATCCGCCTGTGTACAGGCTTCAGGCCGTCATGAAGATGGGGAACAGCACGTTCGAGAATTACATATGAAGCATAGTCGAGGAACCAGCTTCTGTACATACCCGAAAGCTGGATTATCTTGGGAAAGTCATTTTCACGTGCTCTCTCTTCACCGTTGCCGGATTCATATCCGTCATGTCCGTTCGATTTTTCCAGTTCTTCCATTTTAAATCACAGTAGCTTTTTATATTGAACCATCCTCTGCAACATCCTCCTCAACCTTCAGATTCTCAATAATGAATTCCTGTCGCTCCGGACTGTTTTTTCCCATGTAGAAGGCAAGCATTTCTGCAACCATATCTTCCTTTTTCAGCTGAACAGGTTCAAGCCGTATATCCTTGCCTATGAAATGCTTGAATTCATCGGGTGAAATTTCACCAAGCCCTTTGAACCTTGTTATTTCATGTTTTCCGCCAAGCTTCTTTTTTGCCTTCTCCTTTTCTGCATCGGAATAACAGTATATTGTCCTGGCTTTGTTGCGAACCCTGAAAAGCGGGGTTTGCAGGATGTACAGATGTCCGTTCCTGATAAGATCAGGGAAGAACTGAAGAAAGAAGGTAATAAGAAGTAACCTTATATGCATGCCGTCCACATCGGCATCAGTCGCAATGACCACATTGTTGTACCGGAGTTCTTCTATGCCGTTTTCGATATTGAGAGCAGACTGAAGCAGGTTGAATTCTTCATTCTCGTAGACGATCTTTTTTGTCAGCCCGTACGTATTCAGTGGTTTCCCCTTAAGGCTGAACACCGCCTGGGTATTAACATCCCTTGATTTAGTGATCGATCCGCTTGCAGAATCTCCCTCGGTAATGAAAATGGTGGTTTCCAGGCGCCGCTCATCATTAGTGTTCCAGTGAGAACGGCAATCCCTAAGCTTTTTGTTATGCAGGCTGGCTTTTTTCGCCCTCTCGCGTGCTATCTTTTTTATTCCTGAAATCGCTTTTCGCTCCTTTTCCGATTCAATGATCTTATTCAGGAGTATCTCGGCAGTCCCGCTGTTTTTATGAAGATAATTATCGAGATGTGTCCGCAAAAAATCCACGATAAAATTCCTGACAGAGGGACCCTCCGGGCCAATATCCTTCGAGCCAAGCTTGGTTTTTGTCTGAGATTCAAAAACCGGTTCCTCGACTTTTATGCTGACGGCGGCAGTGATTGAAGTGCGGATATCGGAAGCATCAAAATCCTTCTTGAAAAAATCCCTCAGCACTTTTACATAAGCTTCCTTAAAAGCTATCAGATGGGTGCCTCCCTGACTGGTATTCTGGCCGTTTACAAAGCTGTAGTACTCCTCGCCGTACTGGTTGCCGTGGGTAACAGCTACCTCTATATCAGTGCCCCTCAGATGGATTACAGGGTACAATCCGGGTGAACTGAGATTTTCCTCCAGCAGGTCTGAAAGTCCGTTCTTTGAATAAAAGCGCTGACCGTTGAACATGATGGTCAGCCCCGTATTCAGGTATACATAGTTCCTGAACATGCGTTCCAGGTATTCGGGGATAAACCGGAACTTGCCAAAAATTTCCTTGTCGGGTGTGAAAACTACCCTGGTACCATTCTTCTGGTCGGCCGAAGAAAGCTCCTGCTCATCGAGTACAACGCCCCTTTCGAACTCTGCCAGCCTGCAATTGCTTTCGCGGAAAGACTGGATCATGAATTTTGAGGACAGGGCATTTACAGCCTTAATCCCCACGCCATTCAGTCCGACAGATTTTTTGAAGACCCTGGAATCATATTTGGCGCCGGTATTCATTTTTGATGCTACCTCGATAAGTTTGCCCAGGGGCACCCCCCTTCCGTAATCCCTGATCTCAACAACCCTTTCGTTTATTTCCACCTCAATGGTTTTCCCGAATCCCATCATATACTCATCAACCGAATTGTCAAGCACCTCCTTTACCAGGAGATAGATCCCGTCATCAAGCGATGATCCGTCACCCAGTTTGCCGATATACATACCGGGCCTTTTCCTGATGTGCTCTTTCCAGTCAAGCGTACGAATAGTATCTTCAGAATATATCGTTGACATTATTTCCTTAAATTTCTGCAAATATATATAAAAACAGGGCTGAGCATGAAAATGATTTATCAACAACCGGGCCTGGTCCGATCTGCTGCCCGGCAATAACCCTCTTGTCAATGTTACCGTTGGATAATCGAAGGTATCCACTCGCCTGTTGATAAAAATATGATGGATTTTCCGTCTAATCCGGGATGATTGCCCCCATCCTTTTTTATTATCGCCTTCTTACTGCTTAACTTCATTAAAGACAGATGTGCTTCCGAAAATATGCGACAGCAGTTATAACTGAAAATAATCTTTTTTCTTGTAATAATTATGTATTTTGTGACACCGGATAACGATGAGGAATTCATTAAACGGGGCTTGAACATAAAATTCCTTACCTGTAATACCGTGGTTTTAAAATAGTTGAATGCAAATCATAACCCAATGTCAGGATCTGGTAACAGAAGAAAATTTTTAAGGGATATTGCGCTTTCTGTCTCCGGTATTGCTCTGGCAAGCAGTTTCCCGTTAAAGGGTTGCCGGGAACAGGCCGGTTCAAAACCGGCTCTCTTTGACATCATGAAGGAAATTTCCGGATACCGGAAAATAAATACCCATGAACATGTCTGGCCGCATGCCGATCCTGCAGTTCTTATTGAGATTGCAGATATAATGGAAATAGAAAAACTGATTATTTCCACTCCCGTTACCCATCCGGGCAGATTAGCCTCCCCCGATGAATTCAGGGAATGTAATGATCTGGTTTTAAGAGCGATGAAACAATTTCCCGACAGATTTATGGGCCAGGTGTTCATAAACCCGGTCTATGGCCGGGAATCATTGAGGGAAATAGACAGGTGCATTGATTCGGGAATGGCAGGATTGAAAGTCTATAACCAGGTCAAGATCAACGACCCCCTGTTTTATCCGGTTATAGAAAAATTTATTGATCTGAAAATGATAATCCTGGTACATTCTCATTGTGGTCTGGGTGTTGGTGGTCATAGGGTCAAATATGGCAACATCCAGCCAAATGCGTCTATTCCTGAAGATTTTGCCGAAGCTGCCGGAAGGTATCCGGAAGCGATGTTCCAGTATGCCCATTTATGCGGGGGAGGCGACTGGGAATATGCATGCAAAATGTTGGCTCCGTATCCAAATGTATATGCAGATCTATCAGGCAGTAACAATGAAGCAGGCATTGTAAATTTTGCGCTTGAACATTTTGGCGAAGACAGGCTGTTCTTTGGTACGGACGGCTCATATTACCAGGGGCTGGGAGTAGTGCTTTCTTCGGGGATCGGCGAAATCCGGAAAAAGAAGATCTTTTTTGACAACTACAACGAGATACTTCGAAAATCGGGAAGTCATGTTGATTGATATTAATTCCAACACCGGCCATTGGCCGTTCCAGCAATTGGAAAACAATTCATGTAAGGATCTGCTTGGCTTAATGAACAGATACGGAGTAGATCTGTCTGTTGTAAGTAATATGAACGGTATATTCTATAAAAACACCCACTCTTCAAATGAAGAACTATATAATGAAATTAATTCCGACAGGCGCTTTAAAGATCGTTTTATACCTTTTGGCATCATAAATCCATTGTATGCCGGATGGAAACATGATCTCGATATCTGCAGGAACAAGTTTGGGATGAAAGGAATTCGTCTCTATCCTGTTTATCATGATTATGATCTTTCGGATGCTTCCTGTATCGAACTGATCAGGGCTGCCAGGGATAAAGGGATGGTCGTGGCATTTACTTCAAGGATGTTTGATCCCAGGGGCCCGAGGCACTGGATGGATACAAATGTGCAATTAACTTTAAGGGATCTTTTTCCTGTATTTAAAGAAGTACCGGATGCATGCTATTTTTTACTGAATTCAGGGAATATTCAATTAAATGAGGATGAAAAGAATTTGTTTAAAAAAATCAATATCCTTGTAGATACTTCCGGAAGAATATCAAATCTTTATAACCATACAGAAATGTACGGGGCTGAGAAATTTGCATTTGGAACGCACTCTCCCATCCTTGATTATCTTACGGGTTTACTGCGCATTGAACTGCACGGCAACAATGGAACCGATCAAAATTCACTGGAACTTCTGCGATCTGCCAATGCCCTTAAAATGCTGGTAGAGACATGACCTGTAAAGACAGATCAGGATCAATAATTATGTGGTGCAACCCTGAATATTGATGGTCATCCTGTTAGCAGTCCCATTTGCTTCATAAGCAGCAGGGCATTCATTTTACGTGTAACTCCGTCGCGCAGTTTGTAGTCAAAATAGATCTTTTCGCCTTCTATCTCAACCTCAAAACACTGGTTCCTGATCCTGGAAGGGAATTTCTGCTCCATAAGGGTCAGGGAAAGATCATGGGTTGCAATTATCCCGGTGGCGCCCATCCCTATCAATCTTTCGAGCAGGGCAGCAGAACCCTTTTGTTTATCATCAGAATTTGTTCCTTTCAGAATTTCATCAAGAACCACAAGAACCTGTTTTCCCTGGGCAATCCGGTCAGTAAGGTGCTTCAACCTTTTCAACTCGGCATAAAAATATGATTCATGTTTAGTTAATGAATCATTTGTCCTCATGCTTGAATATAATTCCATGATCTGAAACCTGAATTCATCAGCACATACTGGCGCCCCGGCCATTGCCAGTATCATAGCCACACCGGCGGTGCGCAAAAATGTGCTTTTCCCGGCCATATTGGCTCCGGTAATGATTATGAAACGCCCCCTGTGATCAATCTCAAAATCATTGGGCACTCTTGCTTTTGCCGGGATCAGGGGATGTCCAAGGTTTTTGGCTTGAATGACACCTCCTTCCTTACGGGGAACGGGGAATACAAATCCCGGATTATTATATCTATAAATCCCGAAACTGATAAAGGCATCCAGTGTGGCAATGGTCTCCAGCCACAAAGGCAGGTTCCTGCGATGCCTTCTGTTCCAGCATTCGAGCATCAATACACAATTCAGATCCCAAAGCAGCATTCCGTTAAGAAGGATGGAGGCAATCATGTTCAACCTGTTGTCGAGTGCCGAAGAAATGTTTGCGAGATTCCTGATATGATGGGATGGTTTAAGGTTGTCGCTCTCAAGGCCATCCTTGAGCGATTTCAGTAGCGGGGAAACAAAACCGGCGTTTTCTATTATAAGAAGAAGCTTCCCGTACTTTTTAAGAGCCTCCAGCCTTCTGCCAACCATATTATGAACTTCGTTTATATTCTTAATCAAAATCCCTGTTATTCCCAGCTGAAGAAGGAACATGAAAAGAAATAAAGAAAAAGGCAGCACACCGGAAAAAGCAAGCACCAGAATTACTATAGTTATAACAGGGAGTACTTTTGAAAGAACTATAAGCCACCGGTTCTTACTGAATCTGGAAGGCGAATCTATATAGCTGAGCAGGTAGGTGCGATCAGTCTGCTGATCCCTGAACATGCTTCCTGTGGCAATATATTCCTGGCATAGATCGATTGAACCGGCAAGTTCGCCGCATGTTTCCTGCCTGCGGTATATTTCTTTTATGCTGGTTTCGGGGGTAAGCATCATTGCTGCTAGTTTTTCCTTTCCATGCCAGGTACAACAACGGTTTATAAACTGAAACAGGGAGCCGGAACCAAAAATATCCATATCAAATGAATAGGGATGATCAGGATCGACAAATTCATTCCCCTCTTCAAAAGAGGTCAGGTTTCCACGCAATGCTTCTATTTCATTCAGGTTGATCTCAAGCAGCCGGCCGAGGTAAGAGGCACGTTTATCAAGGGCCACAGATTTCTTTACAAGGATCAGAAAAACAACAAGCAGAAGGAAAAATGAAACAGCTGCCAGTATTCCGCTGTACCCGGTAAATGCCAGTGGAACAAAAATCATCAATAAAAAAGATGTCAGTCTGGCGAACACATAGTTTCTCTGGATCCTCCTTATATTTCGAAGAAGACCCGAGTATTCCGCATACTTTTTCCTGTAATGGCCAAGAGCAGGATCTCTCATATAATTATTCCTTTGGGAATATACAAAATGACGAAGTTAGATATAAATTGCCACATCCGGATAGATTATCAGGGGTTTGCTTCCCCAGGCGATTCATGCCTCATTTCATCAAGTGCGGGTATCAGGATGCTTCTGACCCTGTTGCTTAATTCACGTGAATCTGAATCCTCAAATTCAAGAGGATTTATGGGGTCAAGGATCCTGACCCTGATGGTGGTCCTTTTCCGTATAACCCATCCTTTTTTGGGGAGGGCCTCACCGGTGCCATCAAGAACGATGGGAAGAACCGGAGTTTTGGTCTGGAGTGCCAGACGAAAGGCCCCGTCCTTTAAATTTTTAATTTTTCCGTCTGTTGAGCGGGTACCTTCAGGAAAGATCATTATGGAACTGCCCTGTTTTATGTGACGGCGGCAATCGCGCATCATTTTCAGGAAACTTTTTCTGCTGGCCCGGTCTATCACTACATACCTGTTGAGCATCATATTCCAGCCAACGAAAGGAATATAAAGGTTTTCTTTTTTTGATACCCACTTGAAATGGAAGAACAGGGAGTGGATAACAAGAATATCAAGCATCGACTGGTGGTTTGACACCGCAACATATACCTTTGACTGATCTATCTTTTCCTTTCCTTCTATCTTCAGCTTCCAGAATGGATTGAGCCATATATAGACGGAACCCCAGAAGCATGAGTACCGGTGCTGAAGCCAGAGCCTTTTGTCGAAGGGAAAAGTAACCAGCCATAATAATAAGGCGCCGGCAAAAATTACAAAACATGAAGCAACAACAAATACCCAGAAAAATATGGAAAAAATAAAATACCCCATAAGGATTTAAGTTGACAATCAGGTTAATAATGGTTTTATATGTTATAAATATAACTCTTTTATTAAAATCTGATATTGTACTTTGCCTTGAACCTGAGTGAACTTTCTGAAACGCTGAATCTGGCCCGCGGATCAGATATGCTGGAATTCCAGACAAGCAATATTTCCCTGCCCGGTTTGATTATCCATTGTGATCTTGTCTGCCAGCCCATTGTCCGGGTAATATCATCATACTGGACCAGGGTGAAGAGATTTAAGGAAGGACTAAAAAGTACATTCATAATTAACCTGTAGATACCGATGTCAAAACTTTCATCATGGAAATCCATATAACTTTTCTCAATCTCGGTGCCTACAAAAAGATGGATAAATGGCTGCCAGCCGGTTTCAATCTGAATGGTCTTTTTTAAGCCATCAAAAAACCCTCCCCATTCAAATGATGTTTCCGCCCAAAGGTTATGGTGTTTGGCAGAAGCAGCCGTCAGGTTATATGAAGTAAAATCGTATTTGCCAAGTGGTATAAGGTATTTATTCAACAAGTTAAAATCCAGGTAAAGGCGTTCATGATGAATTTTTGTTGAGGCACTGAACAACTCTCCGGTTGTAAATTTGATTTCCAGAGGAATAAGTTCTATCTCTCGTGTCTGCAGGTTCCCGTCGATATCCGAAATATGGTTCAGGGCCCCGGAAGGAAGGAGCTGCAGGATACCCCATTTGCCCGGCCTGGGCCCGGCACCGGCGGAGAGGTAAAATTCACGGACCCCGGGCCTTGGAACAAAACCGACCCCGGCAGTAAAGCCTTCACCAATCTGCATAAATCCAGCCCTGAAATAAAGAAGATCGTTCGGATAATTCAGTTCGGCCCCGAAAGTATGGTCAATTTTCCTGCCTCCTACCGGCACCTGCGTTATCGACTGCAATCCATATCCGATCAGTGACAGGTTTTTGTCACCTGCAAAGGTAGAGGTTGCAATCCTTGCATCAAATCCGTAGAGGGAATTACTGCCGGTACCGACAGCATTACCCAGGGTGGCGATCATACCTGCAGACGACTGGCTTCCGATATTCCTGGAAACCCTGGCCGCGGTAAAGTTCCTGTCATCATATAATCTTCCCTGAAGAATATTTACAAATCCAATGTTCCAGTTTCCCGCCTGCCCGGTTATCTTGCCGCCCGCATGAACGGATAACGGATGGCCTTCTGCATCAAGTCCGATCCTCCGGCTGAAAAAAGGTATCATCCTCTTATTATAGGGATTATCACGTTCCCCGTTTATTCCGAAATTAAAATAATTTATTCCGTCAAGAAAGAAATCCCTTTTTTCAGGCAGATGAAGGCTGAAGCGGGTCAGGTTGATCTGCATTTCATCCACTTCAGTTTCGGCAAAATCGGTATTCAGGGTGAGCAACGTCCTCAGTCCGGGAGTAACCTGGTATACAACATCAACTCCTGCATCAGCCATGTAAGAACCAACTGTATTTATGTGGTAATTATGACCTGAAATACCATATGAATTAATATCTACACCAACACCCTGTGAAATATTTCTCATTCCGGTCATAATTCCTGCATCTGACACCTGCCGGCGATGAGCATTTATATTGGCCGTGGGCCAGATGGCCATTTCCTGTTTGCGGCGAATATATCTTATGAATTTAACTCCCCATATATCCTGTCCGGAATTAAAGCTTAGTGTATTAAAAGGGATCTTCAACTCCGCTTCCCAGCCATAGGGCTGGATGGAGGCCCTGCCTTCCCACAACCCCTTCCAGTCCCTGTTAAAACCCAGGCCATTCTCGCTTATTATACCTTCTCCAATGGATCCGCGGGGACCGATCTGGAACCAATAGCCATTCCTTCTGTCAAGATGGGTGTCGAAAATAAACTGCACCCTGTCATCATTGGCGAGATTTGCATCCCGTGCCATCTGTCTGGCTACAATATCTTCGGGTTCATCATAGCATCTTACACCTATATACAAATAACGGTCATCGTACAGCAGATAAAATTCCGTCCGTTCCGAAACGGGTTCTCCGGTGAAAGGTTCTCTTTGCAAAAGTTCGGTTACCGGCACGGCTTGTTTCCAGACATCATCCGATAATACTCCGTCGATAACAGGAGGCTGGTGGATACGGGTAACTATTGCCTCAGGCTGTGAAAACATGATATCCCCTGTAATCATCAACAACAGGAAGATCATAAATATGAAACTTTTCAATTTTCTCTATGAATTAAATACGAAAGATGGCAAAACTAATATATAGAACCGCAATTAATATTATTTTGTTTATAATTATTTGCATTTTCCTTCTGATGCCGGATCAGTCGCCCAGTTCCACAACAGTGATACCGCTTCCGCCAAAGCGGATGTCCTCATCATGATAAGATCTGACCGGGGGTATGGTGGCAAGATATTCACGGATTACCTGTCTGAGTATTCCGTTACCCTTCCCGTGAAGTATCCTCACTTTACCGGCGTTTACCATCAGGGCATCATCGATGAGCCTGTTTACAACATCCAGAGCCTCCTCGGCACGCATGCCCCTCACATCCCTTTCAGCCCTGAAATTCAGCCTTTTGTCCCTTATGTTTGCAGTAGCTGATCCGGCGACCGGTTCCGATTTATCTTTCTGCAGTTGTCTTGCTTCTTTGCGGGAAAGTTTCTCAAGCTTGCTTTCCCTGACGGTGGTTATCATATTTCCAAATGCAACCATTATACTTCTGCCGGTTACATCAATTACCTCACCGGCAACATCTTTACCTGAAAGTCGCACCCAGTCACCTTTCCTGATAACAGGATCTTCGGGTTCTGCCGGCTGCACGGGAGCGGCAGCATCTTTTTCCCTGTCCTGTTTTCTTTTCTTTATTCTATCTTTCCTGGCCCGCAACTGCTCTATCTTTTTTTCAATTTCCCCGTCGGACATTGACCCGGAATCCTTTTCCACGCTGCCTTTGATCTTTTCAAGGTCCTCCCTTGCCTTTTTTGTCCTCTGCTTTTCAGCCTGCGACTCCTTTATCTCCCTGATGGTGTTCTCAATTTTACGATTCACGGTTTCAAGAAGCAAACGTGCCTCTTCCCTGGCTTTGAGCACGATCTCCTTTTTTTCCTTTTCGGCCTGTTCCAGACGGACAGTGTATTTTCCGAGATCCTCCTCCAGCTTTTTTTCCAGCTGCCGGATATTCCTGCGCTTCCTGTCCCAGTAATGCTTATCACGTATTACATCCTTCAGGTGCCTGTCAAAATCAATATGCTCCGCGCCCACCTTTGAAGCGGCAACCTTCAGTATATCTTCGGGCAGGCCGATCTTGCGGGCTATCTCAAATGCGAACGAGCTTCCCGGCTTGCCAGTTTCCAGCCTGAACAGCGGCTCCATCCTTCCTGTATCGAAAAGCATTGCCCCATTGATAATACCTTCGGTAGAGGCGGCAAAATGCTTCAGGTTAGTGTAATGAGTGGTAATAACAGCAAAGGTCCGGTTTTGATTAAGCCTGTCGAGAATAGACTCGGCAATGGCGCCGCCCAGCATTGGCTCGGTGCCTGTCCCGAACTCGTCGATCAGGACCAGGGTATTGTTTCCGCTTTCGCGGATAAAAACTTTCATGTTCACAAGATGTGAACTGTATGTGCTGAGGTCGTTCTCGATGGACTGCTCATCGCCTATATCGATGAATATCCCTTTGAATATCCCGGCTTCGGAATTCTCAGACATCGGGACCAGCATTCCGCATTGCAGCATATACTGAAGCAAACCCACCGTTTGCAGGCAAACAGATTTTCCCCCGGCATTGGGGCCGCTTATAACAAGTATCCTCTCCTGTTCATTTAACTCAATATCAAGCGGCACAGTTTCCCTGCCCTCTTTTTTAAGTGCCAGGTAAAGCAGGGGGTGAAGCGCATTCTTCCACTTGATATAAGGCATGTTGCGTAAAAGGGGCAATACCGATCCCGTCCTTACGGCAAATATTGCTTTGGCCCTGATAAAATCTATCTGTCCCATAAACTCAAACACCGATAGCAGTTCTTCAAGGTAAGGCCTGATGACATCGGCAGTTTCCTTCAGTATTTTCAATATTTCGCGCCTCTCGGCATATTCAAGTTCCCTGATCTCGTTGTTCAGCTCAACCACCGCAGAAGGTTCAATATATGCCGTTTTACCGCTGGCAGATTCATCATGTACGAATCCGGCAATTTTCCGCTTCAATGAAGCATTTACCGGTATAACAGGCCTGCCGTTACGTATGGCAATTTCAGCATCGGCCTCCGTCAGTCCCCCGCTCCGGGCCTCCCTCAGCACCGCAAGAAGCTTTTTGGATACCGCCGCCTGCCTCTGACTTATGTTACGGCGAATACTCGACAGTTCTGCACTGGCATTATCCTTTAGCTTCCCTTCCTTTGTGAGAAGCCCGGAAAGTTTTTCCCTGACAAATGTGGGCACAGTTGAGCCTCCGGCAAGTTTCCCGAGCTCGGGATAGTTTTCGCGGTTTTTACCCTTGAAAAAGTTAATTATCATCCTTGCGGTATCAAGGGAGCGGGAGAGCGCGAAAAGTTCACCGGGTTCCATAAAGGTGCCCTCCACTTTCAGTTTTTTCAACAAGGGTGTTGAATCTGCAATATAATCCAGGGGAAATTCATCACCGAAAAGGATAACTCTCCTGAATTCATCTGTCTGCAAAAGCTTCAGCCTTATATCCTCAAATGAAACAAGAAAGGACATCTCATTGACAAGCTCTCTTCCCAGTCTGCAGGTGCAGAGAGCGGCAATCTGGTTTCGTATAGATGCGAAGCCCGTCTTATCGTCAAAGCTCTCAGGATAGATCATCGGGAAAGGGTTAAAACTGCAAATTTAATATGAATGAGCGATAATCCAATGTATGGCACGCTTTATGAAGCCCGGTCAGCAAGATCAGGCATTCCTGCAATTGAAGAAAAATAGTGCATCCATGTTTGCGGTCTAAGATGAAATAAAGTATTTTTGTGCCTCTATCTGAAAAGGCACAGCTTCTTATATTCCGGCCTTCCGGATTGCCCGCTAAAATAATGTAACAGCAATGAAAAAATATAAAAGACACCTTGTCACCTCCGCCCTGCCCTACGCCAATGGTCCGTTACACATCGGCCATCTTGCAGGAGTTTATGTACCATCCGATATTTACACCCGATATCTTCGTCTTCGCGGAAGGGAAGTGATCCATGTGTGCGGTTCCGATGAGCATGGCGTTCCGATTACCATCAAGGCACGTCAGGAAGGTGTTTCCCCGCGGGAGATAGTTGACCACTACCATGAATTAAATAAATCATCCTTCGAAAAATTCGGGATCGCTTTTGACATCTATTCCCGGACATCAAACCAGGTACATTACCAGACAGCCTCTGAAATCTTCAAAACCCTTTATGACAAAGGAGAATTCCTTGAAAAAACATCCCCGCAGTATTATGATGAGGAGGCCGGCCAGTTCCTGGCCGACAGGTATATCCAGGGAACCTGCCCCCATTGCAGCAATGAAAATGCTTACGGCGACCAGTGTGAAAAATGCGGCACATCGTTAAATGCCACCGACCTTATCAACCCTCGCTCAACAATCAGCGGATCCGCTCCGGTTCTGAGGGAAACCAGGCATTGGTACCTGCCACTCGACAAATACGAGCCTTTTTTGAAAAAATGGATCCTTGAGGAGAAGAAATACTGGAAAGCAAATGTTTACGGTCAGTGTAAGTCCTGGATCGACCAGGGCCTGCAGCCAAGGGCTGTGAGCAGGGATCTGGACTGGGGTATCCCGGTGCCTCTTGATGATGCACAGGGAAAAGTTCTTTATGTATGGTTTGATGCTCCCATCGGGTATATTTCGGCAACCAGGGAGTTGACAGGCGACTGGGAAAAATACTGGAAAGATGACCAGAGCCGTATGATCCACTTTATCGGCAAGGATAATATTGTTTTTCACTGTATTGTCTTTCCCTCGATCCTGCGGGCCGAAGGCAGCTATATATTGCCGGAAAATGTCCCTGCCAATGAATTCCTCAATCTGGAAAACGACAAGATATCCACCTCCCGCAACTGGGCGGTATGGTTGCATGAATATCTTGAAGATTTTCCCGGCAAGCAGGATGTACTAAGGTATGTGCTTTGCGCAAATGCCCCGGAGACAAAGGACAATGACTTTACCTGGAAGGATTTCCAGGCCCGCAACAACAACGAACTGGTAGCCATATACGGGAATTTCGTGAACCGCGCAATTGTTCTGACACATAAGTATTTTAACGGAATAGTACCTTCAAGGGAGCG
>SLGC01000147.1 GCA_007123885.1 Bacteroidales bacterium | reverse complement strand
GCCATTTATAATGTCAAGGCTGCCTGCCTTGATTTCCTGGGAAGCCTGGGGCTTGTCCCGAATACCTTTGAATACAGGGATTAAATCAGTTCCCGTTAAGCCTTACCCTGATGGTCTCTTTCCCGGTTGCCGAGATCCATGCCGGTATACGTATATCAATGCGTTTCAGTCCGGGTATATGTTTGTCCAGGTAAAAGGGCGGCGGGTCGAGGGAAATAACCGATACAGTAAGCCCGGGATGAGAAAGCAACTCCAGTCTGAGCTGTTTTCCATCTTGACGTAACATTGCCCCCCTTTCCAGGATCTCTACACTGGCGGTGGTCATCATCTGCCAGGTGAGGCTTTCGGTATTTTCATTCATCTCAATAATATCCTCAATAAGGATTGAGCGGCTGTCTTCTTTAACGAACCTGCGCAAGGCACTGTTGAGGTTATTACCGTAAACGGGTGTCATGTCAAAGGCGGCTTCCGGCTGCGGACCATCATTGAAGCTGATAATATCCGCATTTCCATTGATCAGGAACAGCTCATCATTTACTGTCAGGGTTGTATGCCCGAAGTTGTTGACTGAAAGCAATGTCCAGCGTTCGCATTCCTGGCACCGGCCCCAGAGGTTGAAGCCGGTCTCTTCGACCAGGTGGTAGTTTTGCATCCCCATATCGACCGACCAGCGCACGCCGTCAAGCTCAAATATAAAGGATCCTGCATCCATGTGTCCGTGCGAAATATTCGCCATTCCTCCCTTGCCGCCAAAATAATAGCCGTTAGGGTCATCATCACCATTCCTGAATACAACGAGTGGATTGACACCTTCTCCTTTCCATGCCAGCGGAAGGGTTGATCTATCCCTTTCCTCGAATTGTGCAAGCCAGACCAGTCCTGCCCCGGATGTGCGGTCAAGCTTTGCCATTGACTGCGGGGGCATCATAAACTTTTCCCTTTCAAGGAACAAAGGATTTCCTGCATCAGCAGCAAACCAGGCGAGTATCAGGTCGCCGTTTATCCCGGGAGAGTCTCCGCAATCTGCAAAGTTCCAGTATAATCCTTTGGGGGTGTAGGTCAAGGCCCTGAAGACGGCACTTTCCCTGAAACCCGGATATTCAGCTATGCCGAAATCGGTCCCGAAAGAGCTGGTGAGCATTGATGAGGTTACTACCGAAAACTGGGTGCCATACCTCCAGTATGACGGGCCTTCAATATAGATACCATCAGGCCTGTATTCATTCAGGGCATAAGGTATCCCATCAAGTGAGCGGCTTATGGTACTGGCCGCCAGTTCAGGATCCCTCTCTGCAATTGCGATAGATGCGGCTATCATACCTGCATTGCATACCTGGTTCCAGTTGTTGGTGCCACTGATCCATCCCCGGTTGCCTTCCCAGCTTGGCTGGATACCCTTTTCAACCAGTGCATCAAGGGCCAGGTCAACCGTCGCTTCCGGAAGATAACGACCAACCCAGTCGATCGCTATAGCCACCCCCAGTGCCATTTCAGCAACATCAAGATAGTGAGAAGGATTCCAGTCAGCAAAATTAGAAACGGCAATCAGTTCCTCATTTATCTTGTCAACCATTCTTTGATCCTTTTCCATAAGATAAACTATGCCCAGGATGTTCATCCTGTAGAGCAATTCCCGGGAAACCGAAAGTAATCTCCTGCCTGTCTGTATTCTTTCCAGCACCGGCTGTTCAAGGATCTGCTCTGCGTTGAGCTTCATCGCCTCATAATAGTTGCGGACCAGGGGATCGTTCGTTACCTTGTTTCTCAGTTCATCCTCTGTTTCAGGTGTCAGTATAATGCGCGGCGTTGTTTTGCTGAGATTTCTTTCAAGATACCGGACGTTTACAGGATTATCGAGTTTTATTATGCCGTCCCTGTTCGAGGCTGAAGTATTGCTGTGGCGTACATTACAGGCTGGTAATACAAACAGGAAAATCAGACTGAATATAAATGCGAGATGAGATTTTTTCTGTTTCATAATCAGTGGTTTTTATGATTTTTTCAAGGTAGTGCGATCTTATGCAAGATATACAACTCCTTTGTAATTTTTACATGTGCCTGAATTATTCCCCGCAATAAGGCCCCAACTTGTTGTTATCCCCTGAGTTTTGTAAATTTGTTACAGGAATTCAAATATTTAAAATATGTTGCTATGAAGAATCTGCTTATCCTGATATGTTTCAGTCTTTCGGTTGGAGGATGTGCACCTCCTGAATACGAAATGTTATTCCAGGTGGAGGCGGGTAATCACCACCATATTAATGCCCCGGTTTACATCGAATTGGATAACCGCGAATTTGATGAAAATGCTTCAATTTGCCTTCATTACGGGGCTGTTACCGTACCCGGGCAGGTTGAAAATCTGGATGGCGGCCGCCAGAGGATATGGTGGATCGTCAACCTGGATCCCGGCGAATCTGCAACTTATGGTCTGACCGTTGATGATGATTGTTATACTGACCGGTTTGGCTGGGAGCAGGCCGGAGAACAATCCATGCGTCTCTTATTTAACGGAAACCCTGTAATCCGGTATGAGCATCCGGTTTTTGACCCCGACGACATAGAAGGGACCAAAAAACCATTTCACCACATATTCGAGCCCAACGGCGATGAGCTAATAACCAAAGGACCAGGGGGGCTCTATTCCCACCATAGGGGAATATTTTTCGGTTATAACCATGTTTATACAAACGACCGGAGAATTGATATCTGGCATGCCAATGAAGGCGAAAGAAGCGAGCACGTCGAGGTTATCAGGGAATTTTCAGGGCCGGTAATGGGGGGCCATGAGGTCAGGATACACTGGAAAGACCATGATGGCAACCCCTTTATTGAAGAACTGCGAACCATCCGCGTATTCCGGCAGGATGCAGGTGAAACCCTCATTGATTTTGCTTCCGTTCTCATTGCGACCGACGGGCCTGTAAGGCTGGAAGGTGACAGACAGCACGCAGGAGTTCAATTCCGTGCAAGCCAGTATGTCGCCGACAACCCTGAATATTCCAGGTTTATCCGTCCACCCGATTGGACCGATCTGGATCCGCGGGAAGAGATAAGCGGAGCCCGTATGTATGATCTGCCCTGGAATGCCATGCACTTCAGGATCAATGACAGACCCTTTACGGTATCGTATATGAGCCATCCTTCTAATCCCGGTGGGGCAGAAATGTCGGAACGCCTCTACGGCCGTTTTGGAGAGTTCTTTCCCCATCTGATCGAGGAAAATGCGCCCCTGGCCGTGCATTACCGGTTCTGGGTAAGGGAGGGCGAGGCGCCTTCAGCGGAACAGATTGACATGCGGTACCAGGGCTATGCCTATCCCCACGGAGTCCCGGACCAGAGGGAGGGGATCTTCGGCCCTATCAGGCATGGTTGGTAAATGAGACAATCTTTTAATAGCGGATATCCGGATATTGCCAGGATGACAGTAATGGTGGTATTGGTAATTCTGCCTGTTCCCCGAAAGGGTGGTGTTGAGATTTAACTGCCCACTATTATTCTTTTGTATTTTCACCGCATATTTTATACTTTGCAGGAGGATGATGAATTCTTATCCTTCCTTTAAATGGCTGAAGATATTTATGACAAGTTAAGTGATCCCCTGGCATTCGGGGTGTTTATCCTGACCCTCCTTGTCCCTGTAGGCGTAGGGCTGCTTGCTCTGTTAAGGACACGAAGCCAGTCCGACTTCTTTATCGGCGGCAGGGCAATGAATTCTTTTGTGGTAGGTTTATCGGCCGTTTCCTCCGGGCGGTCATCATGGCTGGTGCTGGGAGTAAGCGGCATGGCATACATGTCAGGGGTAGGGGCAATATGGGCAGTGGTTGGTTATACCGTTGTGGAGGCATGGCAGTTTATCTATCTTGGCCAAAAACTCCGGAATGACACACAAAGGATGGATTCAATAACCCTGCTCGATTACTTTGAATCAAGGTTTAACGATAATACAAGGCTGCTGAGGATCACGGGGGTCATAATAATGGTCATCTTTATTACTGCCTACGTGGCTGCCCAGTTCAATGCCGGTGCAAAATCCCTTTCAACAGCGCTTGACATCCCGATTATTTATTCCCTGGTGCTTTCGGGTTTGCTGATAATGGTGTATATGGTACTTGGCGGATATGTTGCCGTGGCATATAATGATGTGGTAAGGGCACTTATAATGCTTATCGGTCTGGTGGTTCTGCCCGTGGTAGGTGTTGTCAATATTGGCGGGCCCGGCATAATGCTGGATATAATCCGTCAGCTGAATCCTGCGTTTCTGGATTTTTTTGCCCTCGGAGCCGGCGCTATAATCGGGTTTATCGGGATAGGACTTGGATCACCCGGTCAGCCACACATGGTTGTGCGTTATATGTCCATAAAAGATCCTGCCAGGCTAAAATATTCTGCCATTTTCGGCACCTGCTGGAACATTATTCTCGGGATCGGAGCGGTAAGCATCGGCCTCACGGGAAGGATACTGGTGCCCGACCTGGCTATCATCCCGGGGGAAGACCCTGAAATGATTTACCTTGTTCTCTCTTCCGGCTATTTTGGCCCCGTGCTTTACGGGCTGCTTGTGGGAGGAGTTTTTGCTGCTATCCTGTCAACCGCCGATTCTCAGCTCCTTGTCGTCGCATCCACATTTGTAAGGGATCTGTATGAAAAAGTGATTGCAAGGAAAAAGGTGATCGGGGAAAGACAAAAGCTGCACCTAAGCAGGGTTGTGGTAATTTTTTCCGGATTCTTTGCCCTCGTGCTTGCATATTTGGCCGAGGAGCTGGTTTTCTGGCTTGTCCTTTTTGCCTGGGGCGGACTGGGGGCTGCATTCGGCCCCGCCCTTATAATGTCGTTATTCTGGAGACGTTCAACAAAAGAGGGAATAGCTGCAGGCATGATCACCGGTGCATTTATTAGCATAGTCTGGTATCTGTGGCTTAAGGAGCCGACCGGTATTTATGAGCTGATTCCGGCTTTCGCGGGAGCCATGCTGGTGATTGTTGCCGTAAGCCTGGCAACCCGGTTGAGAGGCTGATGATAAGGATCTATCATAATTAGGCTATAATCATGCTGTAATTCAATGCGGATTTCATAGAATATTAAACAAAATCAGATAAAAAATGAAGTCGATGAATATTACTTTTCTCCCCGCTTATTCACTCGTTCTGTTGCTAATATTATCATCCTGTAACAGGAGGGAGGAAAACCCTTTCTGGGATGATGGCACGGAAAAATTTGAAGTACATGCAATTTTTGACGGTGAGAGGTTTCCCAATGTGGTCGTTGCAATGGACGGAACAGTTATTGCCACCTGGGGCAGGGATAGCTATAAGGTCAGAAGAAGCGAAGACGGGGGAAACACATGGGGACCTGTTATCACTGTTGCCGATCCCGGATTCCATGGCGGCGGACTTACCGTTGATGAGAACAGTGGTGCATTGTTCGCTTTTATTGAAGAGGGTCATCCTCCTTCACCGCTTGCGGTATATAAAAGCACGGATCATGGCAAGACATGGTACATGCATGATGTCGAAATCCATCCTGATATAAAGGGGAACATCCCATCCATGCATATGAATGAAAGAGGAATTACACTGAGGTACGGGGAATATGCAGGACGCCTGATACGTCCGGCACGAAGTTACGGGGGCGGCAATCAGCGGGAATTCTGGCCTGAACATTATACAAATGCAATTTACAGTGATGACGGTGGCAGTACCTGGCATACCAGCGATCCTTTTCCTGCATACGGGACAGGGGAAGCAGCCCTGGAAGAGTTGTCGGATGGCAGGATCTACTATAATTCCCGGAGGCATCTTTCGACCGACGGACTGAACCCGAGAATGCGATTCATTGCCTGGAGCAATGACGGGGGCCATACCTGGGAGGATATGTCGGTAAGCGATGAGCTGCCTGATGGCGATCAGGACAGGGATTACGGACTGATGGCCGGACTTGTGAGACTGCCGCTCGATGATCATGATATCCTGCTGTTCAGCAATATCGATTCTCCTGGCGGCAGGAGCCGGGGAACCATCTGGGCCAGTTTTGACGGTGGAAAAACATGGCCGGTAAAACGCCTGGCAGAGCAGGGAAGCTTTGCATATTCATCGATGGCAGCCGGCCGGAATGGCACTCCCAGCGAGGGAATGATCTACCTGTTCTATGAAAGTGAAGGAAAAGGAAAAATAGCACGCTTTAACCTTGCCTGGGTTACGGAAGGTGAAGACTGGAGAAAATTCCTGGATAACTGATATTTTTTCCGGATCTTTTTTAAGTAACTCCCGGATAAATGGTTCTACTTTTTGGTTGTGATATGTACTGGTCCGTGTTTTGCCTGCTCCTTTAGGGTGGCGATTACCGATCCGTCTTCAGGTAAATTGATGTATTTCATACCCCCGATCCCAAATACTCTGGCGCTTTCAATTTTGTCAGGATCCAGGCCGAAATCCTCAATATCTGTGACGTTTAGACCATCAATAAAATAGAGTGCTGCCGGTGGGTCCTGTGTTGAGGGTCCCCAGTCTCCTGATGTGTTTTGCGTCTGGTTGATCCTGCTCAATCTGATGCCTAAAACTCTGTTATAAGGATCATGCCGCTCCAAAAAGGAGTGACGCAGGCTCCTTGTTTGGGGCATGAAGCCGCGGGCTGAAAAGGTAAGTGATGAACCTTCAGGAGCATTTAGCTCGAAATAGCCTTCCCGGTCAGTCACCGCCCCGATGGAGCTGCCTGATACCATTACACGGGCCCCGGCAATCGGACCATTATCACCCTGAACAATGCCGTGTGCCCGGATGGCTCCTTGCGGCAATGCTTGTCTGCCTGCCGGCTCTAATGCCTGTCCGGTTGACGGCTCGTTTTTTAGTTCAATCAGAATAACACCATTTGCTGCTTTTTCTCCATATATATCAGCTGCATTTCCCCTTAAAACAGATACACTTTTTATTTCATTCGGGTTGATATTCTCCAATTCACTGTATGGAGTTTCTACGTTATCAACAAAAATAAGCGGGGGGTTCTCTTCTGAAAAGTCTGTTGAAGGCGGGGTTGTATCATCATGAAGGTTAACGGGATCAGTAAAATTATATATCGGTTCCGAGCAAAACCAGAAAACAAGGGCCATGACAGGAAGCAGGGGCAGCAGCCTTAGCTTCCTTAGCGGGTGGATCGCTGTTTTTTTCATCATGTCAAATCTTTTTTTATTTAAGGACGCAATGAAGGGGTTTGTAAGGGGAATAACCGCTGAGCCGAAAAGCTGGCTAAGCAGTGTGGCTTTGTAGAAGGCAGGCTCGACAGATCTGCTCAATGCCTCCCGGTCAGCCAGATATTCATGGTTCTGCCTTATAAAGCCCTTGTAGATCCATACCACTGGATTGAACCACTGCAGAATGCACAGCAGTTCCGAAAGAACAAGGTCGATCCAGTGTTTCTGCCTGATATGGGCCATCTCATGATTGATAATTTCCCTGAGACGGTCGCCGGTCAGTTCCGGGTTTATGAAAATGTATCTGAAAAATGAAAAAGGAGAGGAATAACCGGCCGACAGGATAATTTTTCCATCCTTTGCATCCTTGTCCGATCTTGATGCTATTCTGTATAAAGAGGCTGAGTGCCATATCAGTCTGATGACGAACATTGCAGCTCCTGCAAGATAAGGAAGGAAAAGCGGGTTCATTCTTTTGCCGGTGGCAGGAAGGGTTGCCGCCTCTTGCGCCTCCAGACCGGTGTCATAAACGGGTGGCATTAATCCTTCAAATGGGATCTCCACCGCATACCTTATGGTTATAAGAGGAAGGATAATTGATGCCAGTATTCCTGTTATAAGATATATTCGTTTGATAAGGAAAAAGTTCTCATTCCGCAAAAAGACCAGCCACACAAAAGTGAACGCGGTGATCCACAAGGCTGACCTGAACAGGTAAAGTGCAAATTCTTCCATCACTTCCTTTTTTTGGCGGTTTTGATTTCTTTTTTAATATCCTCAAGGATCTCTTCCATCTCCCTGGCCGACAAATCCTTTTCTCTTGCGAAAAATGATGCCATCGCTGTAAATGAATCATTGAAATAGCCGCCCATTAACCTGAATAGCTGGTTTTTGGAATATTCTTCCTTTGAAACTACCGGAAAGTAGCGGTGAATGTTTCCCAGTGATTCGTGGGATACAAAACCTTTGGTTTCAAGGACCCGGAGCACGGTTGAGACTGTATTCCTGGCAGGTTTGGGATCGCCGAACTTTTCACGGATATCCCTTACTAGCCCCCCGCCTGTTTCCCAGAGTATCTGCATGATCTGTTCTTCTGCTTTTGTTAGTTGCATCCAGGGTTTATTATTTGAGTTGTTGGAACCTTTATCCGGATTTTAGATAATGATTTTTTTATCCATAACAAATTTGAAGTAAAGTTATGACTATTTTAATAGTCAGTCAAGTTTTTTAACAAAAAAATGACTATTTTTTTAGTTTATTTTAAAATCCTGCCTCTTTCAGGCACGAACTTGTGCTGGCGGGATTTTACCATAATGGCTTGTGAGCAAAAAAAATCGCGGTTCGACGATAAAATCGGGCTTTGAGCCACCTACTCACGGTGTGGTTTGACCGACTTTAGCGGATTTGTCACTTGATTTAAAAACCCGCGTCGTTCATGGATTGTCATGAAGTTGCGGGGTATGCCAAATGGCATTTACGATGAAGGTAGTGGCTCAGTTATATTGCCGGCGGAGATATGCTTTGCCGCATCGTTCGAAGCATCTGAGGGAAAAAAAAACAGATTCAGGGACTGGTAATGTATTTCATACTGTGTGTGACCGGATCCTGACTAAGAAATATTCACCGGGTGGCAATTAATTTGAGAAAGTTTTCCGGGGTTAGAACACCGATGGCGCTTCCTTTATAATCTTTCACATTCCTGGTCAGTATAACATTGATAAATCCCGATTTAATAGCTGAGAAGTTTTGCAAAGCGTCCTCGAAATCGTTAAACCCTGAACCAAGGGCCTGAATCACAATTTCCCTGTCCATAGACAATACTCCAATTATATTCAATAGCTGGCCCAGCTTTTCTACGACTTTCTTATGGCTGGCAGTTTGGTTCAGCAGATAATAAGAATTACTGCATATCACGGGAGTAATGAAACCTTTAATTTTCCCGGCCTCACAGAGAGAGAGGATCCTGGCCCCGTCTTCTGAAAATGGTTTCCTGTCAAAGAAAAAATCAAGAATGACATCGGTGTCGATGAGAACATGATCCATTTTCATTGGTATTTATCCTTTAATTTTCCGGATAATTGTCTTTTATAGTCAAAATCTTCAGGAGCTTTAAAAGAGCCTTTTAAATGCTTTATCAGAGGGGTTAACTCTTCATTTTCTGAATCCTCTCCTGTAATTACCTTTAGATAGTTCTCAATAATATCTGAGAGGCTGCGGCCCTTCTGTTCAGCGTATCTCTTAGCCTTTTCGATTACCTCCTTTTCGATTGTCAGCGTGAGTTTAGTATTCATAGCAAGTCTCTGATTATAACTATATGCAAAAATATAAATAATATTATACACGTGCAAATTATTTCATTTATATACGTCTTAATTGAGCTCGCAGGAGTATAGTGTTAATACGACCAGGTATGTAGTCGCTTTCCTTAAAAGTTCTAATAATAAGAATATAACAGCATAAAAAAAAGTTATATATTTGAGTAATATGAATTAATAATGACAACAAGAAACAAAATATTGAATCTGATCAGAACGCACCGTCATCAGCTCCGGCAGTATGGTATCAGGGAAATTGGATTATTTGGTTCCTATGCCAGAGATGAACAATCACCTGGAAGTGATATTGATATACTGATTGACTTTGAACCCGAAAGTGAGAATTTCGACAATTATATGGCCTCCTGTGAATTTATTGAAAACCTTTTTGAAAGTGAGAAAGTTGATATAGTTACAAAAAACGGACTTAGTCCATATATAGGTCCGGCTATCCTGAAAGAAGTATACTATGTCTAAGGAACCAATAGAATATTTAAGGCATATCAGTGATGAATGCCACTATTTAATAGATGCTGTTAGAGATAATCCGGGTAAGGAGCATTTTCTGGAGGATGCTACATTAAAAAGGGCATTTGTCAGGAGCCTGGAGGTAATTGGAGAGGCAACAAAAAACATTCCTGCCGACTTCAAGTTAAAATGGCATACTATTAACTGGAAAAATATGGCTGGCATGAGGGACAGACTCATTCATGACTATCTGGGAGTCAATTATTCAATAGTGTGGGATGTTGTTAAAAATAAAATTCCTGAATTGTCCCGGCAGATTGACGAAATTATCAGGGCCGAAATCAAGGGAAAGTGACGGTGTATTCCCCCATGACCAAATTATCCTCAAATGTAGTTATCCGGACCAGGTTTCGATAATATCTCAGGGGGCTAAGGTCCTTCCTTCACATGAATTAACCATTTTGATATCTTTCTTTCGTATTGCAGCATAATAGTTTATAAATTATAGAGGCTAATTTCATAAATATATATAAAATAGCCGAATGCAATATGTTTTAAAGAAAATACAAATAAAACTGAAAAAACAGTTGATAAACTGAAAAAACAGTTGTATATTTGTTTTGTGATTTTCGGGAAACGGGAAAATTTCATTAAAACTTGTTATTAATCTTCGGCTTATGCAAAAACTTACAAGAAAAGAGGAAGAGGTAATGAAGATCCTCTGGAAGCTTGAGAAAGCTTTCGTAAAGGATATCCTGGCCCAATATCCTGACCCCAAACCTCACTACAATACGGTTTCTTCGCTGGTGCGGCTTCTTCAGGATAAGGGTGTTATCGGATACCGGCAATATGGCAACACCTATGAATACTTCCCGTTGCTTTCCCGCAATGAGTACCGCAAACAGTTCATGAAGGAGATAATAAACGACTACTTCGACAATTCCCTGCCGGGAGCGGTGGCCGCCTTTATCGAGGATGAGGAACTTGACAGGGAAGAGATCGAGGAGCTGATCAAACTCATTAAATCCCGCTGAGATGGAAAATCTAATTATTTACCTTCTTAAGGTATCGGCAGGCATTGCCGCGTTTTATCTGACATACCGGCTGCTGCTTAGCAGGGACAAGAATTTTGTATTCAACCGGTTTTACCTGTCCGGTTCGGTTATCGTCTCTTTTCTAATACCGCAGGTGACTTTCCGTAAAGTCATATATGCGGAAGCACCCTTGCCCGGACCGGTGGTGCCGGGAATAACAGGCGGAGATCCAGGGATATTTGAAGCAGCGGGCACTCCTGTTCTTTCCTATGTCTTAATTTGCCTTGCCCTTGTTTACCTGTCAGGTGTCCTGATCTTCCTTTCAAAATTCGGTTATTCGTGCTTACTGGCAATGCGCATTAAAAGGAAAAGCTCCCGGTGCCACATTTCGGGCACGGATGTTTATGTTTCGGATGAAAATATCCGCGCTTTCACGTTTCTTGACAAGATCGTGGCAGGAAGAAGCATCCTGGGGCATCCTTCTCTTGAAATGATCCTGGCACATGAAATGGTGCACGCCAGGGAAAAACATTTTATAGATATAATTATTGCCGAAATGCTGCGTATAGCCCTGTGGTTTAATCCCTTTGCCAGATGGCACGGCCTCGCTATCAGGGAGAACCTGGAGTACCGGGCCGATGATATGGCCACCCGCAATTCCGATCCGGTCCACTATCAGATGACAATGGTATCGCTGGTTAATTGCAGGGAGAGGATCCCTGTTTTCGCCGGACTCAATTCAAGTAACATTAAAAAACGGATAATCATGATGAAATCAAAAAGTAACAGGTTTTCGGGAATGGCCAGACTGGCACTGATACCGGTTCTTGCAATTCTTCTTCTTACTCTTTGCAGGGAGGATACTACTGTGCTGCAATCTGCCGGTGAAATTATTCCGGCAACCACCGTGGTCGAAGGTCCCAACGAAACGATGGCTGAATCATATGCTTTGAATAATGAGCCAGAAAAGTTGCTGTTAGTTGACGAAATGAGGCATTTCATGGCAGCCAGACTGAGATACCCCCGGGAAGCCGCTGAATCGGGAAGGATGGGAAGGGTAGATCTGTATGTGACTGTTGGCCGTGGCGGCAGGATTACCGGGATTACAGAGCGACCGCCCGCATCCGGTTATGTTGATGTTAATGAAATATTTGTTATAGGTTATGCAGCAAGACGGGATGATAATTCCGGTCAACCCAAAGTGGAACTTGTTGAACGTCATCAGGATCCTCTTCTTGTTGCCGAGGGAAGAAGGTTGGTACAGTCTTTTCCCGTTCTGGATATACCAGAGGTTAAGGGCAGGACCATGAAGCTGTCGGTGAATTTTGCCCTCCAGTAAAATCATATTGAAATATTCAAGGCGCAATCAGGCAAGGAAGGCCGGAGGGTAAGTGGGTGGGCTATTGAAGGACATTTTACCAGGGGAAGAGAACTAACTGCGGGTTAGCCCAGAGTGCTGAAGAGGCTGGCAGGCTGCAGGTTGCTATATAGATCCACAAGTTTTGCTGCCTGATTGTTGATGTTGAAAATCTCTTCAACCCCTTTTCTTGCATTAATGCTCAGTCCAGATAACAGGGTGCTGTCTGAAAGCACCGTATCAAGGGAAAATGCAAGATTTTCGGGAGTGTTACCTTCATAGGTGATACCCCCGCCTGCAGCATCGATGATCTCCGGGAATGCCCCGAGGGCAGGCTGCACGGCAGGTATGCCGCTTGCCATGGCCTCGGTAAGATAGATGCCGAAAGCCTCGCCCTTGCGAACCGGAACCGACAGTACCGAAACTCTTTCAAAGAAGAGATGGCGCTGATGATCTTCAAAATTTTCAAGGAAAATAACATCCTGTCCCAGTCCCGCGTCCATGATCTTTTTTTTCTGCTCTTTAAGGAAGGTTCTGTCATCATTGGTGCTGCCGCCGCTGATATACAACCTTACATCATCATTTTGCGGATCGCTTTTGAGTATTATGAAGGCGTCGATAAGGATATCCAGTCCGTTATCATGATTCATCCGGGAAAGGAATCCTATAGACCGTTTTTTATCAGATGAGTTGATGAAGTCATAATCCCCTGTATCCACGCCAAGATGAAGGGTGTGAAGCTTACCGGTGTCCAGGCTCATTTTGTCTGTTATAAACTCAGAAAAGTAACGGCTGACCGATACAAAGGCTGCCACATCGGCCGCTTTTTCGGCCATAAGATTCCATACAACATCACGGTTTTTGGACGACATCACGTCAACCCATACATCTTCATCCTGCAGCGAGCAAACCACCGGTACTCCCAAACGGCTTTTAAGCCGGCCGGCGAGACCCAGGAGCAGTGCATTGGAAAGGTGTATCACATCCGGTTTGTAATGCTGCTCAAGCCAGTGGGTCATCTTTTCCAGTTCGCCGGCCTGTTCGCCATCCTCGCCCATCAGCATTGAGATTGTCATCTCCTCCAGGCCCCTGGCCCGGGTTGAACCTGCCATTTTTGCTGCCTGCCTTAGCAGCGGCTTAGAATTCAGGAGTCCGTCAAACCATCCGGGCATTCCCCTGAAGAGGGGGTAGGACTGTTTCAGGTAAAGGCTGACCGACCCGTAAAAGACGGGAACATGGTTGCTGTCGTCATGGCTGAAAAGCGGCAGATACATGGGTATCTTCAGAACGTCATGACCAAGTTTTTTTATCGAATGATAATATTTACTGTCGCGCAGGCAGTTGCCGCAGTAAAAGCTGCCGCCGGATCCTGGTATTATATGGACGATTTTCACTTGTAAT
>SLGC01000336.1 GCA_007123885.1 Bacteroidales bacterium | reverse complement strand
TTGATCGGTTCACCGGTATAAGGATCTATGAAAGGCACAAGTGGATCGGTATGGAGTCCGGGAGGCACCTGTGCCCTGGGTGCCGACCTTATTATCCTCACATATTCGGGCCGGTACAGGGTAGCGTTATGCTTTCCTATGGTACCGGCATCGCCTGTAAGGTCGCTTATTTCTGCATTCACAACCCTGACATTTCTTTGCATTGCACCCACAACAACCTGGAAAGCTTCATATTCATTCCTGGCAGCTTTTATTACAGCCTTTGGTTCACCAAATATTGGCTCATGCTGTTGTATCCTTTCCATGCTGGAAATAACTGTCAGCTTTACTTCAGGTTCCGGCGAAGAAGCTGAACAGGATAACAGAATACTGCTTGTAGCTATAACTACCAGCATTTTAATAAGTTGAATGGTTTTCATAAAATGTAATTTAGGTTTGGTTTATGCTAAATAATTAGCTGTCAATCGTTTTTAAAATCCGTCACATCCATTCTCCGGTCCACTTTTTCATAGGATCTGTAATAATATGGTTTCTCAATAAAACCCTGCTCAAAATTTTCCCGGCTGTAAAAAACCCCCATATCATAATCTGATATGGGGGCTGTTCCTTTACCTGAAATTCAGGTCGACAGACTGTGAAACTGCCTTTATCAGTTCAAACTCCGTGTCCGAAAATCTCGGATCCCATGGTGTGCCGCCGCTTTCAGTGGTTATGTCACTCTCGATCTGGCGGGCTGCCGCCAGGTTATTGTTAAGCATGGCTCTTGTCCACCGCAGAACCGGGTCATTGGGGGCACTACGCTGCCAGGATGAGAGAAAATTGTTTAATTCTCCTGCTTTTCCCCGGTTTCTCAGTACCACAAGATAGAGGAAGTCAGTTGAATTATTCCTACCTGTTCTGTCCTGGGAAAAAGTTATTATATTATCCAAAAGCACTTTAGCCTCCTCACCCTGATTGCTGTGCATCAGATACTTTGCCTTCAGGAAATCCTCCACCCTGTCATCAACCTGGTAGGGGCGGCCCACACCCAGGTTCTCGGGCCACAGGCGTGCCTTCTCGATTGAGACAAGAGCCTGTTCTATGTTGTTCTCCCTGAAATGCTGAAGGCTTTCCATTATTGCGGCCTGCCTGTAGGTAACCCTTCCAAATCCGGCGCCTTCATAGGGAAGTATTACCATGTTCTCAAGCTCATTGAGACTTGCCGAATACTGACCATCTGCCAGCAGGCATTTGGCATAGGTATACTGGAGGGCATCGCTCGAAGGAAATTTGTCACGGGCTGCACTTGAAAGCTCAAGGGCGCGGTTTACATTGTTCGTGGCCAGATAGTGATCTATAATTGCCCTGTGAGCCCTCCACTGGTCCTGACCCAGGTCAAAGGCCCGGCGCATGTCAGATTCGGGATCATAGGCGGGATCAGCAGCAAATAGATCCTGGCGTGCCATGTAGAAATGGAAGGATCCGGGCTCCTGGCCGCACCGGGCAAACAATTCCATGGCATTCTCCCTGTTGTCAATACTCCAGTGCAAAAGACCAAGATAGTATTTCGGCTTCCAGTCTCCGCTCCTGCCAATAGCCCATTCCAGCAAGGGAACAAACTCAGGCCTGAAAGGCAGCACAAAATCGGGCGAATGATCCATTGCCCTTGCAAAGTAAGTATCTGCTCTTTCACGGTCATTCCTTTCATTATAAAGCCATGAAAGCTTCAGGTCTCCAAGCGCCGATCCGGGTGACATCTCCAGCAACCTTATGGCTTCATCGGTATACCCAAGGTATTCATACCACAGGGCCATCTCAATGTATGTCTCATGGGGAAGCTCGTTGCGTATCATGGATGTGAAATTCTCTTCAGCCCTCCTGCCACCCCCGAGAAGCATCCGCTCGAAGCGGGCAAAATGGTTAAGAGGGGAAACAGTCTCAAGCCGGTCAAGATAACCTGCTGCCTCACGGCTGTTGCCACCCTTACGGGATATCAGGGCCATCAGCAGCAAACCGTCATGGTTGCCGGCTTCCCCGGAAAGGATCCTTTCAGCATAAACACCGGCCTTATGAAGCTGATCCTTGAGTATGAAAAGCTTTGATAGCTCAACATTGGCAGCATTACGCCACCCGGTTGAAATGGATGCTACTGCAAATCCATCCTGCGCATCGTAAAGGTTGTCCATCTGGCGGTTTACCAATCCGAAAATGAAATTGGCATGGGGGTCATATGTATTGATCGACAATGATCGGTTGATATATTCAAGAGCACTTTCATAATCGGCCTTACGTATGTAAAGTTCAGCAATTTTGTTCAAAGCCGGGGTGAAGAGCGGATCCTTTTCAAGGCATTCCATCAGGCTGGTATATGCCCTGTCAAATCTGCTTTGATAGATCCAGTTGATCCCGTCTGTGTAAAGTCCGTAAACGGAGTTCCAGTCAAAATCGGCCGGTGCTTCCATCGGACGGCCGGAATCATGATTTAACAATTCCTCGGAATAAACCAGTTCCCCAACTCTTATCTCCAGGGGTTCCGATGAGGAATTCAATGATATGTCTGTCTGCCACACATCAAGAGGCTTAAGGTTGACATTGAAGCTGTATTTAAGTTCATCGCCGAAATACACCCTCACCTCATCCCTTACAGGCTGCAACGGTGAAAAACGGATCTTCTGACCATTTCCCTCCCTTGTCACATTCAGGGCTCCGACATAATTGGCACCTTTAACGCCTCCGATATCCATTACGGGATACCAGTATTCGGTAAAGAAGTCAGATGAGTGGGGTGAAAAGCCAAAATGCTTGAAAGGAGTCCTGGTACTGCCTGTTGCAGCCTGGTTAAACAAACGGCCCGATTGAAGCTCAACATACTGGCCGTCGGAATCTGTCAGCAGGTCCTCCCATATCCCTCCGGAGCGCGACTGGGACCAGATCCATACCTTCTTTCCTATCTTGTCGCCATAGGGTGCATAGTGGCCTGCACCAAAATCCAGATCATGCCAGTATGCGGCATAAAAACCATGGGGACCGCCGGTAATATGCCAGGACTTGCTGCCTCCAAATGCATTATTTTTGTAAAATGAAAGATCGCGGCCCTCTTCATCAACAGGCCAGGGTTCAGCATTACCGCCATGTCCCACACGGTGGGAACCCGGGAAGAAAAGCTCCAGGTCATCCCTGGCATGGTAGGCGGCATTGCTCCACTGGTAATAGGGCTGAAGGATTGGTGTTGAATTAGTCCAACGTGTGGTGGTTGTAAAATAGGCCTTGTCCGGCTGCAGGTTGATCTCTGTTTCCCACCATGTACGTGTCAGCAGATCGAGCGCTCCCACAAAACAACTTACACTTCCGTCGGGGTTTTCCCTTACAACATAATCTACCGGGGTCGATACGGCAGGAGTATGGCCGATTACACCGAAATTCAGCTCAATGCCTCCCGATGTCCATGGGCCTCTCATTGCAATGTTGCGGAATTTGACCACGCTGTTGTAATAAAGAAACTGGTTCCCGGTCGATTTCTCAATAGCTCCCCAGACCTTCCCTCCTATCTCAGGAAGAATATGGATCTTTACATAGGCGTTTTCCATTTCAACAACCTTCCATTCGGTATCCTCGGGATCATTACTGTAACCGTCGAACCTGAAATAGGGATAGAAATTCCTCTCAGGACGGGGAACAGGATCGGGATCCGAAAACGGATAGGTAACGAATGATATCAATGTCTCCCTGACAGATGCTGAATCCCGCGAGCATGCAGCAAGTATCAGCGGAAGCAATATCAATAATATTTTTTTATTCATGGTATTTTGTTATTAAACTTTATTTGTATAATGGTTTATTACATTCTTATATTCCTGCAGTTCAAAATTATCACTTTCCGGCCAGATTTTCCAGCCTCATCGCCATAGCTTTTCTAACCCGGTGCAATTCCCCAATATTTTTAGAAATCATGCTTATATCTGCAACCATATCCCTTGCTATTTCCCCGGCTTATTCCAATGTTTTCAGCCATGCCCTGCTGACCTAATCACATAAATTGCATCCATGCAAATCACCTTGTAATTATATCCAAAAGTTTTTCTCTTACCCTGTCATAATCATCTCCGTTTTCCGACCAGGGTACAGGATCTTCCCGGTTAACCTCGCTGATAGCCTCAGGCATGACTTCATTAATAATTTCCACTACTTTATCCCGCCCGGCTTTTTGTTCGGCCATCAGCATGATCTCGGCATCCTGCTGGCCTCTTCTTATATTCTTCAGCCGAATAGAAGGTAATATCTCATTAAGTCCCCTGTCCTCTTCAGGATAATAAGGCATTCGTCCCGGATAGAAGATGATACCTGCTCCATTTCCATAACTATGGGCGCCGAACTCGGCGAAGGTGATGGGACTGCTGAATACATTCTGGTGCAGATGTCCCTTCGGCCCCTGCCAGTTATGGCGCCAGTGTGTTCCGTGCCAGATAAAGTGGCAGTTGATATCATATTTATAGAGGATCCAACTGTTTATCCTGAAGTCAACGGCAGCCCCCTCGAGTATGGTGGTGCCGTTATGCGGACGCAAGCCATTGTAGAAGAAATAGTCTCCACCGTCCTTTCTGGCAGCCGCCAAATTTTTCAGTTCAACCCCGTTATATGCTGACCAGACATCAATAACGCCGACAAGTTCTTCCTGGTATCTCCTGGTGGTAAAAACGGGCAGATCCTTTCCGGGACCTGGATTGCTTTTAACCCATCCGGCTCTTTCCCTGATCCAGGGGTAAAGGCTTTCGGGCGGTTCATCAATAATATACCAGAAATAGTTGACACCGGGTACATTCTTACTGAACCAGTTTACCCACAGATCTGATTGTTCCTGTACATCTTTCTTTGTATCTCCCATAACACTTGAACCATATATCCCTACCGGGAAATACTTTTCTCCGGTTCCCTGGCCGGGTCCCCTGTACCCGTTGGCCGGAGTATAGGCAGTTCCGTCAAGCCAGGGTTTATAACTGTTCATGATTTCATCATTGAACCTGGTACGGTTAGCTGTGAATCCTCCGGTAATATCGATCCTGTGTCGCCGTCCTTCGAATTTCAGCATCTCATCGACCTGATCGCGCGATAATTCAGGGAAATATGAGTATGCAGCCGAAGTGTACATCCAGATAGTATTGCTGTTTTCATCCGGCAAATATCCCGGCAATAGCGTAACTTCCAGCGGTATCTCTTCCCTGAGGCTGCCGTTTTCAAAAATTTGCACCGATCCCTGATATACGCCTGCCGGATGAGAAACCTGGTCACGCGGCAAATGTATATCTACCCAGAATCCCTGGTTCCTTGAGGGCCCGATAAAAACGGGGAACCCGCCAAGTTCCCGTTCACCGTCTCTTTCAGGCTGTGGATCAAGCCCGGCGGGTGTGGGTACCTGTCCGCTTCTGGCATGTGAGGGTATGAGTGCATCGGGGATCCAGCCGGTCATATTTTGTGGCGCCGAAGCCGGAGAGCCGTAAAACCATCCGGGCCTGGTATATCGGTCCTCCCCAACATACAGGTAATGTTGGGAAAAGATCTCGATAGTTCCCGCAGGACCGTATTTTAAGGTGTTTCCGCCTATTACGCTTCCTGTTGACCCGTTTATGGGATTGACGACAGCAACTTCAATGTTTCCTGCACCAAGATCGCCTGTTTCGACTATTACCTGGAATGCAAGGACCTCGTTGTAAAGCCCTTTTAAATGAATGGATTTACCATCCCACGTAAAATTCCCCTTCTTTAAAGGATGATCGGGGGCATCTCTGAAAACCTTTTCACCGTCACCAAGGGCCCAGACATTTTTCACCTGCGATGCCAACGGCAGGAACCCAAAGGGTAGAAGAAAAAACAATACCAGTAACGGTATATTGCTTCTTCTTCTTTTGTACGACTGACAGATATTCATGATTATCAGGTTAGGTTGACTGCCTTTAAGACCTTACCTTAATATAAGATAATACAGGTTTTCCCTTACCCTGTCATAGTCATCACCCTGTTCGGACCATGGCACGGGTTCTTCCCTTTCCACTTCACTCAGGGCCCTGGGTACCACTTTATTAATAGTTTCTATAACCCTGTTTTTGCCGACTTTTTGCTCGGCCATCCACATAATTGCGGCATCCTGCTGGCCCCTGCGGATGTTCTTCAGCCTGATTGACGGGATAAGCCTGTCAATCCCCCTGTCTTCATCCGGATACCATGGCATACGGCCGGGGTAGAAGAGGATGCCATCGCCGTTACCATAGCTATACTGCCCGAAATTGGTAAATGTCAGGGGATTTGTAAAGACGTTCTGATGCAGGTGCCCCTTGGGTCCCTGATGATTGTGCCTCCAGTGTGTTCCATGCCAGATGAAGTGGTGGCTGATATCATACTTGTAAAGTATCCAGCTGTTGACCCTGAAATCAACTGCTGCTGCTTCCAGGATCACTGAACCGTATCTCGGACGATAACCATTGTAAAATGTGTAATCGCCTCCGTTTTTTCTTGCAGCCGGAAGATTCTCAAGAACCACGTTCGTCCCAGATGACCATATATCAATGGATCCAAGTAATTCGCCGCCATACCCTCTGGTGGTAAAAACGGGCAGGTTTCTGCCGGGCCCGGGATTGTTTTTTACCCAGCCGGCGCGTTCGATCACCCAGGGAAACCTTTCTGCAGGGGGCTCATCTGTTATATACCAGAAATAGGTTTTATCCGGAACATTTTTGGCAAACCAGTTAACCCACAGATCAGACTGCTGCTGCATATCTTCCCTTGTATTTCCAAGAACATTGGATCCATACATGCCAATAATAAAGAGGTTTTCACCTGTTCCCTCACCGGGACCCCGGTATCCGTTTTCAGGTGTATAGGCCGATCCGTCAAGCCAGCCCTTATAATCGCTCATCATCTCATCGCTGAACCTTGAGCGGTTGGCAGCAAATCCGCCTGCAACATCAATCCTGTGCCTGCGACCTTCGAACTTCAGCATCCTGTCAGCCTGCTCCTGGGTTAAACCGGGATAATAGGAAGAAATATTTGAGGTTGATAACCAAATAGTTGTATTGTTTTCGTCAGGAAGGTAACCTGGAAGAAGTGTAACCTCAAGCGGAATACTGCTTATCAGTTCGCCGCTTGCATACACCTGCACCGATCCCTCATATAAACCGGCAGGGAATCCTCCCTGGTCGCGGGGCAGGTGAAGATCTACCCAGAATCCCTGGTTCCTGTCCGGTCCTACATCAACAGGGAAGCCGCCAAGACCGGGCCTCGCATCGGCAGGAATAAGTGCATCCGGTATCCAGCCTGTCATCTTTTTGGGCGCCGCTGCAGGTGAGCCGTAGAACCATGCCGGACGGGTATACCGGTCTTCCCTTACTAGCAGGTAATGCTGGCTGAAGAGCTCGATGGTCCCGGCAGGACCGTATTTCAAAGTGCTTCCCCCGATTGCTTTGCCGGAAGAGCTGTGAAGGGGGTTTGTAACAGCAATCTCAATATTATCAACACCCTGGCTGCCGGTCTCAACTATCAACTGGAAGGCAAGGACCTCGTTATACAATCCTTTTAATCGTATTGTATTGCCATCCCAGATATAATTCCCCCTCTTGGCAAAATGATCCAGGTCCTCCCGAAATACTTTCTCGCCATCGCCAAGAGCCCATAGAGTCTGTACCTGCGCTTCGAGCCCGGCAGATATGCAGGTGAAAAGAATCAGCATGCTTATTACCATCAATTTGTAAATTCTTCCATATTTTTTCATAATTCTCAATTTTTCATCTCATAAATTCTGCCCGGCCTCAATGGATCTGATCGAATGAATAAACGGGTTAACGGTTATTTGAATGATCTTCTATAAGGTTAAAATCTTTACCTGTCAAAGCAATTTAAGTGCTTATCAACATCCGGCTCCTAACGTCCTGAAAATACGATATAAGCGGGACTTGAAGCAATCGAGACTTCCCGGGTTATTAATTTGTAACAATATCCAGGAGTCTCTCCCTCACCCTGTCATAGTCATCACCATGTTCAGACCATGGCACGGGTTCTTCCCTTTCCACTTCACTCAAAGCCCTGGGAACCACCTGGTTGATTATTTCGATTATCCTGTTTTTCCCGACTTTTTGTTCAGCCATCCACATAATTGCAGCATCCTGCTGGCCCCTGCGGATGTTTTTCAACCTCAGGGAAGGTATAAGACGGTCAATACCCCTGTCTTCCTGGGGATAGTATGGCATCCGGCCCGGATAGAAAAGAATTCCGTCACCATTACCATAGCTGTATTGCCCGAAATTGGTAAATGAAAGGGGATTTGTAAAGACGTTCTGGTGCAGGCGCCCTTTGGGTCCCTGTCCATTATGCTGCCAGTGAGTCCCGTGCCATATAAAATGCCGGCTGATATCATATTTGTAAAGTATCCAGCTATTTACCCTGAAATCAACAGCAGCTGCTTCAAGGATCACCGATCCGTAGCGGGGTCGATAGCCATTATAAAAAAAGTAATCTCCGTCATTTTTCCTGGCTGCAGGGAGGTTCTCAAGAACAACATTCGTTCCAGATGACCATACATCAATAGATCCTAGTAATTCTCCGCCATACCCCCTGGTGGTAAAAACGGGCAGGTTCCTGCCGGGGCCCGGGTTGCTCTTTATCCAGCCAGCTCTTTCGATCACCCAGGGAAACCTTTCTGCCGGAGGTTCATCTGTTATATACCAGAAATAGTTTATGTCGGGAGCATTTCCGGCAAACCAGTTAACCCAGAGATCGGACTGCTCATGCATCTCTTCCCTGGTGTCGCCGAGGACATTCGAACCATACATGCCAACAATGAAAAGTTCCTCGCCTGTTCCCTCGCCGGGCCCCCGGTATCCGTTTTCAGGTGTATATGCAGATCCGTCAAGCCAGCCCTTGTATTCGCTCATCATCTCGTCGCTGAACCCTGAACGCTGTGCAGCAAATCCGCCTGTTACATCTATCCTGTGGCGGCGGCCCTCGAACTTCAGCATCCTGTCAACCTGCTCCTCCGCTAATCCGGGAAAATAAGGATAGGTATCGGCGGTAAAAAGCCAGACATTCGTATTGTTTTCATCGGGAAGGTAACCCGGAAGCAGTGTGACCTCAAGGGGAATATTGCTGATCAGCTCACCCTTTTCATACACGTTCACTGAACCTTCATACAATCCTGCCGGAAAATTTTCCTGATCACGGGGCAGATGAAGGTCAACCCAAAATCCCTGGTT
This sequence comes from Bacteroidales bacterium, assembly GCA_007123885.1. Classification (GTDB taxonomy): domain Bacteria; phylum Bacteroidota; class Bacteroidia; order Bacteroidales; family PUMT01; genus PXAP01. Next base: position 4,555 of record SLGC01000336.1, on the reverse strand, counting down.
CCTATCCGGACCTACATCAACTGGAAAACCGCCAAGACCGGGTCTTGCATCTGCAGGAATGAGGGCATCGGGTATCCAGCCTGTCATCTGTTTGGATGCAGCTTCTGGTGAACCGTAAAACCATGCAGGACGGGTATACCGGTCTTCCCTTACATAAAGATAATGCTGGCTGAAAAGCTCGATGGTCCCGGCAGGTCCGTACATTAAGGTACTTCCGCCGATTGCTTTGCCGGTAGAGCGGTGAAGGGGATTTGTAACGGCAATCTCAACATTATCAGCACCCTGGCTGCCGGTTTCAACAATTACCTGGAAAGCCAGGACCTCATTGTACAAACCCTTAAGTCGAATAGTGCTGCCGTCCCAGGTATAGTTTCCCCTTTTTGCAAAATGACCCAGGTCCTCCCGGAACACCTTCTCGCCGTCTCCAAGAGCCCACACAGACTGTACCTGCGCCGTAAGCTCCGAATTCATGCCGGTAAAAAGGACCAGCATGACTGATGCTATAATTCTGAATATTGCTTTACGTTTATTTTTCATATTGTACCGGCTGGTTTATAAAAATTTTAATAATCCATTTCATGCAAATACAAGGGCATATCATGTTCAAATATCCAAACAGATAACACCCTTGTTTTAAAAACTCATAGAAATCCGTTACCTGCTCAACTCCTCAAGCCGTCTGGCCATTTCCCGGCGAGCCATATACAGTTTTTCAACATTCCTTGAAAATGCTCTTACATCAACAACCATATTGCTGACCTGCTGCTTTGCAAATTCTGCATCGCCGAGATCCTCCAGCATGGATAGATATATGTAGTCTTCAATCCCTTTGCGAAGCAGTTCGAATCTGATCGAAGAAACCGGCCCGTCAACATCAGGCTGGCCTGTAAATCTTTGCGTATGATCACCCGGATACAATACCGATCCCTCGCCATTCAGCACCCATCCGCCGCTGCAAAGGAAGCCCGAATGAAAAGTACCTGCATCAAGCCAGGGATTCGGAGTCTGTGTCCAGTAATTAAGCGCCCAGTACAAAATGCCGTCCATCTCGTAACGATGTGTAATCCAGGGTACCATAACCAGATCCATAGCGGGGGCATCAATAAAATAGTTGGGTTGCGGATAACGCTGATCGCACGATATATACCATGTTATTTCTCCTCCCCTGGCTTTCTCCTCACTGATCACCCTGAAGATCTCGGGATCATTCATATGGTTTCCATGCACTGAATAATTATCAACATATCCCTGGAATACTCCCCATTCAGGATTATTTCTGACAGGTACAGGGGTCCTGGTAGTCAGGAAAGGTACATCGGGCGTTGCTCCCTTCACCAATGCTGCCCAACGGCGGGTATTCTCATACTCTTCTAGCGATCTTGGCTCATCTATAGGGCTGTTGAAAACAAGTGTTTTTTCCCACCCGTTCTTTTTGAAATAATCTTCAACCTGTTTGAGATAAGATTCTACTATCTGGTTGAATTCGGGAGAAAATGCTTCGGCTGTTATCTGGCGGCGAAGGTTTCCGGGAAGTGCATGAAAAAGGACACGTTTTGTTTTCAGCTCGTTCATATAATAAAGGTACCTTTCGTCATTGAAGCTCAGCTTCACATTCGTACCGTTTACTTCGACACCGGGAGTGAGCATATCGTTGAACCATGGTTCCATCCGGTTGGCGTAAAGAAAATCATAGTAGGTCTGGGTCAGGTGTTCTATTTCCTCTGAATCGGCAGGAAGATTATAGAAGCTGGCCATCCATCCCCTTGACACGTTCATATAAGTTATAAGAGGTGTTTCATCCGGCAGGGAGAAACCGTACACCTCCAGTTCCACATCAATGGTCTCGATAGTCCTGCCATGATGGGTTACGGTAACTGTTCCGGTGTATGTGCCGGCGGGTGTGTCGGCAGGTACTTTGATATCTATCCAGATAGGCCTGTTGCGAACCACATGGTACTGGGCCGCCATACTGAAGGGCTCCTTCAGGGGTGCAAGTGCATCGGGCCAGTAGTGGGTGGCGCCTACCGGACTGGAGGTTGCATAGAGCATAATATAATGCTGCAGGTAAAGGCTGATATTATCTTTTGAGATCGTGTTTCTTCCCCTGCGTGCTCCAGAAGTAAGATCGGAAGCTTCAACAAAAAACCCTTCGGGAATATCAACATGCCGGGGTGAACCGCTGACCGAGGTTGATATCACAACCTGGAAAGGCACGTGCTCGTTACCTGCACCGGCAACACTGATCTTCCTGTTCTGGGCAGACCACACAAGATTGGTTGTTTCAATCCTGTCATCAGGACGCACCTTTTGTTCTGCAGGAACAGCCCATACTGTCACTCCCAGGTCGGCATCCTGTGAAGAACCATCATCAAGCGCACCTGTCTGGGCAATCCTTTGTCCATGAATGCTCACTGCTGAAAAAAGAAGGCAAAAAGCCAGGCAAAACCGCATCAACGATTTTCTATCCTGGAAGACTGTGGCAAGAGAATAATTTCTTTTCATTTTGTAATAATTTAAATTAGTGGTTTTTAATATATTAAATTTATCTGCTTATCCCTGGTATTACCAGATAGAATGATCCTGGCCGTATTTATTTTGCAAGTTCATCAATGCGATTGCCTATATGGATCCTGAGCCGGTCCCATTTTTCAGGATCGAAGCTCCAGACATCAGTGACACCGATTGCATTTCTTCCAAAAGGTTCGTTTATTATGCCGTTTACCAGCTCCATCACCTCATCCCGGCTCCCGGTGAGGTCTTCAAGCAAAGCAAGATATTCATATTCCTGCACCCCATTCCTCATGTTTTTTAATCTGATGGAGGGACAGACTGTTCGCACATTAGGTACGATACCCGGGGCATACAAAAGGGAACCATTGCCGTTAAGGATTTTTTGTTCGGCTCTTTCGTCCCTGTCATCCCGGTAATCCTTCCAGGTTTCAGGATCATACCATGCAGCTCTCCAGCCGGCACCAATACCCCAGCTTAGCCAGGAGAATGTCCCGTATTTGTAGGTTGCCCAGCTTATCGCACGTTCATTTACAAGCGGCAGGTCGATATAAGTAGAACTGCCTACCCAACTGTTGACACGCGATTCATAGATCATGGAACCGTATATCCAGTCCTTTATCCCTAACTCCCGGTACTGTTTTATATCATTATGATCGTATATTATGGTATGGCTGGCCCATGAGTCAATTGAGTGCTTGACTATATCCATCGCCTCTTCGGAGTACCCACCATCAATCCGGTGTTCAACCTCGGGAAAATACTCATTTAGCAGATCGCCGTAATACACCATCCTGTCCCATGCTTCAGGATAATAAGCCTCGTCAAGTGCATCGATATAGGCAGTAAGCATCGTTTTATCCGGATCGATATATTGCAAAATGTGATCACGGAACTGAGTTACTGCACTAACATAAGTGGCACGGTTTTTAGGGTTTCGTTCCACTTCCGGATCACCGACATCCGGCCATCCAGGGGTATTCCTCCTGGTATGATATACATTAAAGGGGACGAGAAAATTTTCTATCGGCTCACCGTAACCGGGACCGTAATGATAACCGTATTCTTTCGTGAATGCGGCACCTGTAAAATATTTAGCAAGCCTATTGTCAAAATCATCCCATTGGTAGCTTACTATGCCATCATCCGATACTGTAAGGCCGGGACGGTATATCGGATCCATCACCGAGATCCTGTTCCGTCGTAATACCTGGTATACCTGAAGTTCGGTATTTTCGTCAGCACGGGCTACAAATCCCTCGTGTTGCAATGCTGCCCTGAACCGGTTTTCGTTTGGTAGGGCAAAATCCCATATTTCAAGTTCCACCGGGATCCTTTTTACCTGATCCCGGATTTCAACTGTGATCTCAGAGATGTACGTTCCCGGAACGGCATCTTCTCTTTCGAAGGGAACATACTGATCTACCCAGATTATCATGGTCTTCTGGTTCTCTATCCTGTTGTTGAAATCGGGAAGCTGCAGGGGGTAGGTCCATCTGCCGGGTGGTTCTCTTAGTTGTATCTGATCCAGTGGAATAAGCGCATCGGGATACCACCCCTTTCCCAAAGATGATATTGGATATCCCCCGCTTGGAGTTATGACATTAACGTGCCATTCCAGGAACAGCTCAGGATCTATCGGGATAATATCTTCTTCATTGCTGAATGGTTCCATTTCAACAACAATACCCTCAAGCTTCCGTGTTGAATTATTCGTTAAGACCAGTTGGAAAGAAATATATTCACCCCGTGCAGAGTTCAATCTTGCACGGCTACCATCATAGATCCAGTTCTCCTTTAACAGGTCGGTCCCGGCGGGATTGTACAACTTTCTTGTATCAATTACCTCTCCCCTTACAGGGTCAACCCGGATTGATGAAGGAATGATGCTTATTTCCCAGTCGGCCGTCCCGGAATGTTGTTCGGCCCTTACTCCGGAGCCGGAAAATATCACCATTAAAAATAAAACCAGGAATAAATTGAAATTAACCAGGGGTCGGGGTTTCATTTTGAAAAACACAACCCTGAGATTAAACAACACAGGTTC
>SLGC01000334.1 GCA_007123885.1 Bacteroidales bacterium | reverse complement strand
AGATCCCATACATCCCAGGCTGCATCTTCGGTGAAGTATACACCATAATTCTGCATTGTAAAAAACAATTTCTTACCAGGAATTGTCTGAATACCTATTGATTCGGTTGTTACATGGGGAGGGATCGCAAAGAGAGACCCCATAACTATGTTTGGATCATTCCCGCGGTAGAGGTCCCGGGCATAGCTATCGGCTGCAATTGCGGGCCATTTATAACCGGGTAAAGTGTCATGATAAAAGCAGTATTTCTCGGCCCAGGGATTAATTTTAATTGCATGGCGTATTGGATCAGAACTGATAAACGCCCCTTTCCTGATGGTACCTCCAAGTGCTGACATGCCCGAAGCTCCCTGTCCCCCGCCATTCAGACCATCTCCTCTGATTGTCTGAAATTTTCGATTGTTTGGGTATTGCATCCATATTGGCATGTGTACCGGTCCTGCTACCTGACATCGTGAAACCTGACTTCCCTCGAAAACCATATCGGGATCCGGCATTCTTAAAGCAAAATTGCTGTTGGGGGTCAAACCATATGGACTATTGCCGGCATCGGGAACAATCCAGTCATCCGGCACCGGTATGCTGAAGCCTAATTGCTGCGTTCCATTGCATCTTCCCGGACCCCAGACTTCTGTCCCCAGCGCCTGTCTAACAGGGTAATGATCATGCAATTCCAAAATATGCTGTATGTCAACTCCTACATGACCAGCTGCCTGAAAATTGGCATCTACATATATGGCATTGCTTCCAATTGGCTGGTTCCAGATTGAATTAGGGGAGAAAGGCCAAAGCCACGGGTCCCTCAAGCCGCTCAGGGTATCCTGGGAATTCACATTGAAAACTGTGAAGAGAAGTAATAACAGGAAGGGGAAAGATTTCATTTACCTGGTAGTTTGTTCAAATGAGCAAGCCTGAGAGTCATGTATGCCTTCCGGGCAAGTTATTGGATTTTCCAATAATTTGCAAGTTTTTTAACCCCCACCAGGTCGCGGGTGGCATTCCGGGGTTTGAAAGTCCCAAGTGACTTCAGGGAAGCATTCAATTTATTATTATTTTCTGCAGGAGTAGATGGGAGCCATTCTTGATACTGACAAAATACAAACCCTTACTCAAGCCACCGATATTGATAGTATGGTTGTACCCCTGCACTTGTAAATGTTTTAATGCAACCCCCTGGGTGTTATAAATTATAAATTCAGTAGTGGGCAACAGGAATGGACTAATTTCTACATGCAAAACATCACTTGCCGGGTTCGGGTACAACTTCACATGGGATTCTTTACCTTGTTCCGGTTTCATCCCTGTATCAAGAGGAAGACAGCCATCGAACAGGCTGTTTGAATTCACATAAACCAGCTCGTCATTGTCATATTTGCAGGTCACATAACGATTATCAAAATCGTACCAAATAACACTGATATTTGGGCCCACTCCTTCAATAAAGCGAATAGTTTCATTCCAATAATTAGTCGGCGTATCAAAATTGATAATCTTCTCAAACCTGATAATCTTTCTTCCGTCATCTGAAAAATAAACACTGTCAACAGTGCCTGAAACACCCTCATAAAATTCAAATGTATCTCCAACATCCAGGGTGAGATCCATAATAAGTATTTCCTCCTCTTCACGTGGTGTAAATGGAGGTGGTACTGGAGGAGGAATAACCCACAATTTTCCTGAAATTGTATCCTCCCTGATTTTTCCATAATAATAATGGGGGCCCGACGCCCAATCTGCAAATGCGTAGAGCTCTGCATATGTTGAATCGGTATACTTCCGGGCATACAGCTTAAGCATACCTATTCCAGGCATTTCCATGGAGGCAATATCCCACGAGGTGGAATCTGATTTCAGAACAGGCCGGAAGGAGGTAACAGGCTCTGCATTATCATAGGAGTAATAATAAAAATACTTTTTATCGATACGCCATTTCTCATTTTCACTGTCCCAGGCTGATCGCACCAGTATATATCTGTCGCCACGAGAATTGTATTTGTACTCCTCCTTCCATTTATTCACAAGATGTATTAATGTCATATTCCCGCTCTCATCAAATTCGTATTTATATTCACCCACATATTGATCAATAACCGACCAATTCTCGCCGTCCCATCCATATAGTGCATAGAAAACCTGGTTCCCATGCTCGTCAAATTCGTATACCCACTTCTTATCTCCTCTCCAGGTACCATTTTCATCATCCCGGAAATACCTTATGTGCATAATAATGTTACCATCCTTATCATAGTCAAATTCTTGCTTCGCAGAAGGTTTCCAGATACTGTTTTGGCCATCCCAGGTATAATGTGTGGTAATCTCCCAATCATCGTATTCATATTCCACCTTCCCGTTAATTATCCACTCCTGTTGCTCGTCCCACCTGTAAGTGCTTGTTAAAGTCCGGTTACCCTGAGAATCATATTCGTAAAGACTTTTCGAGCTTTTTCTCCATTTAAGTTCTATGGGATCCATGTCAAATATGAATGAAGCAATCTGTTTATTCTCGTCATCGAACTCCCATTCATATCGATGGCTATTTAACCAGGTTTCATTTACATTATCCCAGATAAAATTAGAATACAAGACCCAGTTTCCTGCCGCATCAAATCCATATTCATGTCTTTCCTGTTTAAGCCAAAGCTCTTTTTGTGTGTCCCATCTATAATCAGTTCTTATCCAGTTTGCCTGATCGTCATATTCATAAACCTGTTTGCGTCCTGGAAGGGAATCTGTCTCTGATTCGAATCTATATAGAATGACTGAATCAAGGGGGTTAAGATTATTTTCCCCGGAAGTGCTTTTTTGGTAGAAACCCCGATTTTCGAGGGAACCCGGCATATAATCAAGTTCAGGATATATTTGATATTCTGCCACTTGCTGGCCGGCTGCTGCTGCTAATGACAGCAGGAAAATTGATATTTGCAAATGAATTTTTATCATCCCCATTATTCAACTCTATAGAGTTTAATATCTTCAAAGCCGAATCCGTAATCTACCGCTAAAAATTGTATTAACGTTAACGTGTCATCTGAATGAAAAAGCAGCTTATGGGATGTTTCCTTTCTGTATTCTTCTATTTTCCAGTCTCTTAATACTTTTATTGAATCTGGTGCAGTTATTTGAAAATAATAATACAGCCTTTGATCCATTCTAATAAAAGTTTCAATAATTGAATCCTGTTCGGTAAATTCATATAAATGGCAGGAATCACAAGGAGATATTTGAATCCACTTTCCCAGGAGGTTATTCCTGGTTTCCTGAATCTCATCTACGGGTAATGGATTATCCTCAACTGGATCATTTTCCTTTTTGCACCCGATAAGGAAAAAAAAGCTGAGACTAGTTAAAACCATTAGCTTTTTCATAGGCTCGTGTTTTTAGAACATGAAAACAATGAAAAGCAAGTTACCTGCTATTCAATTAAAATGCAAGTCTTTTACCCCGCTATTGCTTTTTTGCGTCAATTGCAAGTACTGTTACCGATTGCGGCTGCACGGTAACCGAAATATTATTCCTGCGGACGCGCGTATCGATCGACCGTGGGGTTACATTATCAGGATCCTCAAAAGTATTGACGGCATCAATTGCCGGAGCATAAAGCGTTTCACCATTTACGCCTTGAATTGAATACCCATCCAGTGAAAGATCGAATGAGGCAGTATTTTTCGCGTCAATGTTGGTTATTGCAATGTATATCCGGTCATCCTGCCCCCTGGCTGCAATTGCATCTACGCGCGGAAGACTGATATCTCCCACCCGGTAAGTACCTTCATCAAAATTGATGGCCAGACGGGTGGCATCCTGGAATGGCACGTACAAGCGGAAGGCGTGGTAAGTAGGGGTCAGCACCATTT
>SLGC01000410.1 GCA_007123885.1 Bacteroidales bacterium | reverse complement strand
TTATATTTTAAGAATTACTTTCGGGCAATAAAATAAGCTTCTTATGCCGGTAAGACCCCGGAATCACTGTTTATCCGACCGGCCGGATCCATCAGGATTAATGGTTCACATAAAGAATAAAATTATTGATCTATTACTTAAATTCCAATATTTCAGAATAGAAATACAAAGGGGATCTTTCAAATAGAGGACACAAAACATGGCCGCCCCCGAATTCTTCCGGGGCGGCCTCTGTTGGTCAGGTTTGACATCTCAGGCAATCGTACAGGGTCCTGAAATAGCCTGTTTTTTGTTGAAAAGCTCAGGTATACCTGTTTTTTGTGTTCCGGAATGTGCATATTATTTCGGAACATTCATTACAAAGATGCTGATCATATTCAACATCCCTGCCTATTCCAATAACTCCGCTTACTGATTTCAGAGGGATCATCATTGCGCTTTCTGAAAGCCTGACTCCGCAGAAATTTTCGGGAAAAAGCCGGAACAGCTTTCTTTGTTCGGTAACTTTCCAGTTGCAGTAACCCGGACTGTAACGGTTGGTTATTTTAAGACCTTCTTCGATGCATTTTTTTCTCAGGATGTCGTGAAGCAGATCCATCGCCCCCTCTACAAGCAACGATCCTGTAATATCACTTACATACCCTTCAAGCATATCGCCGGTCCTCATCTGTTCCCTTGATCGGAGAGTTATTTCCTCACCGGCAGTACAAATAAAAAATGCCAGCCTTTCAGAGTTAACAAGTTTGCTTATCAGTTGCTTTCCGGCAATGAACTCAGTATTTTCAAATCTGAAAACATTGTCTTTTTTGGAAATTTCAAAATTTTCAGAAATACAAAATCCTCCTCTGATATTCCTGTAATTAATTATTTGGTCAAGTTCCCTCTGGATTATTCCATTATATGGTTCAGGAATATTCTCCGGGTCAACCCCCATCAATTCAGCGATAAGCTTTTTTCCTATATGGATATCGCAAGGATTTATTTCAACTGTAAAAAAATCCATATAATCCTGTTTGTATTTTATTATTTTTCCTATTGAATTCAGATCTTGACCTTTGGAGATTACATTTATATTTTCTTGTAAATTCTGCATGATGTTTAATGTTTGTTAAAATCTCCAAAACGTTTTAACCGGTGGCTCTGAAAAATTTATATCCTTAGTGCTTGAGAGAAATAATGAAATACTGGAATGAATTACCCTGATAAAAAAACACGTATTGCATTTAATAGCGAAAAACCATATAAAAACTCCGATCAATAAAACAAATTGACCATCTTAATGGTTCATCCTATATAGACGAATCTGCCAGGCAAAAGGTTGTAATAATATTTACACTAACGGTAAATATTTATGCCCCACCAACATTTTTTCAGATAATTTGCTTTAAACGGATTAGAGTCGACTCTTCATGATATACGATGTCCCGGTATAAATGTTACAGAAATATCCGGACAGGGTTATCGATTGACAAAAAACATTGAATCAACCTGTTTATATTGAAAAGTGCCCGGTTTTCAACACGTTGTATCGGAGCCTTCCCTATTGCATGAAGTAACAGAGAGCAGAATCAAATGTGTCCGGTTATGCAGAAATGACACCTGAGGCCTGCTCGTTCAGGTACTCAACCAGCCCCTGCGGATCAGGACTATAAAGGTCGGCGTTGATCTTTTGGCAAAAATCCTGGTTAACAGGGGCTCCGCCTATGCAAACTTTAGTATCGGGATACCTCTCTTTTATTTCCCTGGTTATTTTCTCCATGTTAACCATTGTGGTGGTAAGTAATGCCGATAACCCCACAACAGCACCGTGATGACTGTTGATCGCAGCAACGAATTTATCTGAGGAAACATCAACACCCAGGTCGATCACTTCAAAACCATTACCCTCTATCATCATGGCAACAAGGTTTTTCCCTATATCATGCAAGTCACCTTCTACTGTTCCTATAATAAAGGTACCTTTTTGTTTTGCCTCACCGCTCAGGAAGAAGGGTTTCAGGTGTGCCATAGCGGCAGACATGGCTTTGGCTGACATAAGTACCTGGGGAACAAAAACCTTATTTTCCCGGAACTTTTTCCCTATTTTTTCCATTCCGACTATAAGGGAATTCGTCAGGATATCTTCTGCCCCGGCACCGGCATCCAATGCCTGTCTGGTCAGTTCGTCCGCACCATCCTGTTCCTTCATATCCGGGGGATAGGGCGATGCCTTGTTAATCTTGCCAAACTCGACGCAATGTGCAATACGACTAAATAGTTCTTCCATAAGTTTTAATAATTTAAGGATTTTGCTTTGACTTCGACGTATTGGTTTAAAATCCGGACATTAATCCAGGTACCTTCCCGGAACCCGCACCAGTCCGGGAGCAACAGGTTGTGTCCAGGCTGCCTGTTTACCGATTACCTCTCCTGTTATACGGTCAAGCTGGTCGGCCGAAGAGGTTATTTTAACACGCACATATAACTCTTCGCCGGTCAGGGTATATCCTGAAGAAAGCTCGTTTGTGGCCGCAAGTACTTTGCCGATATCATCACTATATACACGGGTAGTATTTTCTATCTCGTTACCTTCACCATCAACTGAAGGATGACTTGTCATATCTGATCCTGATAAAGTGCCGATAAATTCTGTAGTATATGTTACTCCTTCGACCGGTTCAATGTCAACCTCAATTCTCTTGCCATCAAATCTAACATCATTTAAGGCAACACCGGTCGAAGAATAAAAGTCACCCCGGTCCATGGCATCCAGCAATGCCCCAGGTGTCAGTTCAGTACTGCGTACCATCACCCATCCCCTTCCCGGGGTGGCTCCGCTTCCATGATATCTGTGAGTGTCGTCAGTGGCAACCCCGTAAAGTAAATTTGTATTGCCGCCGGCAAGCCTCATCGAAAGTACGATATCCCACATTCTCTCGGTACTGGCCCTGTATTCATCGCCTTCGTTATAAACAGAAGGATGACCATTATATACTTCAAAAAATCTTAAATTCTCAACCTCGAGCATCTTTTCGGCTGTAATTGCCCATCTGAAATTCGGATGAGCCAGGACTGCCCAGGTATTTCGCCCTGACCTTTCCCTGTATTCATCCACCCGCCTTACTATCTCGTCCATCATTGCGGCTCTTTCGCCGGGTTTTCCGCCCACTGTAGGAATAACTTCATCCTGATAAGCGGCAACAAGGTGGACAGCCTGCTGATCAGTTATTTCATTGCCCATAATAAGAAGAAATTCTCCGTGCTGTTCAAACTCATCACGGAATTCTGCAAGAGGTTTAAGTCTTACCAGTGTATTTCCCTCTTCATCTTTCCGGATATCAACATTTTCATCCCCGAACAGATTTACATATTTTTCCAGGGCAGGATGATCGCCTGAAAAAGCTTGCCAGAGCTCCTGGTCAATAAGACGGTGACCGGCCCTGACCGGCCCTGTCACAGGTGTCTCCAGCAAAATATTATGATCGGTAAATACAAGGAAGTTATAACCATTCTCCTTATACCACCCGGCAACGGGTTCTGGAAAATCATCTCCATCACTCCAGAAAGTGTGCGTATGCATGTTCCCGCGCCACCATCTGGCTTCCTCATCAGTCTGACAGGCGGCTGTCAGGATAACCGTGAGCAAAAAAATGAATAATAATTTCAGGTCCGGAAAAGCAGCAGTAATCTTCATAACTGATTTATTTTAGTTTCAGGATAATGTTCACAACAATCGTATTTACCATCAAAAATATGGATTTTATGTCAAAAACGCTACTTATCCTGATTTGTTTCGTCTGTCCGCCCGGCAAAAGGCTCACCGGAATTTACATAAACCCTAAAATAGCATAATATGTTGTTACCAGCGAGAAAATAATCACAGC
>SLGC01000437.1 GCA_007123885.1 Bacteroidales bacterium | reverse complement strand
TATTCAGTGTACCGTACTGACCCCGGGGTTGCTGCACGCACTTTTCACAGGATAAGGATAAATGATGGAAGTCACATGCATTCTGCGGCAGGAGCCAACCTTACACCCTACGTATTGAGCTCTCACCATCAGGCCCTCGATAAGATCGGTAAAGGCTACCGGGTCACTGCCTGGTGCATGGACGGGAAGGTTGTGGAAGCCATTGAACATGAAATATATCCCAATGTAATAGGGATCCAGTTTCATCCTGAAGTAAATACACTGTTCATGGATGACAGCAAAATCAAATTTAAACCCTTTGCAGAAGCGACTCATTCATTTATCGACCTCTATCCGGGCGAACTGGGTGAGAATTTCCACCGTAATTTCTGGGAAAATTTCGGAAAGCTCATCCATCAGGGCCAATAATTTCCATGTCAGTCAAGTTTCGATCAATACAAGTCCATTAGAATTTCTGCAACCTCCGGCCAACATCCTGTCCGGTTTTGCATATATTAAAAAAACAATATAATATTGTCATTTTAAATCTTTAAGGCTGAAAGGAATTTTGAAAAGTGGTCAGATAGTAAGAGATGATTACCCTAACCCCCGGGGTTGCGGGTTAATGACTATTCTGGTTATTTTGATAATAATTATCCTGATCATTCTATTATAGTTCTGTTATGCGAATACTTCGCATAATCAGTTATTTCCCTGAATGCCCAATCTATGCCGCGGTTCTGGTACGTTTAACTTGCCCGGTGTGAAAAATATTTTTCCATACCGGATTAAACTGTGCTCAATATTTTATAGCCCCTTCGGGGTTTATATGCGGTTGAACATCACAGTATACCTGGTTATCTTACCGGTAATTGATTTATCATCCGGGAGGTCCTTCATTTTCCATATCCAGTTTCCCCCCGAGGTAGATGGCGTATTCATCCTGGAACTTTTTCCCAGTCCCAGGTAATCCTGCATGGGAATTATACAGGTTTGTGCAGGTGACGCATGGGCCATCCTGATCATTTCCCAGTGCAGATCTTTTTTGCCTATCTTTTTACCGGTATATTCCTGAAGCCTTTTTTTGCCTTCCCTGCCCAGTTCCTGTTCATACCAGCCATGCAGGGTATTATTATCGTGGGTTCCTGTATAGACCAGTGAATGGGACTTGTGATTATGGGGTGTATGAAGGTTTTTTGCCATATTGTCGTCAAAGCTGAACTGCAGTACCTGCATCCCGGGCAAGAGGAATTCATCCCTGAGATCATAAACCGGCTGATCTATGTCACCGAGATCTTCGGCTACAAAAGGCATGGCGGGGAACCGGTCCCTTACCGCCCTGAAAAAATCAGATCCCGGGCCGGTTCGCCATTTGCCGTTGACAGCCACCTTGTCACCGGCCGGCACCTCCCAAAAAGTTGAAAATGCCCTGAAATGGTCCAGTCTTACCAGGTCAAAAAGTTCAATATTCCTTTCCAGCCGTTTGAGCCACCAATCATAACCCGTCTCTTTAAGCCTGTTCCAGTCGTAAACAGGCATATTCCAGAGCTGACCGGTCTCGCTGAAATAATCCGGCGGAACGCCTGCAACAACTTTCATCTTTCCGCTGCCATGCAGCTTAAACAGCTCCTGGTTGGCCCATAGATCAGCACTGTCAAAGTTTACATAATATGGTATGTCACCAAAGATCATTATTCCCTTGTTGTTGGCATAGGTTTTTAACCTCTTCCATTGCCTGTCGAAAATAAATTGCCTGAATTTCTCAAGCATGATATTTTGGGCAAACTGATACCTGGCTGTTTTCAAGGTCTTCTCCTCACGGTGTTTTACCTCATCAGGCCATCTGCTCCACTCCTTCCTGCCAAATTTTTGCCTGAAGGCAAGAAACATTGCATAATCATCCAGCCAGTAGCGATGTTCTTCACAAAACTCCTCATAGCGGGAGTACAGGTCACTACCGGTTTCCTTCCTGAATCTGTCATATGCCTTCTCCAGGATGCTGTTCCTGTAACGCGAGGCTTTTTCATAATTAACTTTATTGCTGTCGCGGAAACCTGTCTGTTCCAGCTCGGAATATTTCACCAGTCCATCGATATAAAGCTGACGGGGACTTATCAGGATGGTGTTTCCGGCAAATGCCGAGGGCGAGGCATATGGTGACCATGACTGGCGGCTTACCACCTGCGTAAGGGGCAGTGTCTGCCAGAAAGACTGACGATTGGTGCTCAGGAAGTCAACGAAGCGATAGGCCTCTTCACCCAGGTCTCCTGTACCGAATTTTCCCGGAAGACTTGAAATATGCATAAGTATTCCTGCTTTTCTGCCGGTCTTTTCGGTATTGCCCCTGAAAACAGCTATGGGGAGATCTTTCCATAATTTCTCTATATAAATTGAAGAGCGGCTGCCGTTTTTCGAGCCTGTAAGGATATTTTCCCATTCATTGGGAGCTCCGGGGGGAATAACAGCCATGGTGTCTTTCCACCTGACCGAGGTAAGGAATTCATTATTTGCCAGGTTTGAAAGTCCCCCGGCATGAAGGGGCAGGATACACATAAGCCAGCTCTCTTTATGCTTCCTTATAAAGCCGAATACATTTTTTTTGTATTTTCCTGAAAATTCAAGAGGCAGATAATCTCCGTAATGGAAAAGGTCAGGGTTATTTCTTCTTTCATTAAGAAGCAGATGAGTCACCAGTTGCTTGATCCTTCCGTCAAAGGGTGAATTATAAAGTCTCTTTGCAGTATCTTCGGGAGCAGCCTTCCATTTTTCCACTGAATCCGAAAGAGCCTCATGCAGGCCATCAAAATCTACCGGTCTGCGGTTGTCGGGATCGACAAGGCTGAGATCCCACATTTCAGTGCCACGGTATATGTCGGGAGTTCCGGGTGCAAGACATTTGATTGCCAGCTGGGAAAGGGAATTTACTATACCTCTCCAGATGAGCTTTTTTTGAAAAGGCAGGAATGCATTCAGGAATGGGTGATCCGGATCCAGAATGGAACTGATGAATTTGTTTGCAGCCTTTTCATGATACTCGTTGGGATCATCCCAGCTGCTGTTCACTTTGGCTTCCCGCAGGGCCTTTACCATGTATTCGTGCAGCCGCGCCTTGTATTCACCATCAATCTTTTCGTCCATTGGGAAAGTCCCCGCAATTACCTGGTAGATCATATACTCCTCATTAGCATCGGGTGCTTCCATGCCGGTCCTGAACGCGGCATTAATATCGATCCATTTCTTCACCAGCTTTTCCCATTCTCCCGCCATGTCTGCAATGGCATTCAACCTGGCCCTTACATCTTCGCCCCGCTTTGTATCGTGGGTCGATGTGCTATTCATGGAAAGAGGGCTCTCTGCAAGCCTTCTTATCATAGCCTGGTGGAATTTCTCATCACTTATTCCACGGGCAGCTATCGAATCACCCACCTCGTTGTGTGAAACGAAACAGTTGTACTGGTACATGGAAGTATCTTCGACACCCTTGGCTGTCAGAGGACCGGTGAACTGCATGAGGCGAAGGCAAAAATCTTCCAGAAGTCCATTGTAACCATCATCTTTCTGATCGTGATGAAAAAAAAGATCCTTTAAAAGCGCCAGTGCTCCTTTAAGTTGTGGATTCCTCCGTGCGGCTGCCTTCAGGGTATCTTCGAATTTTTTTCTCTGCATGCCATTCAAGGGGAATTCTTCAGGATAGAACCTGTATACCGGAAGTGCCGGCATAAATTCTCCGAGAGCCTTTCTGAGAGTTTCAGGTGTTATCCCTTTTTTTTCATTGTATTGTACAATACCCTTTTTTGAAGCATAATCCATAAGCCCTTCAAGGCGGATAAATATGTTATCCAGTTCACCCTGCATATTGGTTTCCAGAATGAGCTTCTTGTTTTTGTAAATTATCTCACCCGGATCGGTTTCCTTTGCAGCAGTGTTTCTGTAGAGTTTCAGCAGCCGCGGGTAATCTTTTTCCGAACTCTGAAGGTTATTTACAAGTGCCAGGAAATCATAGCCGGAAGTTCCTTCCACAGGCCAGTCTGCCGGAATATTCTCACCATGTTCCAGTATCTTCTCGACAATGATATATTCTTTTTCGCCTGCAAGATCCCGGAGGTTTCGCAGGTATTTTCCGGGTTCCCGCAGACCATCGATATGATCGATCCGTAAACCCGTTAAATAGCCGCCCCCGAGCAGCTCTTTTATGAAATTGTGATGGTTTTCAAATGCCCGCTGATCCTCGATGCGCAGGCATATCAATCCGTTAATGGTAAAAAACCTTCTATAATTTATCCGTGATGAGGATTCTTTCCAATGGCATAATTCATAATGCTGGCCGGAAACTATTTCCAGCAACCGTCCATGATCTCCATTGATTGATGAAATAATCCCGTCAATGAATGCCCGGGTTTCCTCATGGGAGCTAAACAGTGCATCAAGGTCCCTTTTAAAGTTTTCCCATTCGCGGTTGAGAAATTCAGGGTAAATATCATGCCTGTCCAGGTCATATTCTTCCCATAGATTTGAAAATCCAGAGGGGACAGAACCTGAAAAAGGCCTGAATATGGATCTGAAGGTGTTGAAATTAACCGGCCAGGTATTATCATAATATTTCAGGACGATATTGCCATGTGCAAAATGAACCTGCAGTTCACCGTTCCTTATAATCTGGTCGGGGTGAGTGCCCAGGAAAGGAAGCATCAGCTTTTGTCGTCCTTCCGCGACCGGTCCTTCAATATCAAAAAAAGCAAAATAGGCCGAATCGGTTCCCTTTTCAAGCACATCCCGGATCCATGGATTATCTTGATGGTAGGCCATGTGGTTTGGAACGATATCCTGGATCCAGCCTATTTTTTTATCCTTCAGGCTTAGGTTCACCCGGACAAAATCCTCGAAGTTGCCTATTTCCGGGTTTATGACGCCAGGATGGATAACATCGTATCCATGATTGCTGCCGGGCACAGCGGCAAACACCGGCGATGCATAAAGGCTGGCTATGCCCAGCAGGTCGATATAATCTGTATTTTTTTCCAGATCCTTCAGGGTAAAGGAGCGGGAGAACTGGATCCTGTAGCTGGAAACGGGATTTGCCGGCAGAGCCGCAGTATGGGATTTTTCCTCCATGGCTTTTTATGATAAATTTAC
The DNA here is from genome assembly GCA_007123885.1 of Bacteroidales bacterium. Taxonomy (GTDB): domain Bacteria; phylum Bacteroidota; class Bacteroidia; order Bacteroidales; family PUMT01; genus PXAP01. The sequence goes on along the minus strand of SLGC01000437.1, from coordinate 8,692 downwards.
AAAAAATAAAGGAGCTTATAAAGCCTGCCGGAGTTTTGCTATGCCCAGTCCACCTTCAGCATATCTTTATTCCAGGGTAACCTGATCAGACTGATGGAGTAGGGCAGGTGATCCAAAAGCATATCATAACTTTTTTGTTCTACAAGCAGCCGCCAGTTTTCGGCCTCCCTGAGGAGCTTACCCTCCCTGAGAAAAAAAGAATCCCGGAGCCCATCTACAGAGGTATTTTTTAAAACAGACCACCTCATGATGAGGTTTTGAAGCATCTCTTCAGCCTCATCTTTTTCTTCATCTGTCAGTTCCGCTGTTTTTGCTATGGGCATGGCCAATGACCAGCCACATAAGAATTTTGCCATCACCAATTCCTGTTCTTCAAATTGATTTTTACCGGAAGCGATGAAGCCCAGCAGGTGAATGGCACGCTGTTGATGCTCCACCTCTTTAAATGCCTTATTATCCAGATAGCCGGTATGCTTAAACAAGTGGGCAAGAAATGGCCAGGTGATGATAACACCCGCCTGCTGTACATAATACTCAGTAAGTCCTTCTTTATTTCTCTGGTGGATTTGCTCGTTTTCCCGGTTTCCTTTTATAGCAGATACAACCCGGGGATTTTCAGGGGAATGCTTTCCCGTAATTTCCACCTTATATTCAGTAAGTTCTTCTTTATTTCTTTGGTGGATTTGCATATTTTCCGGCTTTATTTCCACCTTAGGAAAATGAGGATCCGGATGGATCTTATTCGCTTTTCTAATGCTGATTTCTTTGGACTTTGGCCCATCATCAGCATCGGCCTGAGCGCGCGCAGGGGTTGCGGGCTTGATTTCGGATAAAGTTTCAGGTAAAGTTTCGGGCTTAATTTCGGATAAAATTATCGAATTTAAAACACTAAGCAGAACTTTGGTTTCCTTGTATTGTTGGTATTTGTCAGAACTAATAAGTTCCTTAATTATCTTTTTGCAAGTAGCTGATTCTCCTGCCGGGTAAGCCCCGGGTGAAACTTTATTAATCGCCCACCGGATATAATGCGTGTGCCAATCCTCAGTAGCGGAAGGGGCATCGGTTGCTATCCATTCTTTCACATCCCCGGAAATTTCATGTCTTAATTTTTTTCTTTCAGGTTCATTTTGGGCAATAGATATCAGGATTTTAGTCAAAATTTCCTGAAAGACGTAAAGCCTGTCTGTTTCGGTTTTATAGAACCGGTTACATATCTCTTCCCAAAAAGACCTGGAAAATTGAAAATATATGCGCCTCCTGATTTCTGCCTGCTGCAATCGCTGTTGAAAAGCAGGATTGCTTATGAGTTTTTTAAACCCTATTTCCTGCTTAATCTCCGCCTCGAGTATGGATATTTTGTTAAACCGGCTGTTCCAGTGCAGAATCCCATGATCCAGGAAATAAAAGAAATTTTCCAGGAGAGTTTGCTGATTTTCTTTGATAAAAAGAGTATCTCCTGCCGGCAGGTTACCGCCCGGAATGGATGCTGCGGGTTTTTGTAAATCTTTTTTAATGATCCGGTTCAGTTCCTGTTCAATAATTTTGACCAATGTATCCTGTAATTCTTCCTCATCAATTTCTCCCAGGTCAATTTCGAGCCTTTCAATACAATAATGGTCTTCCGGAAACCAGGTATCCAATACATTGTTTATAATGGGAAGCATGTTACGGTAATAAAAAGTCGATGCTGTTTTATGCCAGCTCCTGGATTTTTCTTCAGAAGAAAAATCGAATATCAAAACCTGTTTTTGAATAAAATGATTCCGGTTTTTATTGTTCATACATTTCGAGCATGGATTTAAGCCAATTTTCATAAAGCAGCTCAAAATCCTCCATGTGCGTTTTATCCAGCCAGTAAAACCCGGGAAGTATATGAGCCGGCATTTCTTCCCTGAGAATCGTTTCTACGCGGTTTCGCCGCTGCTGCCAGGCGGAATACCAGTGGGGCAGGATAATTGTCAGCCGGAAAGAATAAGGATCACGTGGCGGATCTCCAATGGTTAAATTGCTGATATAGTTAAAAAGCAGTTCAGCGGCTTTATTGAATTTTTTAGTTAAAATGTTTGCTTCCTTTCTATTTATGAGTAACAAGTGTTCTACTAAATAAAATCCCACCGGTTCATTACCTTCAATTGATGAAAGTTTATAATGCATCAGCCTTTTGTTATCCACACCAAGTAATCTGTATATTCTTTTCTGAAAGCCTGACAGCAGATCTTTTTCCCAGATACCTTTTTCTTTTGGCTTGATGGATAACCCTAAGCCTCTGTCTCTTGTAATAACGGTAATATCATTTAATATTAATTTTTTATGCTGATATGCTTTTTCAAGGGCTCCCATATCCGATAGATCTGTTGAAACGGGTATATATTGGGTAGAGAATCTTGCCAATAGATGATCCAGAATTTTATGCTGACGCAGCAGGTGATTGTATTTTCCTTCTGCGGATGATACGGTTTTTTCCCATATATTTTCATCTATCAGCTTTTGCAGTTCCAGATCAGGAAGCCGGTTTTTTAATCTTTGCAGTTCATTCTCTTTATGTTCACTGGTGTGTTTTACACTCAACAGTTCATGAAAATCACTTAACTGATCCAGGTAATTGATAAAAATCCGTTCAAAAAACGCAAGGTAAGTCTTGAATTGTCTGACCCGGACTTTTACTTTTTCCGGTGCCTGAGGGGAAAGTTCTCCACTCCGCAGGCGGTAGTTTTGAGGGAAATCATTTTTGATGGAATAGTATTGCCGCAGATTTTCGATAAAGCTTTGGGTGAGCATGTGGGTTTCAGATCTTTTGGATTCTGCAGGTTCCCTGCCTTTAAACCTGGAAGGATGTGGTTGAAAATCTTCGGTCATTGATCCTTCCTCCATCTTTTCTTTTTCTCCTGAACGAAAATAGGTAATGGTGGATTTTATACGGCTCACTTTAGGTACGTAATAGGCAAAACCTTGTAAATGAATACATTCAAAAGAAGCTTCGTCCTGTATGGGAATGGTAGGAACTCCATCCACAAAAAGATTTAATTTTATAATATCTGCTGCTTCCACACCTTTTACCTTTGCCATTTCTTCTATAATATTAGAAGCGTACAAAACCATTTTTTGTGATTTGTTAATTGGTGCTTGTGCCTGAAGCATCAGTTGCCATAAAAAATCATCCAGCTGATTATAAAGAGACTTGTTTATTTCATTTACCCGGGGTGCATATTCGTCCAGTATGATTTCAGCATCCATTTTTATTTCCTGCTCATTGACTACCCGCAGTTTTATAAAATCTTCACAAAGATTGCGGTAAGGCAAAAGAGATAACCTGATCTCATCTAAAATGTGTAATTTATACTGTTCTTTGGCAAGTGCCCACTCAAGTGCCCGGAGAAATTCAGCACTTTCCAGTTTCTGAATGATAGCTTCCCTGAAAATCTCTATGGATTGGGGTTTTGCTTGTGACTTCTTTAATGGATTGTAAGTAATACGGGCTTTGGCATGGATGGAAGAAACTGGTTTTTGGTGATAATAGCTTATTTCCAGTTCCACTGCCGCCTGGCAATTAAACCTTTCAAATACAAAAAAGCTGTCAGGGCCATCTTCAATCCAATTGCAATTATGGACTTTTTTGATTTTTCCCCAATCCATCCTGCGGTTTTCATTATCAAATAAAATAATATCCAACCCCCCTTCGGTATCTTCCAGTGGAATAGAAATCGTATCAGAATTCAGGTTTCCGAATTTTTCATCATGGGTTAAAAATACTGCAATTTCATACCCTCCCTGCACAGCGCCTGAAACATGCAAAAGCGGATATTTTTCAAACCAGGCTTTCAACACTTTGGGATGAATTTTTTCTGTCAGGTTTTCAAAATCCCATTTTGTCAATGGCAAATGAGGCAATAGTTCATCAGCGTGAATGAAATACCTGTCGATTATATCCGGATTTACCGCCTCCTTTTCCTTATAGGCTTCCATTAGCTCCTCTGTCCGGTAGCCCAGTTCAGTTAAGGCGTAACATAGCACCTCGAGTGTTGTAATACCAGGATCATGTAAATTGAAATCGGTCCATATCTCACCGGATAATTCCTGAATCAACCTGATGCCCTCTTCTCTCAGTTTATTAAAATCGAGGGTGGGGATATCAGGAAGATTTTTTGAAATACCTTGAGATGAATCCATAATATTATTATTCATTTGGCTTAAAGATGCAACCAGCGCCTCCAAACAAATGTTCGAGTACATCTTCATTTCCAGCCGTCAGATCAAATTGGTCGGAAACAGCAATATTTGATTTTATATCATATCCTATGGCAATATCTATAGCAATTCCTCTCCACAGGGAAGCGGTTTGCTCAATCAGGATTTCCTGTACCGGTTCATTTTCATCTTCATCGGGTGTATATTCATAAATCTCTTGTGTGCCATTAAATACCTTTATGTAATCCAGCTGCACACGTTGTGTGATCTCTACTTTCTTTTTGTGGTCTTTAACACTATATTTTGTGTTTTGGGGCAGATCCATTTCCAGAATGATTTTTTCCAGCATAAATCCTGGTCCCAGCTGGGATACAGGTATGGCAAAATGAAAAAACCGCTGATGCACCCTGTTGATGTGCTCGAACTGTGGAATTATTCTGGTTTTTCCGGCTTCCCTTTTGAAATATTTTATCGTATCTCCTTCTCCTTTATCCACCATCAGATGATAACCGGAAACAAAAAAGGTAAATTCCTCATTATAGCAGTTGTCGATTAACTCATAAAACTGCTTCTGTGTGGGCCTGCTTCCACTCCTGAAGTATTGCTTTAAATTGTTTTTGTCCTGTTTTAATGACATCTTCTCAAAATTGACTTATTGTATTTCGAAATTTATATCGATGATCATTTGATTAATACCCTGATTTGTCTGACAAATAATTCTGTCAGCAGCAATAGCTTTTAGATCATGCGTTTCCGCGGAACAGATAATGCTGCGTTTGCCGGGACTGATCTCATGATCCTCAATAACTTTATTGTTTTTTAACAGCTTAATGCTGGCAATAAAATTTACGTAGGCACGCGATTCGATAAATTCTATGGTGGAGGACCTGTAAAGCCTGTCCCCCAACCGTATTTCCGCATCCTTCCGGAAAGCCCATGGTGAAAGAAATTGCCTTAATTCATTCTGCAACTGTTTGAGGTATATGCCTGCATCTGCCTGAATATTGAAATTGATGACCGCTTCAACTTTTATCTCCTCGTAGACCGGATTGGAAACCGTAAATTTTGTATGTGTTGATACCAGTGGAAATATGTAATTCCTGATTTCTATAAGAGTGCTTTTCGGAACCATTGGTTTCAGGGCTTGAGTCTCGTTAGGCTTTGTGGCCGGTACCACTATGATGTGTACACTTCCGGGTGCAGGTTTTCCCTGATCATCGGTATGAGGAATACATTTTACCTTGTAAATTTCAGGAAACTGTTCCAGAATAAGCCTTTCAATATCCCAGGGTGTTATGCCCCGCATTTTGTGCCGAAGCTTTTCGCTTACTCTTGTAAAATAATTGATTTGTTTTTCTTCCGGTCTGCCTCCAAATGAGCTAAAGGGTTGTTCAATTTCTTTAATTTCAGCTATTTTCCTGGAAAAACGGCGGATGGATCCGGGAGGTAATTCATTTACTTCCAGTCCGGCGTAAGCATGTTGGTGCATTGTGCAGGAAACCGCATTTGTTTTCACACTCATTATTTGATCAAATCTATCCGGATCTTGCATTACAGAAATTCTTATCCAGTGAAACCCAACTGGTAATCTGGAATTATTGGCAGTTGCATCTGCAGGGATGTTCAAGATGAGTATTCCCGTTTGTTTTAATCCTATGGTGGTATCTGATAATACCTGTCTTTCGGATAGCGGGTACCAACCGGTTTTCCTTAAATAATGAAATTCAAGATCAGGAGTGTCTACCAGGCCTTCTTCTTTGATCTTAAAAAAGATGGTCAGTTGCCGGGGCGGGTTTAAATTTTCTACTCCCAGAAATAAATTACCCGCATGATGGAATTCACCGGAAAGAAAATGCAGGCCCTTAAGAGATCCGGGTCCGGGTGAATTGCCGGATATTTCATTGAGGCCAAATGGTTCAGCATGAAAAATGCGAAAGGAGGAGGGAGACGTCATCAAGTCGATATTTTCCCCGGCAGTATATGACAGATTTATGGATTCTATAGTTGGGGTATAAGGTTCATTGGGGATAAGGGATGGTTTTTCCTGCAATTGGTCCGAAACTGTCTTTGCATAGACAGCCGGATATAGTGTATGTCCAAAGGCCTGGCGAGGCGAGGAAAGACTGAGGCGGATCAGTCCGTTTTTCTCGCTTATTTTTCGGCTTTGGATAATTTTATTATCGGGTAAATCGGACAGGTTCAATTTGATTTCACTCCCGAACAGAGAAAATTCAGATGTGTTCGTGGATTGATTTTTAATTTCAATCCAGGATTTTTGATGAAGAATTGCAGCTTTTACTTTAAAATCTTCATCCTTTTCCACCAAACTTTTGGCAGGACCCGGATACCCTTCATAATGGGTCTTGAGATCTTCCGGTAATCCCTGCCATTTGATATTAATGGTATAAGACATGACGGGTTTTAAAAACGTCTCCTTCATCCCCAGGAAAAAGTTCGCACCCCGGACAGGATTATAACCAAAGGGTTGAAACGATCTGTTGATATCCAGATCCCCATGGTCATTTCTTGCTATCAATGAACCTGCATTCTTTACATCAACTTTAAGTGTGATTTGGGTAAACTGCAGGGATTGCATGAAAGTATAAAGCCCGGAATTAAAACCCTTTTTTAACTGTATCTTCAGCAATGGCCAATCCATGGGAGCGTCTAACGGGTCTCCATGTTTTTCCGGATCAAAAGCTACTACCGGTGGATCCATCTTAGTTATCTCAATGACAAATGTCAATTTTCCCTTGCGATAATGAATATCATTTATCGCCCCGGAGAAATACTGTTCGGGGCCGGTAAGCAATACTTCAAATCCATCAGGTTTAAGCCGATGGATATCAGCAGCTATATTTTTATTCGTAAGTGAGAAGGAAATGGAAATAGTCCTGCTGCCTTCCTCTAAAAATAGCATCGGAGACCCTATACCTAGACCCATTACTGCAGATGGTTGTTTTACCTCCGGGTTTCCAAATGGAAACCATCCCTGCCCTTCCTCCAGGGAAGCCCCGGACCCGTCTGAACTATTGGCTTCAGGAAAATCATAAATGCGACCTGCTGGTGTTTTCTGATTATGAATTGCAAGGAAACGTTCTATTTTGGCTTTGTTAAGAAAAAGGTCACGATCAGTAGTATATAAGATCTCTTTCCCTTCGGCATCTTTTCCTGCCGGCAATGCTGTTCCCCTTTCTAACAGATAATTTTCAACTTTCCTGTCAAGCCCGAAAAAAACATACACTTTATCTGGCTGAAGCTTTTTCTTTTGCTGGCCAAGTATTTTTTCGTAAAAGAAATGAAGGTGAGCAGCAGGAAGGCTGTTAAGCTGGTTCCGGGCATGGCCATATAATTTTAAAAAAGCTAACAACAAGCCCAGATGTGGGGGACATGTACCGGAACCCGGTTGCGGCAGGGGGTCTTTTTCTTTTATTGCTTCATGGATATTTTGAAGATAGGGTTCAGCCTCATCAAAGAAGGCCTCCCAGCTGCCTGTTGCATTTCCCCCCTCATAAAAAATGAGGGCTTCCGCTAATTTCCTGGCTTCCTGGTACAGATCATCCACTGATCTTTCATCTAACCTGAAATAGTCAGGTTGAAGAGAGCCGGGTATTCTTTCTTTTTGGCTGGTACCGTTTCCCATAGTTAATGTTGCTAATACCGATCATAAGCTTCGGTAATATAATGCGGAAAGACCAGGTTTGACCGGGTGTTGGTGTTCCTGATCAAATAGTTGATGATAAAAACTATTTTCCCTTCCTGATCCGCTTCATTTACTTTTACATCTATTAGTTTGATTCTGGGCTCATGATAGATGATCGCCGTCTCAATGGTGTCACGGAAATAAGTGATCATTGTTTTATCTGCTTTTTCAAAAACCATCTTCCGGAGGTTGCATCCATAGCGGGGTTGCATGATCCGTTCTCCCAATTGAGTGGTCAGTAAGATATTTAGCGACTGCTGAATATCTTCATCTTCCTCTACGGTGATTATGGTCCTGGTTTTCGATGAAAAGCCGGGTGGAAATGCCCAGCCCTGTCCGATAAAACTTTTATCTTTTCTCATAATTATCCTATTATCACTGTGGGACATCCCAATGCAGCGGTGGCACCGCAAATACAACTGTCACCAACCCTTAAAGCAGGTTTACCCCCAATAAGGACAGTGGAACTTCCATTTGGAAAGGGGCTCACTGTGGGTTGATGCACATTTGGTGAGAGGGCACAGGTATGCATGTCTGTCGCCACGGAGGCGGGCTTTCCTTCGATGAGGACATGGGGGGTCCCGGGACCAACGATAGTCCCTCCATGTGTGCTGATGTCTCCTGATCTTGCTGCTGCAGGCATATTTCCAGGTTTATATTAATTAATCCGGACCAGAGACCCTTTTATGACGGCTATGGCATTCGTTTTTACTTCCGCTCCGGCACCCCCTTCGGCAGAAAACCGGCCATGGGCTTTACTGCTGATATCCATCCCTTCCAGGTCTATATTTTGATTTGCTTTTA
>SLGC01000417.1 GCA_007123885.1 Bacteroidales bacterium | reverse complement strand
TCCATGCCTTGAATTGAAAATAGTTAGCTCCCGAATGGCCCTGGTTGCCCATTTGAGTTACAACATTATATTTTTTTGCAGCCGCTATCAGAAGTTCATTTTCACGGAAAGTCCGGGCCAGGGGTTTTTCAACAAATACATGTTTGCCCATGGCCATGGCCATCATGCAGATAGGGAAGTGGGAATGGTCAGGTGTCCCAACTATAACAGCATCTATCTGACTGTCCATCTCTTCGAGCATCATTCTGAAATCCTGGTATCTGGGCACATTGGGGAATTCTTCAAGCACCCGCTCCGTATGCGGAGCTCCCATGTCTGTATCGCAAAACGCAACCAGGTTCGCCAGTCCGGTATTGTATATTGTCCGGGTAATGCCACCACCCCGGTTTCCTATTCCGCAACATGCGACATTAACCCGCTCATTGGCGCCAATTAGCCGGGATTCGGGCATGCTGCGTCCCGAAGCTTTGGTGGTCAGTATTGTGGGTATTACCGTAGCAGCCGACAATGCAAGTGCATTTTTAACAAACCGGCGCCTCGAAGATTCCTTTTTTTTCATAATATTATTAAGATGAAGTTTTTTTTAAGAATGGAAAATTACAAAAAAAATATTCAACACGGATGTAGCAGATCCCAATGATCCCATAAAATTCCTTATGGGTAAATGTGGTCAGAATCTCAGTTCCCGCGAAGTCCGGTAATAAATACCGGCAAAGTTGCACAAAGCCCGACTATAGTATAAAGTAACTGATCTTTTAAACGGGGATGGGGAAGAACTTTTAGAAGGTACTGAACATTTATTAACTTTATGTGAAATTTTACTTATTTATGCTTAAAAGAATTGTACAAGATTTTCGCCAGGAAACGAGTCCCCCTGTTTTTTTAGGGGCGGCCGGTGTGATTATTGCATTCGTCATTTACGGGGCCGGATTTTCAGGACATGCTTCGGTGGTCTTTGAGAACCTGCAGCAATTTATCACAGATAAGTTTGGATGGTTTTATATTCTTACAGCCAGTATATTCCTGATATTCGTTATCTTTCTTGCCTTTAGTAAATACGGAAATATACGTCTCGGAGGTGAGCAGACAAACCCGGAATTTGGAAGTATAACCTGGTTTACCATGCTAATGGCCGCCGGTGTGGGCATAGGGCTGGTATTTTTTGGTGTTGCCGAACCTATCGGCCATTTTGTATCACCACCTGAAGCCGGAGCTCAAACCAGCCAGGCCATCAGGGAGGCTATGTTATACAGTTTCTTTCACTGGGGATTGCATCCCTGGGCAATTTATCTGGCAATCGCCCTTCCGCTTGCCTATTTTCATTTCAGGCACAGGCTGCCCATGGCTCCGCGTTCACTGCTGTATCCACTTATAGGTGACCGTATTTACGGATGGATCGGACATCTTGTAGATATTCTGGCAACCGTTGGTACACTATTCGGAGTGGGCACTTCACTTGGATTGGGTGCCATGCAGATCAATGCCGGTTTAGGTGCAATCTTTGGAGTTTCACTAAATCTAACGATACAATTAATCATAATAGCCATTATTACCACGATTGCTACAATATCTGTAGTTACAGGCCTTCATATGGGGATCAAACGTCTGAGTCAATTTAACATGGGTCTCGCAGGGATCCTGTTGCTTTTTGTAATAATTACAGGACCAACGATCTATATTTTTGAGACATTCATAACAAGTGTAGGCTACTATATCCAGAATCTTGCCTATACCAGTTTCAGGATTGATCAGGCCCATCTGGGAGACTGGCAGGCTAACTGGACGATTTTCTACTGGAGCTGGTGGATTGCCTGGAGTCCTTTTGTAGGCGTATTTGCTGCACGCATATCCAGGGGCCGCACGATACGGGAACTGATTTTGGCTATGCTTCTGGTGCCCAGCATCGTAGGTTTTTTCTGGTTTTCTGCCATGGGGGGGGCCAGTTTCTTCATAGAACTTTTCGGTGAAGGCGGGATCATCGAACCGACCCTGAAAGATGAAGTGTTGTCGTTTTATGCATTGCTTGACAAACTTCCGGTCTCATTTATCACATCGATCCTTGGTACGCTATTGATAGTTGTATTTTTTATCACCTCATCCGATTCCGGTTCACTGGTTGATGTGATGGTTACTTCAGGAGGTAATCCTAATCCACCATTTCCTTACCGTATATTCTGGTGCGTGACTGAAGGTTTGGTGGCCGCTACCTTGCTTATTACCGGGGGATTGACAGCTTTACGGGTTGCATCTCTTATACCTGCGCTTCCCTTTGCCCTTTTTCTTCTTGTTGCCTGTTACGGATTGTTGAAAGCGTTAAAAGTTGATATTAAGATTGACGGACTTCCGGAACGTGAAGAACTGAAAAAATAACCGGCTTAACTGAAAGGATTTGTGATAGAAACAACCATCGCCCGGTAGTGGAGAGTCATAATTAAGTTAAGGATCAATCTTCATTAAAATTCTGAAAATTAAGAATTAATTCAGTAATTTTAGTTTGTATAAGTGCCGTAAAACCCACAATTCTTTTTAGCTTGTGGGATGTAAGGCACCAATGGTTTTAACCTTGCGAAGTAATATACTGACGGACAGTTTCGGAGCTTGCCTCGCCTATAGAACACACAAAGTAGCCATCTGACCAGAAAGCGTATTCCTTCCAAAAGTTTTTTGACAATGTGTTTTTGTGTTTTTCCATATTGCAATTTTAAAGCCCGGGAGGATTATGGAAAGGAAATTAAAGGTTTTTGTTGTCGGCTGGGATGAGTTCAATTATGAGAAGCTCACCCACCTGCCGGAGGCCGGTGAATGTCAATTCTTACCTGCTATATGCTTTTCAGAAATGCGCGGGAAAAATATTTCCATACCAGATCTTCTGGATATAGCCGAAGAAAGAATAAAAAAAGCGGGGAAAATTGATGCATTGGTGACCTTTTATGATTTTCCGGGCACAGTTCTTACACCAATAATCGCCCGGAAATTTGATCTTCCTGCTCCCTCTTTACAACATATTATGAAATGTGAGCATAAATACTGGAGCCGGCTTGAACAGCAAAAAGTCATACCTGAAAATATCCCTGCCTTTAAACAATTCGATCTATATGATGATAATGCCTATGACAAGATTGGTTTCAAGCCTCCCTTCTGGATCAAGCCTGTCAAATCTTACCACTCTTATCTTTCCTATAAAATAACCGATCGTAAGAAATTTGAACAATCCATTGTCAAAGTTCGCAAGGGTATTGATTCCATAATTGAACCTTTCGCGTATATCATCAAAAACTATGGGATAGATGGAGATGTTTCCGGGCTGAAGGAGAAAATGTTTGCCGAAACCGTGATCAGCGGTCACCAGTGCACAGCCGAAGGATATGCATATAACGGGGAGATCCGGGTATATGGAGTGGTTGATTCGATCAGGGTGAAAGGAGGCTCTTCATTTGTTCGGTACCAGTACCCCTCATCACTGGCAGCAGATGTGAAGAATAAAATAAATGAATTGTCAAAAGAAGTAATCCGGCAGATTGGTTTAATGAATTCACCATTCAATATAGAGTATTTTTATAATGAAAAGAGTGACAGGATATATCTGCTGGAAATTAACCCCAGGATATCCCAGGCTCATACCGATCTGTTTGAAAAGGTCCATGGCATATCGAACCATGAAGTAATGCTTAACATTGCGTTGAACCGGCAGCCTGCAAAATTTGAACACAAAGGAGAGTTTAAAGTAGCAGCCCATTTTATGCACAGGTCCTTCAAGCCGGGAATAATCAGGGAAGTTCCCTCCGAAAAGGAAATTGCTGCTTTAAAGAAGAAATACCCGGATATGCTTATTCAGATCAATATAGAAGAGGGATTGGATCTTGATGAAATGGCCACGCATCACATTGACAGTTATAGCTATATTCTGGCCAATATTTTCCTGGGAGGTCGAAATACTCACGAATTACTTGATAAGTACCGTTATGTTATTGATAATCTCACTATCCGGATCGATTACCATGAAACAACCGGGTAAAAAATTCTGCACACAGACCGGAATTGCAATATGGGTGTTTGACTTTCCGGGCTGATCTCACATGCTATTTCAGTACAATATGCAATAATGAACAGATGACATTGGTTTTGTCGTCACGCTCATTCCATGGCTGGTTTTCCGGGCTGCAGCAGATGCCTTTGTCGTCCATGCTCATTCCATGGCCGGTTTTCCGGGCTGTAGCGAATACCTGTGAAAGTGGTTCAAATGTCCTGATTGGGGAATTAAGACCGGATTTGTGATCACGAGGCTATCCCGGAATCCCGGACCGGTTTCTTTTGGCAGAGGATCGAATGTTTTGTAAATTTGTTTAAGAGGTCGGTATAAATTAAGAAATCCAGACATTATGCAATCTATGATTGATATTCGAGTAATTGAAAATGAATGGATCCCAATGAGTGACGGGACAAACCTTGGCGCCAAAATATGGCTGCCGGCAGATGCAGAAGAAAATCCCGTTCCGGCGATCCTTGAATATATTCCCTACCGGAAAAGGGATTTGAAGGCAGTTAATGATCAGAAGATGCATGGATATTTTGCCCACCGGGGATATGCCGGGATCAGGGTTGATCTGAGGGGAAGCGGTGACTCTGAAGGAGTTCTGCACGATGAGTATCTTCAGCAGGAGTTGAATGATGGCGTTGAAGTTATAAAATGGATCGCTGTTCAGCCCTGGTGTGACGGTAATGTCGGCATGATCGGCATCTCATGGGGAGGATTTAACGGCCTTCAGATAGCTGCACTTCAACCCCCTGAACTGAAAGCCGTTATTTCGGTGGCTTCATCAGACGACCGCTATGCCGATGATGTGCACTTTATGGGTGGCTGCCTGCTTTCCGACAATCTTTCCTGGGCTTCAGTAATGTTTGCAAACAACAGTTGTCCACCGGACCCGGAAATAGTAGGTGAAAAATGGAGGTCTATGTGGCTCGAGCGGTTGGAAGGCAGCGGTTTATGGTTGAAAAAATGGCTGGAACACCAGCATCGTGATGACTACTGGAAGCACGGATCGGTTTGTGAGGATTATGATGCTATCAAGTGCCCGGTGATGGCGGTAAGTGGCTGGGCAGACGGCTATTCAAATACCGTTTTCCGGCTTCTTGAAAACCTGAAAGTACCCCGGCATGGGATTGTGGGTGCATATGGTCATAAATATCCCCATATGGGGGGACCGGGACCGGTAATCGATTTCCTCAGTGAATCAGTCCGCTGGTGGGATCAGTGGCTGAAAAATATCGACAATGGTGTCAGGGATGAACCCATGCTCAGGACCTATATGCTGGATTCGGTTTCTCCTTTGTCCTCCGACCGGCCCGGCAGGTGGATCGATGAGCAGTACTGGCCCTCTTCCCGGATTAAGGAAGAAGCCTACCGGCTTGACTCATTGAATTTGGGACTTCACAATCAATCTGTCGGTGAACATGAAGAGGATGCCCTGGTCATACAGAGTCCCTTGAACGTTGGATTGTTTGCAGGAAAATGGTGCTCCTACTCCGAATCGACCGATCTTCCAAGTGACCAGAGAGAGGAGGATGGCGGGGCGCTTGTAATCAACAGTTCCATATTGCAGGAGGATTATGAAATACTTGGCAGGCCCTACCTCAAGTTAAAGCTTAAATCCAATAAAAGAGTGGCCATGGTAGCGGTCCGGATCTCCGACGTTGGTCCCGATGGAAGGGCTACACGCGTAACTTACGGCCTGCTGAACCTCACCCACAGGGAGAGTGATGAAGAGCCCCAGGAGCTTGAACCAGGCCGGGCTTACGAGGTAGACGTGCCAATGAAATATATAGCCCAGCGTTTCCCGGCGGGTAATCATATAAGGATATCCATTTCCACTTCTTACTGGCCCCTGGCATGGCCTTCTCCCGAACCTCCGCAACTGACCCTATACCCGTCTGAAAGCTTCCTGGTAATGCCCGAAAGAAACGTTGGCGAGAGAGATGTTTCCAAAAAAGCCCTGAAAAAACCAGGAGAACTTGATGAGCTTGCCACTACTCTTTTAGTGCCTGCCAAACGGGAATGGATAGTTGAACGTAACCTGGCAACCAATGAGGTAACTTTGAAAATCGAAAATGATGATCCCCAGTACCTGCTGCATCATATAGGTACGGAATTGAGAAAGGATGTTACCGAAAAATATTATTACAGCAACAACAAATATGACACTGTAAGGGGAGAGGTTAAAAGTGTCAGGGAATTCAGACGTGAAGGCTGGAAAATTAAAACCATAACCCGGACCATCCTCACCTCAACCCGTACCCATTTCCTTATCAGGGCAACGCTTGATGCTTACGAGGGTGATTTGAGGGTTTTCAGCAAATCGTTTGATGAGAGGATAACAAGATATCTTGTATAAAGATGCAACCCGGGGTCGGGGCTGATGTGACATTCATGAGAGTTGAAAACAGAATTGATTTGTCATTAAAAATTAGACTATCATTCAATAAATTGTTAATTATGCTTAATGTATGAAATCAATAATTAAAATATTTCCTCATGGATGAAAAGAAGAAGGTTTTTATAGTAGGTTTGGATGATTTTAACCTTGAAAAGCTCAATCACCTTCCCGAGTCACGGGAATGCGAGTTCCTTCCTGCAGCCAAATTCCATGAAATAAGGGGGGTGGAAAGTTTTGACATTCCAAAACTCCTTGATGTTGCCGATCAGAGGATTGAAAAAGCAGGCGGTATAGATGCAATAGTATCATACTTTGATTTTCCCGGAACAATACTGGTTCCCATAATTGCAAAAAAATACAGCCTGCCCGGCCCCTCAATTGAAAGCGTGCTGAAATGTGAGCACAAATACTGGAGCCGGCACGAGCAACATAAGGTAATCCCTGATCACATTCCCAGTTTTAAACCATTCGATCCTTTCGATGACAATGCCTATGAGAAGATCGGTTTTAAGCCCCCGTTCTGGATAAAACCCATCAAATCCTATCATTCATATCTGGCTTACAAGATCAATGGTGCCGATGATTTTAAGGAATCCATGGCAGAGGTCCGGGAGCATATAGACTATATGGAAAAACCCTTTTTCCATATAATTGATAACTACAGTGATCCTGAAGAGTTTTCCGGAATGAAGGAAAAGATGTATGCCGAAACTCCCATAGGGGGTCATCAGTGTACCCTGGAGGGTTATGCATTTGATGACGAAATTGTGGTTTACGGCATTATTGATTCAATTACCGAAGAAGGAAAATCCTCATTTGCCCGTTATGAATATCCCTCTTCCCTGCCACAGGAAGTTCAGTTCCGGATGGCCGATATAGCAGGAAAGGTTATCGGGCAGGTGGGGCTGATGACCTCTGCCTTTAATATTGAATTTTTCTATAACTCCGAAGCCAACGAGATTTACCTGCTGGAGATAAATCCAAGGATTTCCCAGTCGCATGGAGATATATTTGAGAAGGTTCATGGTTTGTCCAACCATCATATAATGCTCAATCTTGCTCTCAGCCAAAGGCCCAGGCCCCTTGAGAATGAAGGCGAATTTGCGGTGGCTGCCCATTTTATGCTCAGATCGTTCAAGCCGGGGATAGTAAGGAACGTTCCCGCTAAGAAAAAAATAGATGCCCTGAAGAAAAAGTATCCTGATCTGGTAATCCAGATCTCAGTAAAGGAGGGCATGGACCTGGATGATCTGCCCGATTACCATATAGACAGCTACAGTTATGTGCTTGCCGATATCAATCTCGGAGGTGAAGACCGGGAAGATCTGCTTGAAAAATATAAAAATGTGGTTAAAGAACTTGCCATTGAAATAGAACATAAATAAGCAAAGATCTCAATGGCCCAATGTTATCCTGATAATGAAGGATGATCAGGGTTATGGTGACATATCTTACCATGCGAACATGAACAGACTAAAAATACTGTATATATACAGCCAATGATTAAATCAAATATTTACCATGAAAGAACTCAATTTTTCAAATTCACTCCTTGCAGCAGGATGCTGTGTTGTAACTGCAAGTCTCTTTGGTTGTACTGATAAAGAGGCGTCAAAACCCAACATGATCATTGTTCTTGCCGATGATCAGGGCTGGGGAGATATGGCATATTACGGGCATCCGGTGCTGCAGACCCCGAATTTTGACGATATGGCCAATTCCGGCCTACGTTTTGACCGGTTCTATGCGGCAGCTCCGGTAAGTTCCCCTACACGCGGCAGTATTCTTACCGGACGTCATCCCAACCGCTTTGGCTGTTTCACCTGGGGACATACTCTCCGGCCGCAGGAAACAACTCTTGCCAGGGCACTGAAGACAGCAGGATATGTTTCTGCTCATTTCGGGAAATGGCACCTGGGTCCTGTATACCAGGATAGTCCGGTCAATCCCGGAGCAAGTGGTTTTGATGAATGGGTTTCAGCACCCAACTTCTTTGAGAATGACCCAATTTTCAGTAACCAGGGCATTGCAGTGCAGCTGGAAGGTGAAAGCTCGATTGTGACTGTTGATGAAGCTCTCCGGTTTATCAGGGAACATAAGGATGGTTCCCGGCCATTTTTTGCCTTTGTCTGTTTTGGCTCCCCGCATCTGCCTCATATTGCTGATGAGCAGGACAGGGTGCTTTATCTCGACCAGGAGGAGAGGCTTCAGCATTTTTACGGTGAAATTACCGGTATGGACAGGGCAGTTGGCAAGTTGCGGGAGGAATTGAGGAGCATGAACATTCATGAGAATACAATTGTCTGGTATTTAAGTGATAACGGGGGACTTAGGGAATTTGGGTCAACGGGTGGCCGGGAGTTTAAAGGATCAATATATGAAGGTGGGATCAGGGTGCCCGCTATTCTTGAATGGCCGGCACGCATAAAGAAGCCCTTGGTTACAAATATCCCCAGTAACACATCGGACATTTATCCCACACTACTTGAGATAGCAGGGGTGAACCTTAATGATCAGCCTGTTCTCGATGGAGTCAGCCTTGTTCAGCTGATTGATAATACTATGAATAGAAGGGAAGAACCAATGGGCTTCTGGAATTATCCTGAAGGGGGCAACCGGGTTCCTTCACATGAACTGATGATCGAGCTTCTTCAGATGCAACAGGCTGGTAACATGGAGGTTGATCCCTCCATTTTGCATCTTGATGCCGGTGATATTTCCCGGCAATTTCCTTGTGATCATTTCCCCGGCCATGCCGCGTGGCTCGATTGGCCCTATAAGCTTCACCGGATAAACGGGGACCGGAATGATACAGTCCTTGAACTATACAATCTTGAGGAAGATCCATATGAGGAAAATAATCTGGTTAAAATGGATGCCAGCAGGGTTCGATCTATGAGTAAACAGTTGAAAGATTGGCAGGTCTCAGTTATCCGGAGCCTTAATGGCGAGGATTACAGATAGCTTTTTTAAAGACGTAGAGTCCGGTTCTCATCCTTTAATTTAAATATGAAAAATCAAAATTCATTGAATTAATGGCCAGGAAATATAATACCCGCCCTTTTATTCCTCTGGTTTCCCTCTTAACGGCATCTGTAGTTTTGTACATCGCATTTTCCGTGTTGAGCAGTTTCCAAAGAGCAGAGGATGAAAAACCGGACGCTCTTTTTTTGCGAGCTTCGGAAAACGCTGTTTTGGCTAATGAAGGATTCTGCCGCTCGCAACAGCTTCTGGAAGACTGGATGGGCCACAGGGATCCGGAAACCGGCCTGATACCTCGAAATCTTTGGGAAAGAGGAGATCAGAGTGATATATGGGATCCGAAAGATGCCGCCGCCGATAATTTCCCGTTTCTATATATCACCAGTTATTTCACTAATCCGGATATGTTTGAAGGTGATATGACGGATATGCTGATTACTGAAACGGCACTTACGTCGAGACTGGGCCGGATCCCGGATGAATATTCCTTCAGGAAAAACGATTTTCTCCATGAGGAGGTGAATTTGCGAAGGATCATTTTTGGTGCCGCTGAATATATTAAAGACGGACTGATCACCATGACCGAATTGCTGGGAGCCGGGCCCTGGAGATCACGTTTGATGGGAATCATAGATGATATTATCCATTATGTTCCGGAAGGGCCCGTTTTGTTTGACAATGATGTAGTGAATATGGAAATCAACGGGGAATTGTTGCAGGTTCTTTCAAGAGTTTACTGGCTGTTTGAGGATGAAAAATATCTTGATTATGCCGTTCAGATCGGTGATTATTATATGTTGGGTAATCATCATCCCACCAGGGACTTAAGCCGTCTTCGGTTGCGTGATCATGGCGGGGAAATTGTAGCAGGGCTGTCTGAACTTTATGCTACCTTACGCCATGCCCGGCCTGATAAAGCCGATGCCTATAAAAAACCTCTTTATGAAATGCTGGACAGGGTGCTTGAAGCAGGAACCAATGAAGCCGGTCTGCTTTATAACGAAATTAATCCCCAAACCGGAGAGGTACTGGATGACCGGCTGGCCGATACCTGGGGCTACGTATTGAATGGGCATTACACGGTGTACAAGGTAGACGGGAAAGAATCCTACCGTGATGCCATTCTTGTTGCACTCCAAAATATTATTGTTTTCCAGGATTATGTGTGGGAATCGGAAAGTGCGGACGGTGATGCCGATGTGATCGAGGGTGCCATGTATCTGTATAATCATGAGCCAGTTCCGGAAGTTTCTCAATGGATGGACCGGCAAATACAAATCATGTGGGCCAAACAGGATTTCGCCAAGGGGCGGGAACATCCGGAAGGCAAGTGGAGGGGCCGCGGTGTGGTGGAGGGATGGCATGGTGATGGCAATTTTGCCCGCACTTCGTTAATGTATTCATTATGGAAAACACAGGGCACCCATATCCAGCCCTGGCGCAGCGATGTCCTGCTGGGCGCAGTGAAGAACGAGGACGTATTATATCTTACCCTGGCGGCCGGGGATACATGGAACGGTAAACTGGTATTTGACCACAAGCGGCACCGTAATCATCTTAACCTGCCAATGGACTGGCCGAGAATCAATCAGTATTCAGAATGGTTCACTGTTGAACCGGGTAAACTATATTCGGTTGAGAATCTTAATGACGGCACATCCAGGAAATATTCCGGTGAAAAGCTCCGGGACGGTATCTGGCTGAACCTTGAAGCTGACACAGAGCAACGGATAGTGGTCCGGTAGTTATAAGATTATGATTTGTCTGCCTGCCTGTACCTGATGCACTGGGTAGCTTTTACCCGATACCGGTGGACATACAACAGGCTACGTCAGATAGAAGTGTTCCTTCATCATCACTCCTGGACTTCATTGAAGCTGTTCCTGATTTGAGAGTAAAAAGGATAAAGGGGCCTCATTTTATCCTTCAGGCACGGCCCCGGGAATCTTTGTCTGCAATCCGAAATTTCGTTGTCCTGATAACAAACCAGCCTTAATATAAACATTTTTGTATTGCCGGGGCATTCGGATCCTTCAGGCACGACCCCGGGAATCTTTGCCTGCAATCCGAATTTCGTTGAAATATTGCAAACGATGTCCTCCTGGAATACTACTACGGCCAATTGCGCATCCGGGCTAAACTCAACAGATTCAAAACCAAGGACTTACTCCGGGTTGGTTAATGCATGTATTAAATAATGTTTTCGCATATATAATTGCAGTAATATTTTTGTAAATAAAGCAGAAGGGTCTTAAATGTATGATGAATGCGGGAGGCCGAAACGGGAAGTGATCCCGTTTCTCCTGTCCCGCTTCTGGTCTATTAATGACCATGGCACGTTTGCCCGCATTCCTGTTTAACCTTTACCTCTTCACGGTCATATTTGCAGCAGCCAGGCAGATTGGCATAAACTTCATCGCTTGCCCTGTGCATGTCTGTATCATGCCCTGATTTTGCCACGGCCTTATGAACATCATGCAGATTTGCTTCGGACTGATCGTAGGTAATCTCAACTACTTTGGTTTTGTTGTCCCAATTGGCTGAAGCTACTCCGTCGACCGAAAGGGCTGCCGCTTCAATGCGTTTTTCGCACATTCCGCAGTTACCGTTGGCCTTGAATTTTTCTGTTTTTTCCTGTGCAAAAAGCACAGAAGTACCTGTTATCATCAGGATTGCGAAGATCATTGGTATTGTTTTCATTTTTTTTGATAATTTAAAGTGTTAATAATCTATGAGTTGTTAAAATGTGACCTGTAAAATGCTGTGAATAGTTATTTGAATATGCTTCACATAATTTTATGATCTGCAATTCCCGTCAGGCGGGTAATTCCAGATTTTACTATCCCCAACCGGTTAATCATTACCGGTTATTCCCGTTCATACTTGCAGCAGGCATGAAGGTTGTCGTATGCCTCATCGGTTGCCCTGTGCATCTCTGTATCATGGCCGGCTTTTGCAATTGCCATATGGACTTCATGCAGATCGGTTCCCGGATCCATTGCTATTTCGATCATTTTTGTGTTGCCATCCCATTCTGCAGAGGTTACCCCGCCCACCGATGTGGCAGCCGTTTCAATCCGCTGATTGCACATGCCGCAGTTACCGTTAACGCTGAACTCTGCCAGCTGAGCATCGCTGACTTCCACATCGTGACTCTGATCATGGGTCTGGTGACTGCCCCGGTCCTGATTTCCCTGTCCGCCGCCCGAACAGGAAGAAAATCCAAGTGTTACAAGCGCCATCATGAAAGTGATGGCTGAAATCCTTAAAGTTTTTGTTTTCATAATAAAGACTTTTTGATTTGAATTATTGAGAATTAAATGATTAAATGATTTTTTACTTTTTGCTTCCTTTTTTGCTGCAGAAAAAAAGGAAGAGATGGAAAATTAATGATTATGCCCGGCCACAGGCTCATCAGGTGCTTCTGCAGTATTGAATACTCTTGCACCCTTCCTGTAAGTCTGCTCGATCACCCCGCAGGCAAGCATTGCATCGCCGAAGTAGGGGTTCAGTATTTCATCCCTGTCGCTAAGCCAGTCAGCTCCCTTGTCATCAAAGGCCATCGGGCAGTGCATCCTGTAAACCCGCTCCTGGAGACCGAAATATTCCACCACATCGATCATGCTCATGGAGAGATGCTCGAAATGTTCACGCTGTTTTTCCAGATCCCCGGTTGTGCCAATTTCTTCCGCCATCTTTCTTAAACCTGGAAGCAGAGCCATCCACCGGTGGTGCGGCTCATCATCAAGAAGTGACATATCGACCGCCGAAAGTGCATTGAGGAAACCTTCTGTTGCAGCGGCAGCCTTTGAATGATCCGATTCTACAAGCGCATGCTTTACCTTGAAATATTCACCGGCAAGATCTGTCAGCTGTGCCTGGAAAAGAGGCGGTACTTCCATTGTTTTTACAGGCGGGCGCGACATCATGCTGAAATTCCCGCTCAGCTGGGCGGAAGCATCCACCGCGAACACACCGTTGGTGACTATTTCCTCTCCTGCATCCAGGCCGTTCTCAACAATGTACATATCACCCAATCTGGGGCCCAGCACTAACTCCCGCATTTCAAACGCAGGATATTCGGTCCCGGGCAGTTTCACATAAACCAGGGATCTTTTTCCCGACCAGAGCAGGGCGGAACGTGGAATAACTATCGAGTTGTTGCCGGGCCTGATGTTTGACCTGATAGTTCCGTTGACAAACATCTCCGGCTTCAGGCGTCCACCGGGGTTGGCAGCCTCGGCCCTTACCGCGGCGGTACGCCGGCCCGGATTGATCACCGGGTCGATAAAGGTGATCTCGGCATTGAACTGCTGTCCGGGCAGCGCCGGCACAGTAAAGCTGATCCTGCCGCCCGTGTTTATCCAGGCCAGATCGCTCTCATATGCATCCAGCATTACCCAGACCGAGCTGAGATCGG
>SLGC01000225.1 GCA_007123885.1 Bacteroidales bacterium | reverse complement strand
TTCCTGGGGCAGCTGGTAAACAGTGATTGTTACATTATCTGTGGTTTCACATCCTGTAAGGGGATTGGTGCCGGTAACATGATACATGGCGGTATTAACCGGCGTTATGGTTACTTCCGGTGTTGTATGTCCTGTGCTCCAAAGGTAATCTATGCCTGCTGTCCCGGTAACGGAAAGCTCAACGCTTCCTCCGGCACATATCGAGTACAAGTCGGCCTCCGCATTGACCACGGGTGTGGGATTGACATATACGGTCACCTGGTCGGTTGAGCTGCAGCCCTGATGTGTGACGGTAAGAGTATAAGTAGTTGTTTCCAGAGGCCGGGCCACCGGATCGGGTATGTCATTATCAGTCAGGAGGTTTGCGTCGGGCGACCAGCTATACTGGTAACCGGTTCCCTGGTAGGCATCAAGCTGAACCGTTTCTCCCCGGCATATCGTCTTATCGCTTCCGGCATTTGCATCGGGAAGTTCATGAACAACAACCTCTACATCTTCAATTACCGAGCAGCCGAATCCATCAGTTATGGTAACACTGTATGTTGTGGTGACAACGGGAGTGGCTAAAGGGTCGGCTATCTCGTGGTTGTTAAGTGTGGCTGAAGGCTGCCACAGGTAGGTGTCGCCGCCTGTAGCATTAAGCTGTACCGATTCGCCCTGGCAGATCGATGCTGCCGGATCGACAAGCCCCTGGTCGAATGTGATCATCGTTACGGTCAACTCTCCCATAAGGCAATCAACAACATCGCCCTGTTTCCTTGCAAATATCTGGTAATCGCCTGCCGCCATATTGTTCCATGCCAGCTCGGATCCTGTCCCCGGCCAACTCCCGATAAATCCGTTATTACGGAACACCCTGTAATTGACTCCTGATTGTGATCCCGAGAGGGTCAGTGTTACGCCGTTTTCCCCCTGGCAGAAAAAACTGCTTGAGGAGCTCAGACTGAACTTGTTGATCAGGGTTATTGTAACAGAACCATTCATAAGGCTTTGGCAGCCACTATCATCATCAATGGCTATAACCCGGTAGGCCCCGGCGGTGCCTGCCTGCCAGGAAAGCGGCAAATTGTTTCCGCTTCTTTCTGATCCTGTCACCAGGGAGCCGTTCCTTGTAAGCCAGTAGGTCACATCAGGTTCCGAACCATCAAGGGTCAGTGTGACCTGGTCGCCCGAACCCTGGCAGAAGCTTGATATTGCCGAAGTGAGGGTGAATGACAGTGGCAGGGGGAGTTCGTTCACAACCACCTCCCCGTTCATTGTCTGCAGGCAGCCTGCTGAGTTTGTTGCCACAACGTGATAACTTCCGTCAAGATCAACATTCCAGTTAAGGGGACCGCCTGTTCCGGTTTGGGCGATGCCATAGGGTTCGGCAGGTGATATCCCCCGGTACAGCTGGTAGATGATTCCCGGATCGGAAGCCGACAGTCTTAGGCTGGCTGTGCTGCCGGAACAAAAATCGGTGCCAGCGGGGGCATCAAGATCGTAAATATCAGGAAGAGGTTCCAGTACAGCATTGACAGTACCATCCATAAGCACCTCACAAAAACTGTCGGGAAGATTCAGGGTGGCAGCCGCCCTGTAAGTGCCCGTCTGGGTGACCGTCCACTCAAGAGAACCCCCGCCGGGTTTATCAGATCCGGGAAGAATAGTACCATCAAGTTCAAGGAAATAGGTATAATCCGTATCCGAGCCCGATAACTGTAATATTAATTCAACATCTCCCTCGCAAAAAGTGTCCGGTGCTGTTAAAATATAAGTTGGTGGAATTACCCGTATAACCTTAATGTAATAATTATGTCCCCCCAGGTTCCAGTGGTACCAGTTCTCTCCCGGTGAAATATTTGATACTGTAGTTGCCTGTGTAGTGGAGCTGAATGTGCCGGTACCCACTCCGTTATGGACGCTCCAGGTGCCATTCCCGTAAGGAGAGCCATCATTTGCAATAAAATATGAATCGGCACATATGGTTACAACCCTGTTCCATGCAGGCTCCTGGGTCCATCCTGCATTAATGTAAACAATAAAAAGTGCAAATAGGATAATCCGTTTGCACAGCATTTCATTTAATGCCTTCACAATATAATCACGCACCATAAGAGCTGAGTTGCAAAAAAATTTGATTTTATTTTTCCTGGTTTTATTAGCGTCTACGGAAGCAGCAGCAAATATGTTCCAAATTACCGGTGATCCGGTTCACCGGCAATATTAAAGGTCTGGTAAAGAGCATATTTTTAATGTTGATTTCTTCGGATCGCGGAACTGTTGTGGGATCGGGCTGCCGGCGCCGTGTATGGATATAAGCAGGCAATGGGTATAATTTATGGCATATCCATGTAAATTCAACGAAAAAAAACCTCTTTTTTTTTCGTTGAATCATTATTGTTTGTAACTTTAACAAAAGGCAACTTTTTTTAAAAAACGGATCTTCCTGCTGCCGGAATATTGTGCTCGAAGCTAATGTATAAATTGCTGAAAACATGACTTTTACCGAAACACCACTCAGTGGGGCATATATTATTGATATTGTCAAAATTGAGGACGAAAGAGGCTTTTTCGGACGTTCTTTCTGCCGCCGTGAAATGGAAGAGCATGGGCTCACTGGCGAGATCATGCAGGCAAATACCTCTTTTTCCCATAAAAGGGGAACCCTCAGGGGACTGCACTATCAGGTTGCTCCCTACCAGGAATCTAAACTGATCAGATGTGTACGAGGTGCAATTTACGATGTCATTATTGATCTCAGACCCGGATCATCTACTTTCAGGCACTGGACTTCAGTGGAGCTGAGCCAGGAAAATTACAGGATGTTTTATATCCCGGAAGGTTTTGCACACGGTTATATGGCCCTTACCGACAATGCCGAAGTTTATTACAATGTTTCTGCCTTTTATACTCCGGGAGCAGAAAAGGGTATCCGGTGGAATGATCCGGCTTTTAAAATCAGCTGGCCTTTTGAGCCGGAGTTAATTTCAGAAAAGGACATGCAGCATCCTGATTGGGCCTTATAAACAATGTCAGGCTATACGGGTCTTTCGTTTTCACCATGGATCCCGTATGGATGACACAGATTTCCGGTATGGACGCCCTGGTATCAAGTCCGGCATGATATTGTCATTCACACTTATTAGGCAGGACTTAATCATTTATTACCGGCTGTTAATAAAAAATAGGGCAACATGCTAAACAAACGGGAAGTATTTTGTTTAGTTTTAAATAACTATTCTGTCGACCAAATAAACTATTGTTTTAATATGAAGGCAGTCATTCTTGCCGGCGGGTTTGGAACACGCATAAGTGAAGAAAGCGGGATCCGTCCCAAGCCGATGGTTGAAATAGGCAACAGGCCCATTATATGGCATATCATGAAGATATATTCATTTTATGGCATCAATGAATTCATTATCTGCTGCGGTTATAAAGGTTATATGATTAAGGAATATTTCTCCAACTATTTCCTGCACCTTTCCGATATCACCTTTGATCTGGGTGCCAATTCCATGCAGGTGCACCGGAATCCTTCCGAATCATGGAAAGTGACGCTGGTTGAAACGGGAGAAAAGACAATGACGGGAGGAAGGATAAAAAGGATTGCACCCTATCTGGATAATGAAACTTTTTGCCTGACCTATGGTGATGGTGTAAGCGATGTGAATATAATTGAATCCATAAATTTTCACAGGCAGCATAAAGCTCTAGTAACTCTTACGGCGGTCCAGCAGCCCGGAAGGTTTGGCGCCTTTTCACTGGGAAAGAAAGAATATAAGGTAAGCAGTTTCAGGGAAAAGCCCAAAGGAAATGGAATTGATAACGCATGGATAAACGGCGGTTTTTTCGTTGTAGAACCCAAAGCTCTTGATTATATAACAGACGATAAGTCTGTCTGGGAACGCGAGCCGCTGGAAATACTTGCAAAAACCGGTCAGCTTGCCGCCTACAGGCACCTCGGGTTCTGGCAGCCGATGGATACACTGCGCGATAAAAATGTGCTTGAAGAGATGTTGGAGAGAAATGAGGCCCCCTGGAAACTATGGGAATAGCCCGGGGTGCAGTGCCGGCCCGGGATAATTACCGGAAAGAATTCAACATTCCAGGATATTCTTTGTTTGGTTTATTTATATAACTGTGATGAATAACCTGAAGTTCAAAGCCGGATAACAAAAGTTGATTTTTACATTTGGGACCTGATAAGTTCCCGTCAATAAACGAGCGTATATGATTAAAACAGTTTCAAACAAGATCCTGCATGAAGATATGACCTATATCCTTGGTAAGCTGTCGGACCAGGAAAAGGAAAAAATATCAAATTCAAGGATATTGATAACCGGATGCGGCGGTTTCCTTGGATACTATTTCATGCATTTCTTCAATACATTTTGCCGCGAGCTTGAGATCAGGGAGGTCATTGCCCTGGATAATTTCCTTACCGGAACACGCGACTGGCTTGATGAAATGGCAAAAGGCAATGAAAGGATCCGTCTTTACAAGTTCGATATTATAAAGGATGATCCCGGCGATATACCTGGGATGGATGATGTAACCCATGTGATACATGCCGCCTCAATAGCCTCTCCTACCTTTTACAGGATCTATCCCCTTGAAACCATTGATGCAAACATAACCGGCCTGAGAAAGCTGCTTGATTATTATTCCGGCAAAGATCTTTCCGGCATGCTGTTCTTCTCAAGCAGTGAGATTTACGGTGATCCCTTCCCGGAGTTCATCCCCACCAGTGAGGATTATAATGGAAATGTTGCTACCATGGGTCCGCGGGCATGTTATGACGAAGCCAAAAGGTTCGGGGAAACACTCTGCTGGGTTTTTGGCGAGAAAGGTTTTCCTGTCTCGATAGCAAGGCCTTTTAATAATTATGGCCCGGGAATGAATATAAATGACAGGAGGCTGCCGGCCGATTTTGCAAAATGTGTTATGGAAAACCGGGACCTGGTGATGTATTCGGATGGAAAACCAACGCGGACATTCTGTTACATAGCAGATGCCATTGCAGGGTACCTTAAGGTATTGCTGCATGGAAAAACAGATGTATTCAATATCGGGATTGACAGGCCCGAAATATCGGTACTTGATTTTGCAGGCCTTTTCAGGGATAATGCAAGAAATATATTTGACTACAATGGTGATGTGAAGTTTGATAAACCCGAAGATGCCGAGTATATGACCGATAATCCCAACCGCCGGTGCCCGGATATTTCAAAGGCAAAAAAAATCCTCGGATATGATCCGGGTATTTTTGTGGATGAAGGCATTGGACGGTATCTGGAATTTCTAAAGATCAATAACGGAGGATTGCTATGATAACAATTATGGGACTTGGTTTTGTCGGCCTTACCACAGGCCTGGGATTTGCAAAAAAAGGATTTACAACCTATGGCTTCGATATAACCCCGGAAAGGTTAAACAGCCTGAAAAATCATAAGGTCCCTTTTTTTGAGCCCCATCTGGAAGATATCTTAAAGGAAACTCTTGGAAAAACTTTTCTCCTTGATGTTCCTTTTGAGGAAGCAGTCGCAAAAAGCGATGCTGTATTTTTCTGTGTGGGGACACCGGAAAAGGATGACGGCAGTGCCGATCTCCAGTATCTCCTGGCAGCAATCGAGCAGGTAATCAACGTGAAAACCGGCAGATTTCAGGTCCTGGTCACAAAATCAACAGTACCTCCATCTACTGTTTCCAATGAAGTAATACCGTTCGTGCTTGAAAAGCTCGATGCTGCCGGTGACAGGAAAGCAGGTTTTGCCTCCAATCCCGAGTTCCTTCGCGAGGGATACTGCTGGGAAGATTTCATCAATCCCGACCGTATTGTCATTGGTGTTGAGGACGAACAGTCCCGTAAAATCCTTGAAAAGTTATACGAGCCTTTCAATGCCCCTGTCCATTTTGTAAATTACAATACATCTGAATTCATAAAATATCTTTCCAATACCCTTTTGTCAACAATGATCAGCTATTCAAATGAAATGTCGATGATAGCTCATGCAATCGGGGATATTGATATAAAAAATGCTTTCAGGATCCTCCATGAGGATAAAAGATGGTTCGGGTCGCCGGCCCAAATGAAGAGTTATGTTTATCCCGGCTGCGGTTACGGGGGATACTGCCTTCCCAAGGATACTTCCGCGCTTGCCAGGATATCCGAAAAAAACGGGTTCATACCGGAGATGCTCAATGCCAATATCAACATCAATAAAAATATCAAGGGTCACCTGGTAGACAGGATCGATGGAAATATCAATCCGGAAGAGCCTTTGGGTATTCTTGGGCTCTCATTTAAGCCGGGTTCCGACGACGTGCGGCTTTCCCCGTCAAGGGATATAATAGAACTGCTGGTCAGGAAAGGCTTCATGAATATTTATGCATACGACCCGGTGGCTGCTGCAGAATTCAAAAAAAATTACCCGGGGCTTCCCGTAACATATTCGTCGTCGCTCGAGGATATTGTTGCTAAGTGTGATCACCTGTTCCTGCTGACTTCATGGAAAGAGTTCACAGAAAACAAGGAATTGTTACAATCAAAGAATTTGTTCGACTATAGGTATTCCTTATAAATAAAGATAAATATGATAATTGTTGATAAACAGCTTCAGAAAAGGGAGGAAAAGGGCAAACCGATAAGGGTTGCAATAACCGGTGCCGGTGCAATGGGAACAGGAATGATCAACCAGATAACCCGTTATACTCCCGGCATGCAGGTATCTGCCATATATGACCGGACAATTGAAAAGGCGGAGCAGGCATTCAGGAAAAGCGGAATTACCGGATACAGTCTGTCGGACAATATCGGCTCGGCGCAAAAGGCCGTCTCTTCCGGTAAACCGGTAATAGTTGAAGACATTGAGCTTTTGCTTGATCTTCAAGGTGTTGATGTGCTGGTTGAGGCAACCGGCTCTATTGAATTTGCCCTGAAAACCATCTTAAAGGCATTTGATAAAGGAATAAATGTACTATCATTCAACGCAGAACTTGATTCAACATTCGGACCTTATCTTAAATTACTGTCCGACCAGAAAGGTGTAAAATACGGCCTCGCCGACGGAGATCAGCCGGGTGTTACCATGAATCTTTACAGATATGTAAGGGGAATGGGTTTTGACCCGCTGCTTTGCGGTAATATAAAGGGATTGCAGGATCATTACAGAAACCCTGAGACTCAAAAAGGCTTCGCGGCCACCTGGGAAATGAGCCCGGAAATGGTTACCAGTTTTGCCGATGGTTCTAAAATTTCATTTGAGCAATCGTGCATTGCCAATGCAACAGGGATGGTGGTGGCCAAGAGGGGTATGCTGGGTTATCATACTGATGCCCATGTAGATGATATAAAGCATCTTTATGAGATAGACAGGCTTAAGGAACTTGGGGGAATAGTAGATTATGTTGTGGGTGCAAAGCCTTCACCCGGGGTTTTTATATATGCAACCACCAGTGATCCGCTTTCTGTTAAATTTTTAAAATACGGCAAGCTGGGCGATGGTCCGCTTTACAGTTTTTATGTGCCTTACCACCTGCTGTTTTTTGATATGGCCAGCTCGATATGCAGACTTGTTGATTTTAATGATCCTGTAATTGTTCCGGCCGGCGGACCGGTAGTTGATGTTGTTGCGGCCGCCAAGACCGATCTTGCTAAAGGGGATGTGATAGACGGGATCGGAGGGTTCAAAACCTATGGCTTATGTGAAAATCATGATGTTGTGCTATCTGAGGGTCTGCTGCCCATGGCACTTGCCAGCGGATTGAAAGTAAGGAGAAACATATCAAGGGATGAGGTATTAAAATATGATGATGTGAAGTTTGATGAAGATAATTATTTGATAAACCTTATTAAAAGACAAAATGAACTGTTTTTGGAAAGAAGTGTTTTAGAATAAGGAGCAATTATTTATCACCGTTCAGCCGGAACCTGCCCAGAGGGCATGAACCATGACCGGGGTAAAACAGATTAGTTCTTTTTTTACTGAAAGTTAGATTAATAAACATTTTTGGGAGTGAATTTTGGATGGATGAATTGTTTCATTCGTCGGAAGTTGCTGAAGTTACAATTTTACAAATAAAGGGGGGAGAGCCGACAAATGAAAAAACTGTTAGAAAAAATCAAAAGGAAGCCGGATTTAATTTTTTACTCTGTAGCCGGTTTTGTTGTGGTATCTTTTATACTTACCATACTGATCGATGGTCTTAATATTTTCGGGGTCAAGAACGGGATGATACAGTTCCTGGATATACCTTATTTCTGGTATCACTGGTACGATATACCTTTCGAAATCCCCATCCAGTGGTATATATTGAGCCTGGTTCTGCTGGTTTTTGCCATGAACGCCGGTATGGCATTAGCCAGGGATGACAACCGGGTTTTCAGTTTCTGGTTGCTGATCAGCCTGGGACTGATTCTTATGGTTGTTGAAGATGCAGGTGATGTAAGGCATCATCTCAGGTTTGAGCTGGAAAACCTTACCGGTGAAGGACCCATGGGATTTTTCGGGACTATATGGGAGCTGCTCTATTTTGCTGTACTGGGTGCAGTAATGGCTTATGCCATATTGGGCTACAGGAAGGTTTACTGGAATGATATGAAAATAAGGAACTATTTTCTGGCGGGACTGATTTTTTACGGTATTGCAGTTTCTTCTTCCTGGCTGGGAAGTGCATTTCATTCTGAAATGGATTTTGAACTCTATACCCTTGCAGGGGAATTTATCATGACCCGCATGTTTGTAAACGGGGGTGTGACAGAAAAGGCTTACGAACTTGCCACTGCAAATCATGAATGGTTCAATTTTGATTTCATGGACCTGGTTTATGAAGAATCACTGGAGTTACTTGGTGCCGGTTCACTTTTAACAGCCGGGGTCTATTTTATGAAAAAATATAAAAAAATACCTGAACAGAACAATAGTTCCGGTGAGGGTGATGAAGCAGAAAATCTTTAAACCACCTTCTCCGGTGCTGGAGATCCGGTTTAACGATCTTTTTACGGGCAGGTTTTAAATACGATTTAACTATAAAATTATACGGTGAATTAATGATTGGGATTTATGGAACAGGAAAAAAGTAATGGTGTCTCAAAACCTCTGGTTGCAATAGGTGTACCTGTTTACAATGGTGAAAAATATCTTGATGAATGTCTGAACAGTATATTATCACAAACCTATTCCAACTGGGAATGTGTTGTGGTTAACAATTGTTCGGCCGATGCTTCTTCGCAGATTGCACAGAAATATGTCGACATGGACGACAGGTTCAGGCTTGTGGATTACAAGGAATTTGTCGGTCTTGTTGAGAACTGGAACAGGCTGTATCCCAATATTTCAAAAGATGCAGTATATTTTAAGGTAATCCAGGCCGATGACTGGATCTATCCTGAAGCGATCGAACAGATGGTTGATCTTATGGAAAAGTACCCGTCGGCCGGATTATGTTCTTCATACCGCATTGACGGCAGGAAGGTTAATTGCGACGGACTGGATTATTATGAAGGTCCTTTTTTTTCCGGCCAGGAAATGCTGAAGCGTCATCTGATGGGGGGACTTGATATAACCGGTTCAGTCACCACCCCGTTGTTCAGGGTGGAAGTACTGAAAAAACTTCCCACTTATCCAAATTTATTCGATGAGGAAGAATACCATATTGATACCAGGCTGGTATATGAAATGATGCACCTGGCCGACGTGGTTTTTGCTTTCAGGGTATTGAGTTATACCAGGTGGCATGATGATGCGGAGACTCTCAGGTTGTGCACACGCTTCAATACCTTTCTCAGCGGGAAGGAACACCGGCTGCACAGATTCAGGCAGTTATACCCTGAACTTGAAGGCCAGTACCGCAAACACCGGGATCATTATGCTTATTTTCTACTGAAGGAAAGGATAAAGGGGAACAAGGATTCTTTGGAATGGCATGAAAAATATATGAAGAAAAAATTCACATTCTTTGATTATGTCAGGGCCGCTCTCACGCAAAATGGATTGACATACAGAATGATGGCAATGTTCCGCAAATTCCCGCGACACTTATTGAATTTTAAAACCTTTTCAGTCAAGATAAAAACTCAGCAACCTGCAACGGAGATGAACAAATCGTGACGGTTTGGCCTGGGATCGATTTCACTTTAAAAACTTGCTCATCCAGATGTAGCTTCGTCCGAGTCATTCCCTCATGCAGCGAACATAAAAACCGTTTTTCTTATTAGAGGTGGATCTGCTCAGATGACTTGTACTTCCAAAAAGGCCGCGTGCGTATCCCTGGTTTTCATCAACCTGCGTTAAGGTCCACCAGTTACTGTAAGAGCCGAGTCCATGGAAACTTCCGTCACTGGAACGGTTTCCGCCTCCGGGAGCAGCGAATTTGAAATTATCTGTTCCATAAACCTCGCTGGCTTCCCACCTGGGATGAATAGTAGTGGCACAATCTCCGCCCAAAGGAGAATTAACCTGCCGGCATGATTTCAGGGCCATACCTACGGTGGATCCTCCAAAATCCGTATTGTCGGCTATAAAATTGCTAAGTGTTGTCCAGTCAGTATCTGTGGCCACACGCCATCCGGAAGGGCAAAGATTCCGTGAATCAGCTACTGCATACCAATTGTAAAGTAATCCGTACTGTTCTTTTCTGTCGCTATTATTGCCGTGTGTGGCATAAGCACCTGAAGTAGTCTCTGCCCAGGCTGTATTTGAAGTAAGGTTTGGTATTGCTGTATTTTCTCCATCATGAAACTTTGTAGTTCGCAGATTTTCTGCTATCCATTCCTGTGATCCGATCATAATGGTGTTATATGTATTATTATCTGCATCTGTAACAGTACCGGAATAATCAACTTCAAGGGTAGAAAAAACCATCTGGGCACTATAGGCTGTACCGGAATTATTAATGGCATATCCGCGAACATAATAAATTTGCTGCGGTCTTAATCTGGTAATCTGGATATCAAAAAACCCTGCCCCTGTTCCGGTAACGATCTTTGAATCGTCCTCTGTGGGCTCAGGCTCTCTGCTGTAGACTACACCTCTTTCACTGATTTCATCTCCTTCCGAAATAACATTGACTTTGGCAATAGCACTGAACAGGTTGATATCTGATATTTCAGCAATGGTGACCACGGCAAGGCCGGGGCAGGGACCCCATACCGGCACTCCATTGCATAATGTAAGCATGAGACCTGACTGTCCGGGAGGCAGAGGAATCCATTCATCTCCGTCCCAATAAAGCATCTCTCCGTTTTCAGAACCTTCTGCAAGGCTTATTATATAAGGATCATCCTCTGTACCTTCCCCGGTCACCGTTATTTCAGAACTGGAAATTATTGAAGTATGGAAAACTTCCGGATCAGTGAGGCCATCGAGCTTAATTTTGTCTTCGGCACTCATAAAACCCGCCTCATTTTCTGTTGCAAGAGAATGCACATGATCGGCTTCTGCAAATCCTCCTTCCAGTACTATCCATTTCTCCCCGTCAAACTGAAGGACATCTCCTGTTTGTGCTCCCTGCAAATCGAAGGTTTCCGAAAAAACAGGATCTGTCTCGAGAATGGTTTCTGCTGTTCCTGCAAAAAATGCGTAAGGCACGGAAAGCAATTGACTTGTTCCGGTCAGCGAATAATTGGTATTTCCTGCCGGATCAATGTCAGATTTTATAAAATAGGGACCATCACCCCATTCAATAGCATCAAAACCGGCTTCGCCACCGAATTCAACAGTCACCAGACCATTTGTACCGGTTGTGGTTGTCATGGATTCGGTATAAACAACATCACCGTTTTCTGATCCTTGCAGAATACTTATTTGTATACCCACAGACTGATTTCTGATAAGGTTATTATCAGTATCCCTGACAATGACCTGGTAATTCATTTTCTGTGGGATCTGGGCCCAAAGCCCTGCAGTTAATAATACTGCAAATAAAAGAGTAAAGGTTCTTTTCATACGTATATTATTTGGTTAATTAACATAATTTCAGACATTGCACATGGATCTATCCCCTTGGTTTAGTCATTTTTTTGTCTGCCGAAGGATGATGGGGATTCATATTAGTACTTTTTTTATTATTGTCATATGGGAACTCGCCATGTAGCCAATTTTTAATTTTTAATTATCTTGAATGTTCTGATCTCTTTTTTACCATCTGCAATTTTCAGAAAATAAAACCCGGGTGAAAATCCTATCATGTTGATTATGGTCTCTTCTGCCATGATTTTATTATTTTCCAGAAGTCTGCCGCTTACATCAAAAATATGCCATGATAAATTCATCTGCTCATGTCCTTCCACTCTCAGAGTAAGAAAATCGGCTGCCGGGTTTGGGAAAACAGTGCCGGTAAGAATTATTACTGCCGGGTCGTCAATTCCTGTTATGGTTGAAATTTCATAGGGTTGTTGCACACCTGCGGCAGCCGATCCTGTTACCCCCGACAGGGTATTGAATGTTACCTGACCTATGGTGTAGCTCACAGAACCCCCGGCGCCTGAGACATCGCCCCCGGCGGGGGGAATAACCTGCTGTGAATACAACCCTGCTGCTGCAAATATCGGCAGGCACAGAACGAAAATTATTTTTTTTATATTCATCATAAATTTGTTTTTATATAATCGGTGATTTTGAGCAAAATGCGGTAAGGCCGGCTGCTCAGCCAACCGGTTATCTCATGGAGAAGCCAATCTGGCTGCTGTAAAATGTGCCGCTATTGTTGACAGCATATGCACGCACCCAATATGTTGTTCCGGACTCCAGTCCCTCCATTTTTGCATGAAATGAACCAAGTCCGCCAGAAACCGGAACCAGGTTGTCATCCGTTGTCGGATCAGGTTCTGTGCTAAAGCATACACCTCTTTCTGTTATGGCAACTTCGCCATCTGACACTACCCATACAAAAACTGTAGCACTGCTGCCGCCTATTTCAGACATGCGAACTATGTTGACTACTGCCACTCCGGGACATGTTCCCCAAACCGGCCTGTCGTCGCAAAAAGTGAGTCCCGGAGGTATCTGGAAAGTTCCGTCGATTGGAATACCAGTCCAGTTGCTTCCGTTCCAGTAGCGCATTTCACCCGGTTGAGTGCCATTGGTGGTATTTATTGCATAGGGTTCATCCGGTGTCCCGTCGCCGGTTATAACTATATCTCTTCCGGCAGTAATAATTGTTGCTGAAGCAAGCAGATCATATAATTCATTAAGTCGGGCTTTATCTCCGGAACTGAGAAAACCAGCGACATCTTCAGTTGCAGCTAAATGTACATGATCCTTTTCTGCAGGCACCATTCTCAGGATATTCCATTTTTCCCCGTCAAACTGGAATAGATCTCCTGCCTTTGCCCCGGCTAAATCAAAAGCCGCTGAAAAAACCGGATCTGTTTCTGATACAGTAATTCGTGATGATCCTGCATATAATGCATATGGGACAGAAAGCAGTTGACTGGTAGCGCTTACGGTGTAATTTGTGTTCCCTGCCGGGTCTGTTTCGGTTCTGATAAACCAGGGGCCGTTCTCCCAGTCTATATCCCCAATCTGTTCATTCCCGAATTCAAATGCAACCACTCCATGGGCATCGGTTGCAACTGATAAGGTTTCACTCCAGACAATATCGCCATCTGCACTGCCTTGAAGTATGCTTATCCTTATACTCACAGTCTGTTCCCTTACCGGGTCCTCTTCGGCATTACGAACGACCGCCTGAAAACTTATTTTTTCTGAGATCTGGGCAACCAGATTTGCCGGGGAGATCAATACCAGTAATAAAAAAAGAGTAAAGTTTATTCTCATAATCGCCACAAATTAGATTAATAACAAAAATTAACAGGAAGGCTTTAAGGGGGAAAAGTCCTTTTTATTAAATTTAAGAAAAAAAAAGGATTATTGCAATGATTTTTAATT